>JADJUW010000008.1 GCA_016716835.1 Myxococcales bacterium | reverse complement strand
ACAACCGGCCGCTGGTGGGCCTCCTGCGGGGCAGGGCGAGACCGAGCCGGACGATCCCGACCTCGTGCTGATCGACGAGCGGGGCGTCGCGCGCCGCAACAAGGCCAGTTCGCCTCGAAAAAGGGCTACGTCCCGCACGAGGCGCTGCACGCCGAGCGCACGGCGCGCAAGCGGGCTGACGAGGAGGCCAAGCGGTACCGCGAGGAGTCGATCGCCATCCGCGAGCGCGCTCGGCTGCTCGAGGAGATGGTTCAGACGGCGGCCAAGCGCGCGACGGGGCCGCAGGAGGACGAGCGGCCCGAGAACCCATTCGAGGAGGAGGACATTGACCCGCAAGTCGATATCTTCGGCTCGAATGACCAGCTGCGCCGGCGCGTCTCCTATCAGCAGCAGCAGCAGACCGAAATGATGTCGGGCATGCAGCGCACGAGCGAGGAGCAGAACCTCGCGGCGATGGCCAAGGCCGACACGCAGCAGTTCGCGCAAGTCCAGCCCGACTTCTGGCAGTCCTACGGCTTCCTGCTCAATTCGCGTGGCATGGAGCTCGAGGCGCTCGGCTACTCGAAAGAGCAGGCGAAGGCCATGCTCAAGACCGAGGAAATGGGCATGGTCCGCATGGCGCAGCAGCGTGGCCAGCGGCCGGCCGAGTTCTTCTATCGGATTGCAGCCGCGCGCGGCTGGCGGCCGGAGATGGCGCAGGCTGCTCCCAGCCCGCCACAGCTCCACCAGACCACCACGCCGCCCGCCCGTCAACCCGCGCCAGCAGCAGACGCGGGCGGCCTTCCACGTCGCTGTCATCGGCCGGCGGTGCGACGACCGGCTTCACGCCGCAGACGCTCGCGCAGATGAGCACGGAGGAGTTCACCCGCAAGGCTGCCGAAATGAGTCCCGAGGAGTTCCGCCGGATGATGGGGGGATGAGCAGGAGACGCGGCCGTCAAGCGGAGAGTGGGTCAATTCTCCGCTTGACATTCCCGACGAATATGAACAGCGTTCAATTCAAGCCGACTTGCGGCTTTCCGGCCTGGCCGCCGTTAAAGGGCCTTCGGGGGGCGACCCGTAAAAGCGCCCGGCTTAGTCGTCCCGCCGTTACCCCGGACCCCTCCGCCAGCGCAGCGAACCGCGCAAATCCGTCACACGATTTGCAATCGCTGACCCCCGCAGGAGGGAAACGAAATGGCCTACACAACCTACGGCGTTAACGACGCATTGGCCGTCAAGCTCTGGTCGAAGAACCTCGACAAGAGCGTCCGCGAGTCCACCCCGCTTGCCGCTGATGGGCGAGGGGCCAAATTCGATCATCCAGATCAAAAGCGAGATGAAAAAGGGCACGGGCGACCGTGTGACCTTCGGTCTACGCACGAAGTTCTCCGGCGAAGGCATCGGCGAGACCGAGACCGCCGAGGGCAACGGCGAGGCGATGACGACCTATTCGGACTCGCTGACGATCGGCGAGCTCGGCCATGTGGTCGCCGCCAAGAGCGAGAACACGATCGACGCGCAGCGCGTGCCGTTCGACATCCGTGAGGAGCTGAAAGACGGCCTCACCGATTGGTGGAATGAGCGCATTTCCGTCGCGTTCTTCAATCACGTTTGCGGCAACACGGCTCAGACGAACACCAAGTACACCGGGCTTGTCGCGACGACCGCCAACACGGCTACCCGCCGCATCATCGCCGGCGGCCAGGCGAACGATCAGTCGCTCACGGCCAACGACATTTTTACCCTCGACCTGCTCGACAAGGCAAAGGAACTGGCCACGGTCGGCGACAACCCGCTCCGCCCGATCAACGTCAAGGGCAGCAAGAAGTTCGTTTGCTACCTTCACCCCTACCAGGTGACGAGCCTGCGCACGAACAGCTCGACCGGCCAGTGGCAGGACATCCAGAAGGCGGCCATGATGGGCGACCAGGTGTCCGACAACGCCATCTATACCGGCGCGCTCGGCGAGTACAACGACATCGTTCTTCGCAGCTCGCAGGACGTGACGCTGGGCTGCAACAGCGCGACGCCGACGACCGCCGTCGCCAGCACCCGCCGCGCGGTCCTGCTCGGCGCGCAGGCGGCTGTTATCGGCTTCGGTACCGGTCCCTACGGCGGCGACCGCTACCGGTGGAACGAGGAGCTGCTTGATCACAAGCGCAAGCTCGAGGTTAGCGCTTGGTCGATCATGGGCCTCAAGAAGGTCCAATTCAACTCGGCGGACTTCGGCGTCGTCACGATCAGCAGCTACGCCACAGCGTCGGCCTAACCCTAGAGCCAAGAGGAGCACACACACATGGCTACCGGCACCGCTGGCTCGAAAGGGCAGATGTACCACACCAATCAGGTGCACTATTTCGCGCGCACCTTCAGCTACACCGATGACGGTTCCGTGCTCACGCTCGGAACCATGCCGCCCGGCGCATGCGTGCTCGAGGCGGGCGTTCACGTCCACACCGCTTTCAACTCGGGCTCGACCAACGTCCTCGATATCGGCACGTCTGCCGACGATGACGGGTTCGCGACGGATCTTGCCCTTGGCACGATCGGCCGCATTGTCGCCGACGAGATGGCGACGACTAACGACGGCTATTCGGCTACTGCCGATGGCGAGCATCACCGCGACGGTCGATCTGACCGGCACGGCGGCCTCGGCCGGCTCGGCGACCGTCTATGTGACGTACATCGTGCCCGGCACGGCGCGCTGATAGGCAACCAGGGCCGGGGCAACCCGGCCCTTCACCCATTCGGAGGATGATATGCCTACAGGCGCTTTCGGCATCAACAAAGCAAGCCGCGCTCAGATCGTCCAATGCGAGACGATCGGCTCGGAAGTTTCGACCGGTACGTCATCGAGCGCGGCCGTCACCATCAACGACTACATGGGAAAGGTCACGAGCGAGGCGCTCACGACCGCTCAGGACGCGTTCTTCACGCTGACCATCACGAATAACAAGGTGCTGGCCGCCGACATGGTGTTCGCCTCCGTCTATGACGGCACGAACACGCAGGGCACGCCGATGATTGGCAAGGTGACACCTGGCGCGGGCTCGATCGAAATCGAGGTGATCAACAAGCACGCCTCGGCCGAAGCCTTCAACGGCACGATCGTGGTGAGCTTCCTCGTGGTGAAGGCGATCTGATCCATGGCCATTCACACGCCCTACAGCAGCTTTGCGCGGCCGGCCAACACGACGGCCTACACGTCCGGCGATATCGTGGCGGACAACACGACCGCCGCGTCGATCACACCGCTGTCTTGGGGCGTGGGCGCAGTCGGCGGCTCGGGCATCATCCGGGCCGTTCGCCTGTTCAAGTCGGCGACGGGCGCCACGGCGGCCTCGTTTCGAGTGCATCTGTTCTTAGCGAGCCCCGGCACGCCGACGAACGGCGACAACGGCGCCTACGGCGTGGCGAGCGTGACGGATCATCTCGATACCGTGGCGATCGACCTGTCATCCGGCGCGTTCGCCGGTGGCACGACGGGCTTAAACAAGCGCTCGGCTTCGACCGCCATCTGTTTCCGGCTGCCAAGTGTCGCCGACAAGCTCTATGGCCTGATCGACGTGCAGGGCGCCTACACGCCTGCCTCCGGTGAAACCTTCCGCGTCACGCTTGAGATCGAACCCGTCTGACATGAGGGCCTCGCATGACGACAAAGGCCATTATGCGGACGCGGATCGCAAAGGAGCTGCGCCGCACGGGCGCCGCTCTAATTACGGCTGACATCGACGAGGCGATCGAGACGGCGATCGGCGAGTACCAGACGCACCGCTTCACCTTCAACGAAACCCGCGATGTGACGTTTGACACGGTCGCCGACCAGGCAATTTATACGGTCTCCGACGATGCGGAAATCGCCAACATCATCGAACTGGATTTCGTCACGCTCGCGATCAGCGGCCAGACCTACCAGCTTGTCCCCGGCGACCTGATGCTTGTCGAGCTTTCGACGTCGAGCTCGTCAGGCATGCCGAGCGAATACGTCGTGTTCGACGAGTCGATCCGCATCTGGCCGGCGCCCGCCTCCTCGGGCTGGACATGCCGGCTCGGCGGGCACTTCATCGTCGCGCCACCGACTGATGACGACACGGCCGGCAATCCGTGGATGACGACGGCCGAGAAGCTCATCCGCTGCCGCGCCAAGCGCGAGCTCGCCCTGCACCGCTACCGCGACACGGACCTTGCCGCGCTGATGGGCAATGAGGAAATGGACGCGCTCGCCCGCCTCGAGCGCCGGCGGACCTCGATGCTCGGGACGGGGCGCATCGCCTCGATGTCCTTCTGATGGCGAAACTTTCCGAATTCGGGGAGTATCGGCCGGACGTGTCCGACGTCGATCGGGCGCACACCGGCTCGATCCTGAATGTGCTCCCACGCGCAGACGGCTACGGGCCACACCCCAGCTTAGACCCTTTAAGCGATGCTTTGTCAGCTCGATGCCGTGGGCTCTTTTTCGCGCGCAAGCGTGATGGCTCGATCCTCGTCTTTGCGGGCACGGAAACCCGCCTCTATCTGATGAGTAATACCGACTACAGCTGGACCGACGTCTCGGCCGGCGGCTCGGCCTATTCGGCTCTGTCGAGCGATGCGCACTGGCAGTTCGCGCAGTTCGCCGATGTGGTGATCGCCGTACAGGCCAACGCCGCGCCGCAGTCCTACAATCTGACCTCCTCGTCGGCCTTCGCCGCGCTCGCCGGCTCGCCTCCGCAAGCGGCCTATGTCGGCGTGATCAACCGCTTTCTCGTGCTCGCGGGGCTCCTGAACGAGCCCTATCGCGTGCAGTGGAGCGGCTTGAACGCCATCACGACCTGGACCTCAGGCACGACATACTCGGACTACCAAGACCTGCCGGACGGCGGCATCGTGCGCGGGATATCCGGCGGCGAGCAAGGCTTCCTGTTTCAGGACACCGCCATCCGCCGCATGACGTGGGTTCCGGGCGCCGACATCGTATTCCAGATCGACCGCCTCGGGACGGACATCGGCCTGCTCGCGCCGTACTCGCTCATCCGCAAAGCGAGGCGCGCACGTTCTTCCTGTCGAGCCAAGGCTTCCACCGAGCCGACCGGCGAGCTGATCCCGATCGGCAAGGAAAAGGTTGACAGGACGTTCGCCGCGACCGTGGACACGTCGGCCTATTCGCTGGTGATCGGCGCCTCCGATCCCGGCGGCCACATCGTCGCGTGGTCCTCGAAAACCATCGACGACGAGGCCGAAGCGAACCTGTTCAACAAAGTATGGAACTATGACTATGTGCTCAAGCGGTGGACGCCTGCGAACGTGGCGGGCGAGTTCCTCGCCTCGATCGCGCGGCCAGGCGCGACGCTCCGAAAGCCTCGATGCGATCGCGCGGGCGTCATCGCCGTCACGGACACGGCCGACAACGGCGCCGGCCTCATTCGGCTCGAGGTCGCCGCCACAACCGGGTGGACTACGGGCGATTACAAGAGCGTCTCGGGCGTCGGCGGCACGACGGAAGCCAACGGCCACTGGACGATCACGGTCATCGACGGGACGCACGTCGACCTGCAGGGCTCGACCTTTGCGAACGCCTACACGTCAGGCGGCATCGTCGGCGGCTCGGTCGATGACATGGAATTCTCGCTTGACGATATCGCGACGGTCGCGCTGACCGAGCTCGGCGCCGTCAACTCAAATCACAATGTCGGGTTTCTCGTCGGTGACGCGCTAGAGGCGGTGCTTGAGACCGCCGAGCAGTCCGGCGAGGGGCGTCGCGTGTTCATCAACTCGGCCGAGCCTGTAACAGATGCCGGCACCGTCTATGGCGTCGCTGTCAAGCGCGAGACGCTCGCCGGCGCCGAATATGAGGGCGAAGAGAACAGCCTGAACGACGACGGCGTGATCCCGCTCGACGACGAGGCGCGGTTCATGCGCATACGGCTGCGCATCCCGGCCGGCGAGGAGTGGACGTTTATCACGGGGCTCCGACCTGAATTCGGGCTCGGGGGGCGAGCATGAGCGGCAACGTCCCCGCGCTGACCGAGCGCAATCCTGTCCGCATCCTGCAGGCGATCCGCGATCTGTTCGCCGGGCGCTCGAATGCGGTCAATTCGTTCACGCTGACGGCCAGCACGACGACGACGACCGTCACCGCGCCAAATATGTCCGTTGATACGCACATCACGTTTTCGCCGCGCACGTCCAACGCGGCGGCGGCGCTGGCCACGACCTATGTCAGCGCTAAGGCTCAGGGCTCGTTCACAGTCACCCACGCCAACAACGGTCAGACGGATCGCACATTCGACTATCACGCTTTCGGGTGAGGGCACGACATGGGCTGGCTTTCGGATCTGTTCTCGGGCTCAAGCGAGCAGACAAGCACCGGCACGAGCAAGGTCACGCCGTGGAAACCGGTCTCCGGTGCCCTCGAGCAGCTCGGCGCCAATGCCTCGGCGAGCATGCCGAACGGCCTGACGGGGGCCGAAACGAAGGCCATAAACCAGTGGGGCAAGGTCGGCGCGGGCGGGCACCAATTCGCCAACCAATACGGCCAAGTCGCCAAGGGCCTGCTGACGCCGACCGATTACGGCGGGTATGCGAAGGACGCCTATTCGGATCTGCAATCGAACCTCGGCGGCTATGCCTCCGGCGCCATGCTCGACCCGGCGAACAACCCGTATTTCGCGGGGCTCATGACGCAGCTCGGCGACAGCGCGGCGAACCGAATTAACGCGAGCTTCGCAGCCGCCGGCCGTGACATGAGCGGCTACAATCAGAACTCGGTCGCGCAGGGCATCACGGAAGCGCAGCTGCCGGTGCTGGCGAACATGTACCAGCAGAACCAGGCGCAGCAATTCCAAGCGAACAACATGCTGCAGGGCGCCGGCTATGGGCTCTCGGGCCTGCTCTCCGATCTCGACACGGCCGAGGGCAACCGGCAGCTCGCCGGCATTCAGGCGGGCAATGCGGCGATGGATGCGCGGCTGTGGGGGCCGCAGCAGCAGCTGGCGGCCGAGGGCGCGCGGCGCCAGATCCCGCTGCAGTCGTATCAGCAGTATTCGGGCCTGCTTGGCGGCCTTGGCTCGCAGTTCGGCGAGCAGAATTCAAGCCAGACGCAGCAGAGCTCGAGCACGCCGTCGGTCATGGACATGATCGGCCAGGTTGTTGGCATCGGCGCGACGCTCATGGGCATGCCGGGCATGAGCACGACGACAGGCGCCGGCACGACACCCGGCGCGACGATGCAGGGCATGCAGTACATGCCGAGCTATCAGGGCTCCTACGGTTACAGCCCGTACAGCAACCCGGCGACGGCCTACCTGCAGAATGGTCAAGTCGGCGTCAATCCGATGTACGCGGGGGCCTAAGCCATGGCGCAGCTCGGATATGACGAACTGCTGCAACGCCTGATCCGCCAGGAGAGCGGCGGCAATCCGAACGCGATCAGTCCTGTGGGCGCGGCCGGCATCATGCAGGTGATGCCGGCGACGGGGCGCGAGATCGCGGCAGAGCTCGGCGAGACGGACATTGCCGGCATGGATGACAGGGCGATCACGCAAGCCCTCATGGACCCGGCGCGCGGCAAGCGCTACGGCGAGCACTACCTGAAAAAGCAGCTGGCCGCGTTCGGTGGCGACCCGACGCTTGCCTTGATTGCCTACAACGCGGGGCCGGGGCGCGCGCAGCAGTTCGCAAAGCACCGCGATATGTCCCGCATGCCGCGCGAGACGCAGGGTTATGTGTCGTCAATCCTCGGCGGCGGCGGGGCCGACGCCGCTGCAGGTGGGGGCGGCTCTGACGGTTTCGCCGGATATTCCGGCCTGCTTTCAGGCGGCGGCAGCCCGGCACCCTCCGGCGGCGCCGATCCGTTCCCGCAGGCGAGCGGCCGTGAAAAATGGGCGACCTGGCTCATGGGCTTGGGGCAAGCCTTCCGGGGCAACGCCGACCCACGCTATCTGACGGCCGTCAGCGAGCTCGAAAACAAGGGCGTCAACGAGAACAAGACCTATAAGGCGCTGCTCTCGCGCGGCATCGACCCGGCAACCGCCGAGTGGGCGGTGCGCGATCCGCGCGTCATGCAGCAGCTCGCGCAACAGCTGTTTGCGCCCAAGGCGTCGAAGTCGATGACGGTGCAAGAGATCTTCGACCCGGCGACCGGGCAGCCACAGAAGGTGCTGTTTGATCAGGTGACCGGCGAATACCAGCCGATCG
>JADJUW010000007.1 GCA_016716835.1 Myxococcales bacterium | reverse complement strand
ATTATTATGGTAGATTAAGTTTGGTTGTTTTAATATCATTTATAATTATAACATTAAGTTATATTTTAATTACAGTTAAAAAACCTCAAAATTTTGAAAAATTATCTTCGTATGAATGTGGTTTTCAGCCTTTTGAGGATTCAAGACATTTATTTAATATTAAATTTTATTTAATTGGTATTTTATTTGTTGTTTTTGATCTCGAAATAATTTTTTTATTTCCATGGTGTGTATCATTTTATTTAATAGGATTTTATGGTTTTTGGGTTATAATAGTATTTTTATTAATATTAATCATAGATTTTTCTATGAATTAGAAAAAGGTGCTTTAAATTTTTAAAATGAAAAATCAATTATCTATAAAATTTAATAAATCAATTAGATTATTTAATATTTTGATTTTACTACGTTCATTTTTTAATAAAATAATTTATAATGTAGAATTAGTTTATGATTTTAATTTATTAATTTCTGATGTAATTATAAATATAACAAACATTAAATATTTTTGGACATTAATGATTATGTTAAAAAACAGCATTTTATTTAATTATTATCAATTAAATGATATCACCTGTATTGATAATTTATCACTTTTAAAACAAAGTCAAGATAATAATAAAAATAGGTTTTCAATAATTTATATTTTTACAAATATAAAAAATAATTCACGTTTAATTGTAAAATTAACAATTAATAAAAATCAACGAATACCATCATTATGTAATTTATTTTTATGTTCAAATTGGTTAGAACGAGAAATTTATGATTTATTTGTGTTATTTTCTCAAATCATCCTGATTTGAGACGAATTTTAACCGATTATGGGTTTTCTCACAATCCTTTGTTAAAGGATTTCCCTTTAACAGGGTATATTGAATTACGTTATAATGAAGCATTAAAATGTGTTGAATATCAACCAGTAAAATTAATGCAAGAATATAGATTTTTTAATTTTGAAAGCCCATGGAATCAATATTTAATAAAAACAAATTTAGAAATTTGATATGACTTCATTAAAAAGATTTAAAGAATTACGTAATTTTTTATTAAATTTTGGTCCTCAGCACCCTGCAGCACATGGTGTTTTAAGATTAATTTTAGAATTAGATGGGGAAATAATTACTCGAGCAGATCCTCACATCGTTTATTACATAGAGGAACTGAAAAATTATTAGAATATAAAACATATTTACAAGGTTTACCTTATTTTGATAGATTAGATTATGTGTCTATGATGGCTCAAGAATTAACCTATTCTCTTGCTATAGAAAATTTATTAGGAATTAAAATTTCTAATAAAGCTAATTTTATTAGAACCATTTTTTTAGAAATAACTCGAATATTAAATCACTTATTAGCTTTAACGACTCATGCTTTAGATGTAGGTGCAATGACTCCCTTTTTATGGGCATTTGAACGACGAGAAAAATTAATGGAATTATATGAAAGGGTATCTGGTGCTAGAATGCATGCAAATTATATTAGACCTGGAGGCGTTACATATGATTTAACTAATGAAATTTTAACTGATATTTGGATAATTATGGAAGATATTTTATATAATATTGAACAACTAGAAATTGTGTTACATTCTAATAGAATTTGGAAACAACGATTAATTGATATAGGTATTGTTACCAGCTCTATGGCCTTAAACTGGGGTTTTCTGGTGTAATGCTACGTGTCAGGGTATAATTGGGATTTACGTAAAAATTATCCATTTAATAATATTTATTCAGAATTGAATTTTAAAATCCCAGTGGGTTCAGTTGGGGATTGCTATGATCGTTTTTTAATAAGAGTAGAAGAAATAAAACAAAGTGTTAAAATTATAGAATTTTGTCTAAATAATTTTCCTACTGAAAAATTACATAATAACCTTGATAATAAAACTATTTTTCCTACTCGACAAATGATGAAATATTCTATGGAATCTTTGATTCATCATTTTAAGCTTTTTACTGAAGGATTTAATATTCCTGATGGTGAAACTTATTTTGCTATTGAGGCTCCTAAAGGGGAATTTGGTGTTTATTTAGTTACTAATAATACAAATAAACCATATCGTTGTAGAATAAGGGCTCCTGGATTTTTTCATTTACAGGGTTTAGATCATATGTCTAACCAACATATGATTGCTGATTTAGTAACAATTATAGGGACTCAAGATATTGTTTTTGGAGAAATAGATCGTTAAATTTTTTTAAATGTTTTATAGTCCATTAGAACAATTTTTACTTTTACAAGATAAATATACTTTTATCACAAATATTTTTTTAGGCTTACCAATTGAGTTCGATGATGATAAATTTTGGTTTGTAGCCTCATTTCAGATGATTTATGATTTTTTTTTATATGAAGTTTTAGCTGTAAATATACAAAATTTTAATTTTTATTTTACATTAGTTAATTTACAATATTATAAACTAAGTTTATTTTTAATTGTATTGTTAACAGCAATAGCCTCATATAATTCAAAAATATTGCCATCGTCATTATGGCAATATTTTACGCAACAAAGTCATATTATAGCACAAACAGTTTTAAAACCAACATTTGGAGCACATTATCCTTTTGAAATTAGATTTTATAATTACTATCCATTATTATATTTTATTTTTATTTTCATATTATGTAATAATTTATTGGGTTTAGTTCCGTACGGGTTTTCTAATAGTGCTTTTATTATTCATAATTTTACTTTATCTTTTTTATTTTTAGCTGGATTAACTTTAATAGTTTATTTATTCAAGGAGTTTATTATTACCAATTATTTATTCCAAAAAATTTACCAACCTATTTAATTCCATTTTTAATGATAATTGAAATTATTTCACATGTTGCTAAAGTTTTTAGTTTAGCTATTCGATTATTTGCAAATATTATGTCAAGTCATATTTTATTACATATTCTTGCAGGATTTACATTAAAAATTTTAGATTTTAATTTAATTTTAGGATTAATTCCTTGTATAATTATTTTAATTATTGTATTTTTAGAAATAGGAATAGCATTTTTACAAGCATATGTATTTACAGTTTTATTAGCAATTTATTTTGAAGAAACATTTAAATTATTAGAATTACAACCTAATTTAAAAAAAAGTGAGCATCGTCCATTAATTATGGAATATGATTTTATAAATTAAAACAGTTTAGTTTTTATGTTAATATCTGCGGGTTTAAATTCATCTATTAAAAATTTTTCATCATTTAACTTGGTTAAATCATATTATACTACCGATGTAAATAAAAAAAAAACTCTTAATAAATCATTTTTATTAGATTTTGGGTATGTTGAATCAGTAGGTTCAGTATTGCTATAGTAAAGGGTTTATTAAATGTTCGTTCAGGAGAACTCGTTTTTTTTTATCCTAATAATGTTTATGGATTAACTTTAACTTTAGCAAATGAAAGAGTTGGTATCGTTTTATGTTGTGATGAAAGTAAAGTTAGTGAAAATGATATAGTTTCACGAACAGGGACTAGAATGTCTGTTGGTGTTGGATACGAATTATTAGGAACAGTTGTTAATCCATTAGGATTCCAAGTTGGTGGAGATGTTCAGTTAAAAAATGTAAATTTAAAAAAAGCACCAATTACTCCAAAAATACCAGTATTATTGATAGACAACCTGTTTTTGAGCCATTATCTACTGGCTTAACTATTGTTGATAGTTTAGTACCAATTGGACGTGGACAAAGGGAATTAATTATTGGTGATCGTCAAACTGGTAAAACATCAATTGCTATTGATACTATTTTAAATCAAAAGAATGTTATTTGTGTTTATGTTAGTATTGGCCAAAAATGTTCAGCTATAGCTCAACTTTATTTTAAATTAAAAGGCTTAAATAAAATTAATAATACTATTATTGTTAGTTCAACTGCTTCAGATCCAGCACCTTTACAATATTTAGCACCATATACAGGTTGTACTATTGCTGAATTTTTTAGAGATAATGGAGATTCATGTTTAATAATTTATGATGATTTATCAAAACATGCAATTGCTTATAGACAAATGTCTCTTTTATTAAGAAGACCACCAGGACGAGAAGCATTTCCTGGAGATGTATTTTATTTACATTCAAGATTATCAGAAAGAGCTGCTAAATTATCAAGCGCTAAAAAAGGGGGTTCATTAACAGCTTTACCTATTGTTGAAACTCAAGCAGGTGATGTTTCGGCTTATATTCCTACTAATGTAATTTCTATTACAGATGGACAAATTTTTTTAGATGCTGAATTATTTAATCAAGGAGTTCGTCCAGCAATACATGCAGGATTATCTGTTAGTAGAGTTGGGTCTGCTGCACAATATCCAGCGATGAAATCTATTGCTGGTAATTTAAAATTAGAATTAGCTCAATATAGAGAAGTTTTAGGGTTTACTAAATTTGGTTCAGATATTGATCCAGCTACCGCAAG
>JADJUW010000006.1 GCA_016716835.1 Myxococcales bacterium | reverse complement strand
AACAGGGCGTCAACCGCCGCGTCGGGCAGGCCAAGCCACGCGGCCATGACAAGGATGTTGGTATCCATACGGGCGACATGCCCGGACCCGGCCCACTCGATTTCAACGTCGCGCTGCTGTGCCGGTGTGAGATATGCGAAGAAGCCTGACAATTCATCGGGCCATTCGCCCTTTGCCGCCGCCACGCAGCCGGCGTCAGAGATGATGGCGTTCGCGGCCAGCGCAAGGCAGAACTCGCGCTTGGACAGGGTTGCGGCGTTACGCTTTTCGGCCAGCGCCGCCGCCGTCCTTTGCTCCGCCGTCTGCATCCGCGTCCAGTCGATGTTCATGCCAATCCTCCGTCATTTGCGCCTGCGGGCAGCGTGATCGGCCCGTCGTCGGTGGTGATTGTCTGTTGTTCCGGCGCCGGCCCGCCGTACAGCCCATAGGGCAGCAGCATCGCCAGATGCAGGACGCCGCCGACGCGGGTTATGTCGCCCATTATCCAGTCGCAGGCGACCGCATCGGCGGGAAGAACAGCACCCTCGGGAAGGGGGGATAGATCGAGTGCCGCGCCATTGACGGTCAGTACGTCACCGGCCACGGACAGCGCCAGCGTGTCAAAGCGCGATTGCGGGATGAATGTGATCTGCATGGGTGCTCCTCCTCAATACCATAGGCCGGTGGCGGTTGTGGTGGCGTTGCGCACCTCAGATGTCACCACCGCGCTGCTGTCGGTGATGATCAGCCCGAACGACCCGTAGTAATCGGCGGATGGAGATATTGTGACCACGCCGAGTTTGGTCCGGCTCAAATCAGTAAGATCGCCAGTTGCCCCCGTCGCGGTCACGCTGCCCGACACAGCCGAAGTGATGAATTTAGCCGGGTAGGTCCATGTCACCCTCACTTGCTGAGTGCTGCTGTAGGTCAGGGTTTGGGCGGTATTCCAGCAAGTCTGAAATCCGTTGGCAAACCGCACGTAGGCTCCGTTTGCATTGCTGCCATATTCGTCCTCACGGTTGGCGATCCAGTTGGTGCCGTCGTAGAGGATATCCGTGTCCGCATCGCTACGGATATAGCCTGACGGCAGGGCGGCCCCCGTGACGGTTTTGGCCGCCGCCGCGCCGATGCCGTCAACGTTGATCGTGGTGGCGGCTGTGTTGGCCGATGTCGCCCGGAACCGCAGCCGCAGCCCGGTCGTCAGGCTACCAAGGCTTGCCCCGGTGGTCAGCGTGATCGCATTGGCCGTCCCGCCTTTGGTCACGCGCAACGCCGGAGACGCCGACAACACCGTGGCCGAGGCTCCGACTTCCAGCACGCGCCCCGCCGTGGCGTCGGCGGGACTGGATTGCACGGGAAAGAAATCTGCCGCGTCCAGCCCGGTCAAGTAATCCGGCATAGTGTCGAAGCACCATGTGAAGCCGGCAAGAACGCGGGCATTGTAGGTGTCCGGGCTGTTCAAGTCCGGGGCGGTCGGTGCCGCAGGAAAGCTAAGCGTCATAGGTCGCGCCTTTCACGATCAATTCCAAGTCAGAGATTGTCGGTCCTGACAGGATCATTTCGAGGGATTCGTACCGACCAAAAACGGTTGTCCCGTAATCGGTATCATCAGCGGTGTGATAGAATAGAGCGAATTTTGCCCGCAAGCCCGCCAACTTCCGACGCAATCGCTTCACGTCGCCAGTTTTGACCACGACAGGAAATTTTGTCACATCGCGATACCCTCGGCGTGTTATACTGACATTGCCGTAACCGTCTGTAGTCTCGGCGGAAAAATCATCAATTCCGATTGTCGCGCCGAAAACAACGTCGCCAACGGTGATTGTGTTTCCGATAATGATTTCAGAGATTTCAACAGTTCCGGCGCCGTCGCCTATTGTTATTTCAATGCGATTTCCAGGCTGGCATATGATGTCCTCGAATATGGCATTCTCGACTTTTCTCGGCTCTATCGTGACCATCGCCAAGGCGTCAACCATTTCAGAATAGTCGGCAAGGTATCGCGTTCGCGTCACTAGCACGGCATCCGCCGGATTCAGGACTTCAATTGTCGCCTCTGCCGCTGACACGCCGACCAGCCCGACAGATCGGGTCAATTCGGTCGGTTCTATGGTATAGGTGATGGTTCCAGATTTTGACAACGGCGCTGACAGCACATCGTCGAATGCGCGCCAAGGCTTAGTCGATCCGATTACAATCCATTTCGTTCCGTCGTCAGTCTCAGGGTGTTCCCCAGATTTGTGCCGACAACTGACTCGTAGACCAGATGTGCGGTGGCGACAATGACATGATCCCCGGCGTCGTAGGTCGTCGATATATCCCATTCCGCTGCGTCGTCCTCGGGGACATTGGTAGCAGTCATGATGGCGTTAGTCATGATGATCGACGGTAGTACCTTCATACCCGTTCCCCCGGAATTCCATCGACGTCCCATTTGGTCAGGGGTTCGATTGCCGTCCTTGATGCTTGAGACCGTGGCGGTGCCGATTTGCTTGTCTTGCGCTTTCATTCCATGCAATTCAGCTTTAACCGCCCGCAGTTCGGCCACGACCTCGCGCATGTCGAACATCGCCCGCAAGTCGCTGTTGCTGGTGATCCGCGATGGCCCGGTGTATTCAAGTTCCGGCCCGCGCTCGCCAACCATCCGCAACCCGCCGGCATGGATGCCGCCGTCGGCAAACCCCGGCACGTTCAGCCCGATGGTTTTCCAGTTGAACGTTTCCGGCCGGAATGCCCGTGTCCCGTCGAGAAGTTGTTGCAGCCCGATCTGCTCGAAATGCATTTGCGGTTTGGACGCCCATTCCGGGATCACGTGCTTTTTGTATTCACCGGGATTGACCATAAGGCCGGGGTCGGTCAGATGCTCAAACAGCAGCGCCTTGGTGCGATCCCCGGTCGGGTCGGCGACGATTGCCTTGATGCTGTCATAGGCCGAGAAGCCCGCCACCCGGTCGGCCAGCCCTTGCAGAGTGCCGCCCTTGGCATTGTGGTCAGCGATGTTGATGCCGGCAATCCGGGCCAGTTCTTCGATTTTGTCCTTGCCCAGGATGTTGGCGCCCATCGGCCCCGTCAGGGTGCCCGCCGCTGCATTGGTCAAAGCACTCGCCACCTCACGCCCCTTTTCGGCGGCGATCTGATCGGCAACCGCCTTGCGCAGATCGCCAAGGGCCAGCGACAGCACCGACATGGGCGTCGTGATGCCCGTCTTGAGGGTATCGCCGAACCACGTCGAGAATGCCGCCTCGGGGGCAAATTTGAAGCTGCCCCCGACAGTCAGAAGGCCGGCATTTGCCCCCCGAATGGCGTCCAGCAGCGCCAGTTGCCGCCCGTCAAGCCCGTCGATATTGACGCCGCCCATGATCGTCTTGGTGAAGATGCCGTCGCCAGCGATGATCTGATGCAGGAATTTATCGGCCACCCACGACAGGCCCGTTGCCTGCGTCACCCCGGTAATGCCGCCCGCAATCGTCTTGGCTACGGTGGACGATCCGGCCAAAAGCTGCCGCCAGAAATCGCCGGCAGTGCCGGTCATCGCATCGACGGTCAGTTTGCCGGTGATCCCGCGCATCGGGGCGGTGAATGCGTCGGTCAACAAGGTCCAGTAATCGGCCTCTACCGCGCCCATTTTATATACGCTCAACTTGCCGTTGATCCCCCGCGTCGGCGCGGTGAAGGCATTCGTCAGCAGCCCGAAATAGCTGCTTTCGACCGGCGTCATCCTGTCTACCGAAAGTTTTCCGGCGATGCCCCGCGGCACCGACTTGAACCCGCCGGTCAGCAGCCCGAAATAGCCGGCCTCGACCTCGCCCATGCCGAACACGCTCAACTTGCCCGCGATGTTCTGGCGCGTGGTTGACGCCCCTGCCAGAAGCCGCTGCCAGAACTGCCCCGCGTCGTCGGTCATCGGCAATACGGAAACCAACCCGGAAATCGTCTTGGCCGTGGTCGTTACCCCGGACATAAGTTGCCGCCAGAACTGCCCCCCGGTCTTGTCCATGGCGGCGACAGTCAGCGATCCGGCAATGCCGCGCGATACATCGCCAACCGCCGCCAGTTGCGTCAGGAACCGCTGACCCAGCGGCGAAATGCCGTCATCGTCCAGAGTCGCCGTGATGCCCCGCGTGGCCGTGGTGGTGTCCATGGACAGAAGCCGGCGCATTGCCGGGCTGGCATCAATCGCGCCGGTGATGCCGATGTCACGGGCGCCGGTGGTGTCTTTCGAGAGCAGATCGACCATGAATGCGGACATGGCGGGATCAAAGCCGCTTGTGATGCCGACCTTGCGGGTGCCGGTCGTGAACGCCGCGCCCAGCAGCGTCTTGATCTTGTCGGGCATGTCGGTGAACGCGCCCGCGATGCCGATATCGCGCCGGGCGGCTGTGTTGGCCGAAAGCAGCTTGCGGAATTTAAGGTCGGTTTCATCGGTGAATGCACCGGTGATGCCGATGTCGCGGCGCAGCGAGGTCTTGCCAAGCCCGAGCAGTCGCTCAAGATTGCCAGCCAGATCGTCATCAAAACTGCCGGTGATGCCGATGTCACGGGTGGCGCTGGTCGCGCCGAAAGTCAGCAGGGTCTTGAACTTTCCGGCCAGTCCGTCGCCGAAATCTCCGAAAATGCCGATATCCCGGCGGCCAGCGGTGTTGCCCGACAAAAGCCGTTGGAACCTGCCGGCCAGTCCGTCGCCGAACCGCCAGTGATCCCGATGTCCCAAGCCCAGTGACCAATCGCGGTCGGCTTGTCGAACAGCAGCGGCTTGATGCTGCCCTTGACCCCGGCCCCCAGTGAAGCCGAGATATCGACGGCATACGCGCCCTTTTGCTCAAACAGCACCCGGCGATTGCCGGCGCTCATGGCGCCAACCGATGCCGTGATCGACCGCTCAACCGGCGCGGTCTGGATTAACTGATCTAGGAACAGCAGCCCCAGAGCGTCAATCCCGCCAGGGTTGACGACGGCCTTGATGGTGCGGATCGCCCTGCTGCCATCTTCGGCCAGCAGCGTGACCAACTCGGGGTCCATGCCATCGGCAAAAGCGGCTGCGATGGTGACGGCCCGGATCGCCATGGTGTTGGCGTTCAGCAGCAATTTCTGGATCGGCTTATCCAGTCCCGACACCAGCGTCGCGGTGATGTTGACCGCATATTCGCCGGCTTGCGTCAACAGGATGCGCCGGGCGGCTTTGTCCAGGCTCAGGGCAGCCGTGACAACCGCCTCGAATGTCCCGGTATCGCCGAACACGAGCTGGCGCACGTTCTTTGTCACGCTGGGATCAAGCGCCGCCCGGACTGCCACGTCATAGGCACCCGTTGCGGCAAGCGCCAGGATCATCGCATCGGGGTCGGCATTGGACGACAGTACCGCCTTGACCGTCCGCACAAGGTTGGAATTGCCGATCAAGGCAAGCCGCTTGGTTTCGTCGTCAAGCGGCGACCGCACGATGAATTTTATGGTCTTGGTCAGGCTCGACGTGACCATAAGCGCCAGCGCCGCCGTGGCCTCATCCAGCCCCTTGGTGACGATGAATTTCAGGTTTTTGGTCATGTCGGAAATCGACTGCGTGGCAATCCATTTCATGTCCGGCGTCAGATCATCCCGGCGCAGGATGAAGTCGAACGTGGTCTTGATGTTGCCGCCGGCGCCAGTAACAAGGTCTTTGACCCACGCTGGCAGTTTGCTGCCCTTGCCGAGATTGATGGCGATATCCAGATCGGCCATGATCTTGTCATAGCTGAAATCTTTGGCGCTGGTGATCGCATCGCTGATCTGTTTCAGCGTCGTATCGAACAGCCCGACCGTGCCGTCGAAATTCTTGATCAGTTCCTGCGTCTCGGCGTCGAACGTCTTGAGCAAGTCGGCGTCGATCCCGTCCAGTTGCAGGAAATTCGCCAGGCTGGTCAGCACGTCGATCTGCTGTTGATACAGCCCGCGCAGAATGTCGTCATTGCTGCCCTCGACGTCCGAAATGCCGCCGGCCAGTTGCAGCGCCGCCGTGACCTGCGCCGCTTGCCGGCGGTAATCCACCGCCGACCCCGACGTCGCCTGAATGCTTTCGAGATAGGCTTTTGCCAGCGCCGGCATGTCCTGCGCCGCTTGCAGATCGCCGCCCTTGACCATCCCGAACGCGGTATCAAACCGGCCCTTGTTGGTGGCAAACTGCTGCGATGCCGACCCCAAGGCCAGCGGCGAGTTGTTCAGGTCGCGCAGGAAATCGCGGATCGTGGTGGCGGCCTTGTACCAAAGCGATGCAGACGCCTTGTAATCCGCCGCCATCTGCGTGGCCTGGTCGATCTGGACGCCGATTTCGCCGCCGATCCGGTCAACGATGCCCTGCATTGCTGCCGTGAACGACGCCACCTGCGGCAATACCGCGTCCATCGCGCCGGCAAGGCTGACCATCCCCGCGAACAACTCGCGCCCGGCCTCGGTCGTGGTGTCGATGGCATCCACGATCTTGCGATATTCCGCCCGGCTTTCCGGCATCACGACATTCAGATCGGCGAACTGATCGCGCAACCGCCGCATGATGGTGTCGGACCGTTCGGCCTCGCTGTAAAACGCCTCCCAATAGGTGCCGACTGCGCTGGTCATCGCATCAAGCCCGCCGAACGCATCCACCAACCCGGACGCCATGTCGGCCCCGGCCAGCGTGGCCGCGTAGAGGTTGCGCCCCAGCAAGTCGAATGCGTCGTTGGCCGTGACCAGCGCCGCAGACAGCCGGGTCACAGCTGCAAGGCTTTCCTCGCCCGCGCGCGTGTACCGTTGCAATCCGGGGATCATGCCCGCAAAGGCGTTGCCAAGATCGCCGAACGCATCCTCAACCGCCTTCTGCGCGTCTTCCTCGGACAGTCCCTTGGTCGAGACTTGCAGCGTGTGCGAAAACTTGGTGAAGGCGTCCGACCCGATGCCCATGGTTTTCGCCGCGACCAGAACGCCGCCCTGAATGTCGGCAACCGCGCGGATCAGCGGGTCGGCAACAGCGTCGTCTGCCGGCGAATAGCCGGTGCTGACTTTTTTCGACAGCCCCCAGAACTTTTTCTTTTCGATGGTGCTGAAAGTCTCGATCAGCGCATCCATGCCGGTGACGGTCACCCGCAGGCCGGCATCCAGTTCGGTCGTTTTCGTCTTGAAAAACGAAAACACGGCGGCGACGGCCAGAAGCGGCGCGGCGATCATGCCGATGGCGCCGGCAATGGCCGACATGCTGCCGGTCGCCGCCAACCCAAGCTGCGACCCGATGCCGCTAAACATCGTCCCAAAACCGCCGAACATGTTGGTTATGCCGGTCGTGAACCCTTTGAACAGACCGCCGATGACGCCGCCGGCGCCGAACACCTTGCCGCCCAGCAGCCCGCCCAGGATGCCGCCGCCGCCTCCCGCGCCCCCGGCTGCAACGCCGCCAGCCGCCGCCGATGTTCCGGCACCGCCGCCGACCGACAGGCCAAGAGCCAGTTTGATCGGGTTTGCAATCGACGTGGCAATCATCTGCGAAATCATCCGCTTGAAGCCGTCGATGATTGACTTGGCGAAGTCCTTGAAGCTGCGAATGCCGCCGGTCAGGAATTCCCCGAACGCATTGCCGAGGTTGTCGATGGCGCCGGAAAGCGGACCCTCCATTTCGGTCTTCAAGTCTTTGACGGCTTCCTCGGCCTTGCCAGCACCGCCGGCAACGCCCTTTTCGCCAAGGGCGTTGTTCACTTCGCCAAGCGCGTCCTTCAGCTTGTCGGATGCCTTGGTTCCTTCATCCAGTTCGCCGTTTGCGCCGTCCATTTGGAGTTGGAGCGTTTTCAGGGCCGCGTTGACCCTATCCCATCCTTGCTCGCGCAATGCAGCCGCCGACGCAGTCAACCGTTCGTTCGCGCTTGTCGCCGCCTGCGCCTTTGCCGTGTATTCGCTCATCGACCCGAAGGCGTTGGCAGAGGCCGCACTCAGCGAATCTGAAATGCCGCCGAAACCTGGAATACCGGCAAGTCCTCCGGCCATGCTTCCCAGAAATCCCGACCACATTTCGGTCAGGCCGGCCAGCATCGAATAGAAACCGGACTTGACCGTTTCCCAAACCGCATTCAGCGACGGGCCGATGGACGATGCGCTTGTCTTGATGCCTTCCCACACGCCGGCCGCCAGATCGCCAAGCGCCTGCAGCGCAAAGCCCCAACCGCCCGTCGCTGTGACCAACTTATTGAACCAATAGACGCCTTCGCCAATGGCGACGACAAACAACCCGATCCCTATTCGCATGATCGCCGCCCGCAAGAACGTCAGCGCCCCGGCAAATGTCAGTGTACTGGCGGCCGCGATTGCTGCGCTGGTGACATAGGCGCCGCCAATCGCCAAAGCGGCTGTGCCGGCATAGATCGCCACGCGGTCGATATTTTCGGCAAGCGCAATGATTGCCTTCGCCACGGCACCGCTGGCGCCATAAGCGCCATCCATCTGCCCGATAAACAGTGTGAAGTTGTTCCCCAAGACCGTGAACGCCTGCGATACCGTGGGAATCGTATTAGCGAATGCAGCCTCAAGTTCCGTCGTTTGACTGATGATCGCGTCGAAGAATTCCTTGCTGGAAATCTCGCCCGCGATGACCATCTGCCGCAATCGGCCAACCGATCCGGCGGCACCGTCGATGGCATTTGCCGCCGCCTGCGCAATCGGGAATGCGCCCTCAAGAATGCTGTTGAATTCTTCGGCGCGAACCGTGCCGCCTGACATGGCCTGCGACAGTTGCAACAGGGCGCCAGCCGCTTCGCCCGACGATGCGCCGGTTTGCGCAAGCGCGAGGCCGACGTTTTCGGTAAAACCGCATTACGCTCTGCTGTGATGCGCCCAGGTCTTTGCCGGCGATGCTGATACGCTGGTAAAGCTGCGCCGTGGCCTCTAGCGGTGCCCGTGTCCGGTTGGAAATGTCCGCTATGGCTTGGATTGATCCGGCGACATGACCGGCATCAACACCCATCGCGCGCATACTGTTTGCGATCTTGTTGTATTGCTCAGACGCCGCCCCGATGCTGCGAACGCCCAAAAACGCCGTCGTCATCGCTACAAGGTGCTTGGCCGCGCTAACCGCCGCCGCGCGCATCTTGTCTGTGGATGCCGCCGCGCCCTTGATCTTCGTCCCGGCCGCCGCCGCGCTATCGCCGGTGCGCTTGAATTCGCGCCCGAACCGATCCGTCGCCTTTTCCGCCTTGCCGCCGGCGGCAGTCAGCCGGTCAAGCTCGGTGACGCCGGATTTCAGGCCGGATGAATCGGCCACCAATTTTAACTCGGCAAATGCGCTCACTGGCGTATTCCCTCAAACGAGAAAGACCCCGGAGCGTTTCCGCCCGGAGCCTTTGGTTGTCGTCTTGGTTTAGATCAGGCGATTGTCAGTGAATGCGCGGGGCGATCACTTGGCAAGCCGCGCCAGACCTTTCGGCGTCACACGAACCTGTTCAGTGACCTTTTCCGTTCCGTCCGGGCGCGAAACCGTCGTGACCTTGTGCTCCAGATACCCCGTGGCCGTTCGACTTTGGTATCCGAGATAGCTGGCCGATCCGGGCCGCTTGTAAATCCAGCCGTTTTGCATGAGCCAGTCGAACAAGTCCTTCGGGCGCATCTGCAACGCCTTGGCCGCGTCGGTAATACACAAGGAACCATCGGCCTTGGATATGCGGGCCAGCGCCTCTTGCGATGGCAACAATTCCTGCACCCGCCGTTCCAGTCGCTCGGCTTGATCGCTGTAGTTCAACAGCAGCGCCCGAAGCTGGGCCGGGTTGTTCAGGTCGATGGCGGTTCCGGCCTGAGCGATCCTGCTCAACTCGGCTTCCATCGCCTTGAACGCCTCGATGTAGCGCAGCTTCCACTTGAGCGCCTTGGTCCCGGTGAAGCCCATCGCCAGCAAGGTGAACCCGTCACGGTCCATTTCATACATGCGGTAGGTCTGGCCGTTGGATGCCTCTACATAGGGGGTCTCCCCAAAATTGGCGAGACCCAACTGCGGCTCTGCGGCGATCAGATTGCCGATGTCGCGCAACACATGGTCATGCCGCTTCCCGAAGAACGCGGCAATATCCCGGCTGGTGGCGAAGACTTCCCCATCCTTGGCGAACACAACGGGCTGGCGGCTGGTGTCGATTGCGATTTGTTCCATCATACTGCCCCCGCCATCATCGTCCAGCCGCCCCGGTCGGGTTCGTACATCGCGCTCGCATCGCCGCGCGCGTAGCCCTTGGGATAGGCGTGACAGCCCATTTCGCCATTGACGACAAAGAAAGCCGTGGGCTTTTCCATGCCATAGGCCGGGTTTCTGCCAGAATACGTTCAATCTCGCGGATGTGGTGCAGCACCTGTTCATCCGGCGTGGCGGCTTCGGCCATGAACGCGGCCAGACCGGCGGCAGGCGCCAGAACCGCAGGCGCGGCTTTCAGGAATTGTCTGCGGGTGGTATTGCTGGAATCAGCCATGACGTGATCCTCTCGTGATCCGTTGCGGTTAGGGCTGGGTCGCTGCGTCAACAGCTTCTCGGCCCGATTAGAAACTTACATAAGTTATGCCGACTGTCAACATGCTAGTTGACGCGGCTTGTGCTAGTGCTGTAATCATCCCCGCATGGAACAAGAACTCAAATCATTCAGGCTCAACCTTGTCATCACCCCGTCGCAGGTCGCAGCGATTGACGAGTGGCGTCGGGCGCAACCGGACTTGCCCAGCCGATCCGAAGCCATTCGGCGGCTGGTGAGCGAAGCCCTCAAGATAACCGATGGAAAGGAAACACCGTGAACCCGAGAACCGTTATTGCCATTGCCGCCGCTGCGATTGTGTCCGCCTGCGCATCAACGATTGCCACGCCGCGCGCCATATCGAAGTCAGAAGCCGCAACAGCCAAGGCTACAATCAAATCCCACCTGCGCGCCCCTGACAGCGCCCAGTTCGGTGATATGCGCGCGTACTCGCTGGCCAACGGCGAAACCGCATATTGCGTCAGCCTGAACGCCCAAAACGGTTTTGGCGGAATGACAGGATTCCAACCAGCATTGGTCAACATGAAGCCTGGGCGCGCGCCTCTCGTATGGCTTGACGATCTGGCCGCTTATGAATGTGGCAACCTCTCTGCCGGAAGATCGGCCCGCGTTTAACCCCGCTCCACCGGCGGTATGCAAAGCGGGTTGTCGCCCTCATTCCGCCCGGTCAGGTACGCCCGGCACATATCAGCCAGCGTTTCCAGTTCCCAAGGCTCAGACAGCCGCCCGGTCGCCTGCACGAATGGCGCGATGATGTGCCAGTCGGTCGGTTCCTCGCCCATGCCGTTTGATCGCGTCGGCCCCAGCGCCATCATCGCATCAATTAGGTACTGCCCAGCGTCTATTTCGGGCAGGCCGGGTTCAACCGGCTCGCCCCTTTTCTCTGCCCGTTCGGCCAGCAGCCCCATCCTGGTCGTCGGCCATCCCTCGGGCTTGCTGTGCAGATACCCAAGCTGCGCCGCGTAGAGCGTCAGCCTTTTGCGGTTGCGCCCAAAAAAGCATCATCCTCGCGCGCCGCGTCGATCACCTGTTGGGCAAAAGACGGCTTGAGCCATTCGGCCATCTCGGCATCGCGCCGCGCCTCGAATGCATCTTCGTCTTCGTCGTCCTTGCGGGTGATGCCGTTGCCGGCGCGCATCAGGTGCGGCAAGCTGAACATATTCAGATCGAAAAACCACGCGCAGTCCTCGGAGCTGGCGGTAATGTCGCGCAATTCGCCTGTCGTCTGGTCTTTGCGCTGCACCCCCTCGAAGCCGGTGACGAACCGCGCCGCGCTTTCGCCCAGCGACTTCTGAATATCCATCGCCTCTTCGTCGGTTTTCTTGCCCTTGGCCTTTTTCATCCGCGCGGCCTCTTCGGCGCGCATTACCGCCTGTGCCGACCGGCTGGATGCGCCCTTGACCAGCACGATGCACGGTTTTTTCCCGTCGCTGATCGGCTCGCCGGTCGATTGTGCCTTGATCTGCATACGGATCGGGGTTTCTGCCGCCGTGCGGCTGTCGTACTTTCCGAAATCCAATGTCGTATTCCTTGTGGTTCTGGTTCAGGTCGGGACCGGACGGGCGAACCACATCCGTCCGGTCCCTAGCCGCTTGCGCGGATCAGACGTAGACAAACCCGCTGTTCACGCGGATAATCCAAGTCGCGCCCTTCTCGACCGAGGTGCTGCGCTCGGTTTCCTGCCAGTTGGCGACAAGCCCCTGAAAGTAGACGATCTTGCCGTCGGCGTCGGTCATCTCCCACCATACGTTGGTGTTGGTGTTCGACAGCCCGCGGATGGTCGCATAGGTGCTGTCCGATGCGTCGAAGGCGACGGAAATATTGACTTCACCGCCGCTTTTCGCGCCGTTGACGTACCTGTCAAATCCACTTTCCAGGGTCTGGACGGTGATCGCGGACGACGTGACACCCATCGCGCCAACCGATTTGATATTGCCGAGGTCAGCGAATGATTTCGCCGCGTAGTCAGACGCGGTCGCGTCGGCATCGAAATTGCCGGTGACGTGGCCGAGAATGCCGCCGATCCATGATGTGAGGTCAGCCATTTTTTGCCCTTTCATTTGGCAAGCGAACAGGCCCGCCAGAGCGGGTTGTTGATGTTCGCGGTTGGTTGTTCGCCTGCTGTTCGCCAGTCCGGGCAGCCCGCAGGCCGGGGCAAAGGTTTACGGCGCGCCGAGTAGGTCTCTGGTCGCACCGCTCATTGACCGTATCCGGTCACGATATTCCGCCGGCACATCGCGCCAGCGTTTCAGGTATCTGTCGGGCAGCGGCGATGCGCCGTTGCGTTCGAGCCAATGCGTTTCGCCGTGAAAATGCGCCATTGGCGACATTGGAATTCCGCACAGGACAGCCCGGTCAAAGCCAAGGTCGATCAGCGCGACTTTCGCCGCGAACATGCCGGATGAACCCGAATGCTCCTGCCCCGGAAAGCAGTATGCGGTTGCGATTGCCCCGTCCGGGGCGTGGCGCAGATCGTGGGTATAGAGCGGCGACGCCGGGTAGCCTTTCGCCGCGCGGGACGCCACCCAGCCCTTGTTGATCCAGAACTGCGGATGCAGCGAAACCCAGGCGTCCAACTCGCCCGGCCATTCCGCGCCCGCGTCGTTGCAGGCAACACACCCGTCCACAGGGCCGGTGTAGGCGGCAAGGTCGTCGTGCAGGCAAGCGGCGGCGCCCAAAACTAGGCAGGTCGCCACACCCGGCCCCACGTCACGTCAGGACCGACCCAGTACCCCGGCACAAGGTCATTGATTGCCGCCCGAACGGACGGCCAACTTGCATCATGGCCCAGCATCCAGCCGCCGGGTTTGATCTTCGGCCCCCAAGCTGCGATGTCAGCCCGAACGCCCTTTTCGCTGTGATCGGCGTCGATGAAAACGAAATCAAGGCTTGCATCATCGACTTGCGCGGCGACCTCCACAGTCCAACCCTTGATGATGGTTGCCCGCGCGCCGTAGGCGGCCAGCCGGTCGCGGCATGTGCGCTCGTGCTGGTCGTGATCCCAGCCCTCGTAGCCCTCAGGTCCGGGATTGTCAGGTTGCGGCGTCCACAGATCGACGCCGATCATGTGCAGCGACTGGCACTCTTGCAGGACAAACGCCATCGTCGCGCCCTCCCAAAGGCCCAGCTCCGCGCCGCGCGTCCACCCATGCTTGCGCGCCAGCCACGCGATGACCTGCCCACGGCGTTTCATCTTGCCGAACCAATCGACGGTTGGCTGGATCGGCGGGGGGCATACAAAGTCAGCCCGGTCTTTTATAGCCATCAAGATTTATCCGGCACCGGGCCGACATCAATCATGATCGGCGGATGTTGACTGCCGAAAAGGTGGACGTGAATGTTCGCACCGGCATTCAAAGCCGCCAATTGATCTGGCGTTGGTTGCCATGCGGTTTCCATCACATTCACGTCTCCGCCGAACGCCGGATCGTGTCTCACATAATCCCGCACCGGAAGGCCAAGATAGCCTTGGGCCTTGCCGAGAACCCGGTTGAACCCCGGCACTCTCTGGATCATCATATCCAATTCTCCCTTATCCAATCTACGTGCAGCAAGTCATCCATCTTACGCGCCCCATGGAACGCTACTGCCGCCTCGTCGCCGTGCAGACCGCCCTTGCAATGCACCTTGTAGGACGCGATTGACCGCTCCCCGAACAGATCGCGAAACGTGTCAACGTGCTGGCCGCGCTTGCAGTCCTCGATATAGGCCTGATCGCCGATGCGCTTGCCTTCCCACTTGTCGTATTGGTCGCGGCGCTTTGGCGTCATTTCGTGCATCGAGTGCCAGATGTGCGAGTGATCGCCGGTCCATGCCATCGCGGTGCTGCACAACAGGTGCGGCTGGTGAAATTCGTGACACCATTGTAAACACATGCGGATGCGCGGCGATGCGCTCCAGCGACCCGACGATGACGGTATCAAGATCGAAATAGATCGTCGGCCCGGTGAGAAGTCCCGGACGCCACAATTCGCACTTGCTCCACCATCCCGGCCAGTCGGTTTCAAGCGGTATCCGATCACATGGCACCGGCACGTCCGACAGCGCCACAAAGCGATGCGGCAATGTCAGGTGTCGCGCCACGCCCCGTTGCAGCTTGGCCACCCACTCGGCATCGTACCTGCCCCCGCTGCGCATGACGCAGGCGACTGTCAGATCACCCGGCAAAGTAGTCTGCCTGAACCGGGATGCGCCAGTCGGTGCCGTCTGTGTAACCCGGCATGATCCGCGCCGCCTCGGTGATGGTGACGACGCCGCCGGTCCCGGCAAGCCGCAGCGCCTTGGGAAACTGATCGGCCACGTCCTGCGCCAGTGCCAGCGCCGCCGTCGCAAAGCCCCCGGCGCTGGCAACGACAGTAACCTGCATGAACCCCCGCGCGATTACACCGCCGCCGGCCAGCCCCGGCGACTGCCGCGATACCGGCACCATCTGCACTTGCAGGTAGGGCCGGGCCGGGCTGGCGTCCTGGTTATCCCACACCACGCGCGGAGCCGGGCTGCTGATC
Source organism: Myxococcales bacterium (assembly GCA_016716835.1). NCBI lineage: Bacteria > Pseudomonadati > Myxococcota > Myxococcia > Myxococcales > Myxococcales bacterium. The sequence continues at coordinate 13,781 of JADJUW010000006.1, read as the reverse complement.
TTGAGCAGTTCGGTTCCCAAGATTTGCGCGATTGCGGCTTCGTTCATTTCGTCACCTCAGCCGTGCGGGCATCGACAAATTCCGAGAACCGGCGCGCGTTGGCGGAAACGAAGTGCCGGCCGGGAAATTTTGACGTGCCCATTTCAACAGGCAGGGCATGTGGCGCGGTCCACGCAAACCGCTTGACGTCGCCGATTTCCATGCCCTCGATTGCGGTAACGTAACTGTCTGGACCCGTCGCACCATCGACCGTCAGGCTGTTGACCAGTTCGGCGGTATCGACCGGGATTTTGCCGACCTCGAAACTTGTTGCCCCTTGGCCTATGCCGATCTGCGTCGTCTGCGCCGCCTCAAGAACGTCCTGAATGGATTGGCGCATGGTGTATTCCATCGCCTCAACGGTCATTTTGGCGAAGTCCTCAAGCTGAGCCGTGAAAGTCTTGGTCATAGCTTCAACCTCCCGGCCTCTTATACCGCACTTGGTAAATCACCACACAGCGACAACCGATGACATGCTCCGGTCCCGCAGCTGGGTCATGCGGGAACTGCATCTGCGTCCCGTCATCCATCGCAAACGCCTCGTCAAACGCGACAACCTTACCGTCCATCGACTGATGATCGTGTCGCGGGTTCTTCGCGGTGTTGTGCAGCCATTTCTTGTCGGCGCTTTCGACAAGGCCGCCTTCCATCATCTGCCGATGCGCCTCGTTGCGGCCCTGCGCCTGCGCCTTGAAAGCCTCATTCCGGGCGATTGTCTCAGACCGTTCTTTCAGCAGCTTGTTCGAGAACTGCTTTTCAGCACGGGCGCGCGCCGCCGCCGGGACTGCCTCACCGCGCTTGTACGCCGAGAATATCTGTTGCTCAGTCGCCGGGTTTACCTTGTACTTCAGCTTCAGACTGCCGTCGGCCCTGACCGTCACCAAGTCCCGCACACCTTCGGGGGTTTTCATGCCGCGCGTGACGGCATCCAGCCGGTGCGCCCTGGGGCCGTCCAGACCCATGATACCGCCTTCACGGATGCCTGTTCGCGGGTTGACGACGCCGCCTAGCCGCTGCGCCACCTTGCGCGCGCCGATGCCCTCTTGCTGCCCGTCCAGCAGTATCGCGCGAATGACGTCCTCACCGGGGTTGCCGATCTCCGTTACCAACCGCGCGCCGGTTTCGGCAATGATCTGTTCGGCGCGAACGTGCCGCCCGTTGAAGCTGAACGCGCCGGCGATGCCCTTTGGCACCGCGACTGCCACACCGCCAGCAATGAGCGCCGCCCGCGCGGCATCCTCGAGCGGGAACAGCACGGCTTGATTGAGACGGAATAGCTGATCAACACGCCGCCAGTCGTTTGCCTCAACCGCCCGTATCAGCGCGTCAAAATCCAGCGCGCCCTTGGCGTTCTGAATTGCTGCCTCGAACGCCGCCTGTATGGCCGGTTCGTGCTTTGCCATCAGTTCGCGGATGATGCGCCGCTGCTGGCGTGACAGCGCGGCATTGGTCGGGCGTCGGGCCATTCTGCCCCCATGTGCAAAATCCCCGCTAAAAGCGGGGCCAGGTGGTTCAGATTGTCGGGCGGTTTAGTCTGTCGGCAAAAGGTCTGACCGCACAACTATCGCGTAACCGTCTTCATCGACGCGCCCATACCAAACGTTGGATTTTGCCCTCACTTCAACCGCCCTGCCGGATGACTGCGCGCCCAGAAACACTGTCATTGTGGTACTGTCTTCGTCCGGGTGAATGCCGCCACTAGCGACGATGTTCCCCCAAGAAATGACCTTCTCGGCCTCAATACTCATGTCAATCTCTCCAATTCATCGCAACACCCGCCGCAAACGCCGCCTCAAGTATCCGGTCGAACGGGGCGAAATACTCGGGCGGCAGGCTCGCCACGATCCGCGCCGCCTCGATGTCGCCCTGGTCAAGGTGCCAGATAATGCACCAGCATTGGTACGGGCTGGTCATTACCCTGCCTGTTTCGCCGCGTACTTGCTTGGTCCCGGCAACCACAACTCTCCGCTGCGATCCCCCGGCGCGGTGTGGCGCATGTAGTTTTCGCGCGGCTCTCCGGCGATGTTGTTGGTGTCGCGCTGCATCCGGCTGGGGTCGGCAATCTGGTTGTATTCGACCCAATGCCGATCCCGTGGCATCCGTATCGGCGGAACGCGTCTCGTCACGTGGCCCTTGCCGGCAACCAGATCGGCCGGCGTCGCCGGGATTTCCCGATCACCGGCCCGCGCGTCGGCAATGGCGTTCAGTTCGGCATCTTCGCTCATTTCGCAAGGTCCAGTTCATGATACAGCGCCACGCCACCGGGCGCGGTCGTGCGAACCTCAAGAATTTGCGCCCATTCGGTGTTCGCGTCAACCGCCGCCGCCCGGATGCCAACCGCAATCACGTCCGACTTGAGCGGCACTGTCCCGGTGGCGTCAACCATCAGCGTCCGCACCGTCTGCCCGATCAGGGTGCCGTTGATGTCGCGCAGCCGCTGCTCATCGGCCAGCGCGGTCACCTCGAAATAGGCTGCCGTCGCCGCGCCGGTATCCCATGGCGTCACCGGCCCGCCGGATGCCCGCTTGATGGTGCAGACCAGCGCGCCCGATCCGGTAGCCTCGCCAGCCTCGGCCAGAGCGGCCGCGATTTCGGCGGCAATGTCGGTCCCGGCGGTCATGCGCGGCTCAGGTGCATCGTCGCACCGCTCCGAACCAAGCCGGAAAGCAGCCCCTCAACAATCGACAGGCGCGGTATCCACCCATCCATGCCGCCGGCCTTCACCCGCTCCCATGTGATGTTCCCGACGCCAACCAGCACCTTGTCCGCTGCCGGAGTGCTGGTGACAGACAGCTTTCCCGGCGAAACCGCTTCCACCAGCCCGGCCTCGGAAATCGCATGTTTCACCTCGTCCGGTGCGTCATCGTTGTCCCAGTCAGTCAGCCACAGCCCATTATACCGCGCCGCGATATACCGCTGGCCGCGATACAGCGCCGCCTCCTGGTCGGCCTCAACCACCGGCCAGCCGGTCGGCGCCGCCAGCGCGTGATAGGCCGTTGCCTCAGCAGCCGTGACGGCAAGTGTCGTAAAACTCAGCATCCAAGCCACTCCGCGTCAGGCGTTCCAAGGTGTTGCGCCGTCCAGCCCGACATACTGCGCACCCGATCCCGGTCAAAGCCGGAAAGTTGATCCCATACGCCGTGATAGCCGGTCGCGGCCTGCCAGATTTCGGCGTCGAAGAAATGCGGTTCCCGATCCATCGGTATTCCCGCCAGAACAGCCCGATCCGCGCCTAGATCGTGCAACGCAACCTTGGCCGCCATCATGCCGCTTGATCCGCTGCTTTGCTGGCCGGGAAAGCGAAACTCCACCAGATCGCACCATCGCTGGATACGATCCCCATGCACCAGATACTCAATCGCCGGTTCAAACCCATTGGATGCCCGCGCGTCGCGCCATCCGCGCATCTTGTCGGGATGTAGCGTCACCCAGGCATCCAGTCGCCCCGGCCAGATCATCCCGGCGTCGTTACATGCGACCACATAATTCGGCGCAAACAGCGCCAGCGCCGCCGCCCAATCATCCCGAACCCCGGCGGCACCGCCGAGGCAAAGCGCCAGCCTCACAGGTCTGCAAACATCGCCCGCGAAAGATCGTCGCGCAGATCGGCAACCGGCCCCTTCGGGTCATCAACGCCATGCGCTTTCAACCACTCGACCACCTCGCCGCGCTTCATTCCGGCTATGTCGTCGCGGGTCGGCAGGACCGGCACCTTCGCCTCACGCGGCGCAAACCGCGCGTCAATGATCTTGTACCCGGCGGCGTGAAGTTCCGCCTTGCGTTCCGGCGTCACCGGGTGCGGCTCGAAAATTACAGGTTTCTGCGGTTTCATGTCTTGCTCCTAGCCTTGGTGATAGGGGCGGATTGCGCCGCCCCTACTGCAAAAGTCAGGCCAAGCCGACGGCAAGGGTTCCCGCCGTATGCTTGATGTCACTGGCGATTTTATCCCAGTTTGTGCCCGTGCCGATTTCGGCATCGGTCGGGGACTTGCCGCCATAGGTTTCATCCCAGGTGTAGCCTTTCAGCCCCAGCCCGAACGTGTAGTCGATCTGCAAGGTCGTTTCGATCCGCAGATTTCCGTTCGTGGTCTGGATGTTCGACACCACGTCGCCGCCATCGGAGACAGTCGCGGCGCCGGCCACCAGCGACAGAACGCGCCGCTTCGCAGCAACCGCCGGGGAAACCACAGCAGCGGTGTAGAGCGCCGGGGCGTCCGTGATGATGGTCACATTGCCCATGATATCCACGATCCGCACCGTCCCGGCCTGAAACAGCCGTTCGGTGTTGGTCAGGTTCTGACCGACGAACGCGTGATAGCTCGCACCCGACATGATCTGCGCCGCGATCAGCGAGGAATGATCCCCGAACAGCGCATGGCTGTTGTTGACCGTGGCATAGTCGATCACCTTGGCCCCGGAACCGGTGGATACATCAACCGTGGTCGTCGCGCCCTGCTGGCCGATAGCCGCAACCAGCGCCGCAACTGCGGTGTTCAACTGGTCTTTCAACATCGCCTCGGCAAAGTTGCGCGATGCAACCTCGATACCCTCGGCGGTGGGCTTGTTGAGCCATGTCATTTGCGCCGGCTCATACCGGATCGGGCCGAACCCGCCGGCGATCTTGACCGACGAATGTTTGGCCTGGGTCAGGTCAGTTGTGCTGGCCGTGGTGTTGCTGGCATAGCGGTCAACGCGGCGCTGCGCCGAATGGATGGCCGCGTAGAACGATTCCTGCAAGAAATCGCCATCGAAGCCATCCGTGGTCAGGCGGATTGCGCCGCCCGATGCCGCGTTGAACTTGCTGACCATTTGGGCCAGCGTTTCGATAGTCGCGGGCATGAAGTATTGGTTGAACACAACCATTTGAGATGTAGTCATGTCTGTTTCCTTTCGTGAAATCAGAGTGGAGGTTGGGGCACTGCCCTATATGCCCGCCGTCTCATTGAGATCACGGGGTTGCCCGACATGGGCGGTAGTTACTGGGCGAGATCGGGGAATTTGGCGTTCAACGCAGCGATGCGCGCAGCCCTGTCCCCGCCGATGTCGCCTTTTGTCTGATTGCCGTTCATTCCGCGCGTGTTGCCGCGCGCATCGTCGCCCTTGGGAGGCGCGACAAACGCCTTACCTTCGTCGCCGGTAGACCACCGCTTGATGGCCTCGGAAATCGTCATCGGGCCAAGGCCAATATCAAGAGTTGTATCGTCGTCGTCCATCGACACGCGCGGCTCCAACATGGCCCGCGCGGCCTTGACGAAAACGGCGTTGGTGATGCCGGCGGCTGAAAGCGCGTCTGTCAATTCGGCGTTGACCTTGGCCTTGCGGCCCTTGGTGACTTCGCCGGTATACATGCCCTTCCACTCGTCGCGCTCGGCCTCCAGCGTCTTGCGCAACTCGACAAGCTGGCGCTGATGCGCGGCATCGTCGGTCTTGCCGTCTTTGAGCTTCTTCCACGTTTCCGGGTCGAAATCATCAGGCGCGGCCCGCCGTTGCGCGTCCGTCAGCTTGGTTTTGTACGATGACAGGTCCGATTTGGTCCGGTCATAGGCATTGGCAAGCGGCATCACATCCCGATGCCCACGGATGCTGTCCGCGTCGGCGTCCAGATGGAACTTGCCATCATGTTCGACGTAGAGCGGGTGCAGGGTTTCATCAATGTCGTCGAGGGTCTCGACTACGAGTTTGACAGCCATTGGCCTGTCTCCTTTGGTGGGGGTTGTGCCGGGTTCCGGCCTATATCGCATCGCCTTCCAGCAATGCGTATTCTTCTTCGGCGTTACGCTCGTCGGTGTATATCCCGCCGGCCTGACCGCGCGCATAGAGGGTTTCCCAAGCCATGCCGCCGCGCTCGTAGGCGTCGAACAGCGTGGCAAATTCTGCGGCGCTCATGGTGTTGTCGAGCAAGTCGCGCGGGGGCGTGACGACGATTTCGTCCGCAGCCTTTTCATCCATGCCCGAGATCCGCGCCGCGAACCGCAGCGCCTTTTCCAGCAGCGCGGCCGATACCTGCGCCACGCTCAACAGGTTGGCAGTCTCGGATGCAAACCGCAGGCGACGGGCTTCGCCGCTTTCCTGCCCGTTGCCGGATTGCTCAAACATCCGCGCCCCGGCCATGACCGCCGCGTCGATCTGCTTTTGAATGGCGTTGTCATGCGCCGCGATGCCGGAACAGGACGGGCTGACATATTTCAAATCGGGCGTGTTGCCGTCACCGCCATTCATCTGATGCACAACCCCGGCCCCGACACTCGATGGCGCATCGCCGTTGATTGCGACAAGCGTTTCCTGCCCGCTCATGTACAACTGCCAGCGCCAGTCGGCGGATAACTGGTAGGCGTTGATGATGGCATTCGACACGCCGACAAGAGGCGGGGTTTCGACCGCAGCCGTAACATCGCGCGCATTGCCGACCGTGAACGGGACAAAATCAAGCCTTACGCCGCCTTGTGCTACTGGCTCGCTTGCCGCCATCGTTTCGCCCTCGTAAACCGTCGAAACAAACGCGCCGTCCTCAATCGTCAAAACCCGGTGCCGCGTAACCGATTCCCACCGGAACCCGTTTCGCTGGTATCCGCTTTCGTCCAGGACGTAGAAATCCCGGTCCCAGTTGATCAGGCTGTCGCCGGAATACCCGACAAGATACGGATTGCCGCCGGTAGCCGGCGCGGATGCCAAGACGCCATACCGGCCCAGCCATAGCAGATTGCGGGTGATGCCCCGGTGAAACGCCTCAAGTGGCATCCCGTCGCCGTCCGCGTTTTCCCATATCCACGCCATGCCATCAGGAATTTCGATCTGCGTTTCCTTGCCGTGGATGATGCCGATCATCGCCCCGACTGACGGCGCTAGAATTTCCGGCACAATGGCGCGCAGCTTGTAGATGTTGTTGTAGACCGCCAGCCCGCCATCATCCATCGAGGCGAACCCGGACGGCATCGGCAGGTATGTTTGCGCCCGGCGCTTGACTGCGCGCGACCCGTCCATTGTGTCCCGCATCAACTGCCAGTCCGCAATGCGGTCGGCTGTCAAGTCCGGGTGTCGCTCAGTGACATCCATCAGAATAGCCCCGTGACTGCGGTTGTTTTTGTGGTCGGCTGCTCTTTGAGCATCAACTCAGTCAGCGCCCAAACCGTCGCATCTGCCCGGTCGGGCGATCCCTCGCCGGCGTAACCATCCGGCCCGAACAGGCAAAGCTGATCTTCCAGCGCGTCGAATGATCCGACGTGAGAAACCCGGCAGTTGTGGACCAATGCGCCGCCCGCGAAGAATTCGTGGCAACCCTCAACGTGGAGGTTGTAGACCCGCCGCCTTTGCCCTGCTTCGACGCTGCCAATTCCACCATGCAGCGTTGCACTTTGGTGAGCAGAAGCGGACCCAGTTTCCCCGGCTTTGGAACTGCCCACCGCATTGATCGCAGGTGTGCTCTCGGGGTTCGATCTTCTTCCATCGTTCCCTTTGAGATTTCCCGAGTTTGAACATTGCCTCATCAGATAGGAGGCGGTCCGGTCTATAGTGGTGCTTGGCGTGATCTTGCGGCTTGATAACCTGAAGGTTTTCGAGCGAGTTGTTTCCAGAATCGCCGTCGATGTGATGAACGTGCTGCCCGGCAGGGATGTCGCCATACGCGGCCCGCCAAACCGCACGGTGCAGAAGTTCATTGCCAGCGTGGCGAGATGCCCGCCAATAGCCATCACCCTGCCGATAGTATCGAACACCACCGAACTCCACAAATGGCCGCTTTCTCGCGCGTGTTTTCCATCGCTCTGCGGCCCCGCAAGATCGGCACCGGACCCCAGACCTCGACACTGGCGCGCCGCAGTCCCCGCATAAATGTTGCTGTTTTTCCATACGGTTAAAGTATCATTTCCAGGAACAAGTTGTCCAGCGTCGGTAAACCCACGTTGGCAGAAAACCGGGTGATCCGGGGTACATTCAAGCACCCCAGCACCGTGCCGGATAACCAACGTCTCGCGCTCTCCCGTCTGGCCTGCCCAAAGCACCCTTCGCAGCCCCTCGCGCGTCCAAACCCTGTCCCCCGCTCGCACATCTTCAATCGCTACGGGACCGGTGCTTGTCTCAACGGGCATCCCTTCCGCGATGCACTGCTCATAGAGGGCCGCGACCGGCTCGGCCCGCACCACCTTGCCGCGCGTGGCGGTGACTTCCTTATAGCTGACCTTGCGATCCGCCGTGCGAATGACCGCCTCAACCATCGCGCCGCCGTAGTTGCGTTCCGCAACGATCCGGTCGGCATTGAACTCGTGATAGGCGGCAACCGCGCGCCTTGCCCAGCCATCCGGTGACAGCTTGCATGTCCGATCCGCCAGCACATAGGCCCGACCGTCGATGCCCTTGCCCGCAACGATGATGCCCTGGCTGTCGCCGTCGTCTGCATCCCCGGCGCTGCCACTCGGGTCGATTGCGACCACGATCCGCTGCATGTCCGGGGCCGTCTTCACTCTGGCCGCGTCGATCAGTTCCCGGCTAAACAACGCGCCGGGCAGATCGTCAAGGATCTCGGCATACAGTTCCTGCCGGCCTAGCCGGGTGCCGTCATAGTCCCTGCGCAGTTTTTCAATCGCAGACGGCGCAAGGTTCGCGGCGTTGTCAAAAGTGCTGCCCCGCGTCAAGACTGTGCCGCCATCCCTCGCCAGTTTCCGCACCAGCGGATTAGGCTTTGGCGTTGACGTGACCACGGCGCGGGGGTCATCGCCAAGGCGAAGCCCGAACATCGCCATATCCCAGGCTTCCGGCCGGCGCCATGATCCCAATTCATCGGCCCAAAGCGCGTCCGATTGTGGCCCGCGCAGTCGCTCCGGTTCATCAGCCGAAAACAGCGTAGCCATTGCGCCATTCGCCCAAGTCAAGCGGCGCTTCGACGGCTCGTAAAGCGGCCGCCCCAGTTCTTCACCGGCAGCGCTCCGGTCCCCCGACCAGCATACCGACAGGATGCCGCTATCGCCCTCAACCATCACGTCGCGCGCATCAGCAGCAGTCGGCGCGATCAGTGCAATCCGCTTGCGCCCAGCAATGACCTGTTCCCTGACCCATTCGGCCCCGGCCCTGGTCTTGCCGGCACCGCGACCAGCCATGAAAAACCAAACGCGCCAGTCACCATCCGGGGCAACCTGCGACGGTCGCGCCCACCAGCCGCGCCAGCGCCAGTTAAGAGCCGCCTTCGCTTCCGGCGTCAGTGTCGCCAGTTCCGCCATCATCAGCGCGGGCTGCGAGGCCAGCCATGCGGCGGGTGAAAGCATCTGCGTCATTGGTCACAACATCCATCTGGATAGTGCCACGAACCTCGGAGTTAATTCGCTGTGGCTGGTCCAGTCCGAACAGCTTCACCTTGCCATTTATTGCCGAGACGGCGGCGCTCGGGTTGGCCTCTGCGATTGCCAATTGTCGGGCGGCTTCGTATTCCTCGAATGCCACCTTGACCGTGTAGAGCGACATTGATGCCGCCTGATCCTGAAGCTCGACAACCCTTGCAGATATCTTGCTGTCGGCCAGCAACCGCGATGCCGCGCTATAGATGGTGCTGTGCTGGGTCGCGGCCTTGACGTCATAGGCGCGGCGGTATGCCTCGGCTGCGTTGCCGGTCTCGACATATGCCAGCGCGAACGCGTCCTGTTTGGCCGTCAATCCCGGCCCGGTTGCACGTTTCGCCATGTCGTCACCTTGGGATGTCCCGCCGTCCACAATTCGGCCCTTCGATGCCTCGCCCCGAACCGTTGACGCTTTCGCGCATGGGGAATGACGGGCGGCGGTTGGCCCGTGTGGAGTAGGGGCGGATAAGTAACCCGCCATGGTGCGCATCGCAGAGAGGCGTGGCGGGTCTTGTTGGGTTGAGCGCGACAGTGCGGGATTCGAACCCGCGAACCCGAGCCACCGGGCTTTTTCCGTCGATCACCATTCAACCACTCTGGCAACCGCCGCGCTCATGGGGTGTGACAGCGCCCTGTTGGCTATGCTGGTCGGGCCGGACCTTGTGTTCTGTTGTCACACCGCATCAAAGCGGCTGAATCGAAACGCCGCGCAGGTTTCCCCGGCGGCGCAACTTTCCAAGGGGGGGGGGGGGGGGGGGCGGGGGCGGGGCCGGGGCCCCGGGGGGGGGGGCCCCGGGGGCCGGGGGGGCGGGGGGGGGGGGGGCCCGCGGGGGCGGGGGGGCGCGGGGGGGGGGCGGGGGGGGGGCGGGGGGGGGGGGCCGGGGGGGGGGCCCGGGGGGGGAGGGTTATCGAATTCTGTTCGATCCGTCGCAGAATGTCAACCCGCTTCACATCACCCGATCCAGCGCCAGCATAGCCGCGACAAACCGCTTGCCGGCGCGGGTGACGACGCCAGACACGACAGCAACGGCCCCGTGGCGATAGACCCTGAATATCGCGGCGCTGTCGGCGGCATCAAGGCGGCCAAGATAGCCCTGCCAACGCATCCAGCCGGTGACGGCATCGCGGTCGCGTTCGTCCTGGGTGCGTAAGTCGGGCCGGTCGTCGTCGCGGGTTTCAAACCGCTCTTGCATCATTTCCAGCTTGGCGGTTTTGGCGTGGATGCTTTTGCCGATGCTGCGGTGGTATCGCGCCTCTGCGGTCGTCATGGTGACAAACCATTGCCAAAGCCGCTCGGCGGTATCGGGGTCGCACGTCAACGCCAGCGTGCGGCCCTCTGGCTCACCGATCATCGCCGCGCGCATTTCGTCTGCCTTTTCCTCGGGTACGCCCATTTGGCGGCATCGGGCTTTCAGGGCTACATCCATTGTCTCGCGCTTGATTTCCGCCATTCTGGCCGCCCCTCGTTTTTTCGGTCGCGGCACTGGCGCAACCGCCGCCCACTTTGCCCGCGCATCAGCACCCTTGCCGCGTCTGTCGCCTCGCCCCATGTCCTGCCCCTCTGTTTGCCCGTATGCGCCCGTCTGCCCGTTCTGGTGTCGCGGCTTGCGCCTGTAGCCCGGCCCTAGCGCGTCTGGCGCTTTCCGTATCTCTGCACCGCCTCATTGATGAACGCCTGCCTGATCCAGTCGTCTATGACCGTCTCCGGGTCGATCACCACCAGCCCGTATTGCTGCCATGCGTGGCGGCAGGCATCGGCGTTGCGGCGTTCGGCCTCTGCGCCAGTCGGCGGGTCCGCGTTGGCTTGGTGATAGATGCCGCTGATCCTCATTCCCCGGCCTCGCGCTTTTCGTGGCGCGCGATGGCCTTGGCGATTTCCTCGGCCATTTCGAGAATGGCGCGGCGGAAGGCGGCTATGCGTTCGGCGTCGGTCATTCCCCCGCCCCCCGCATTGCTGCCAGCGCCCGTTCGCTGCGTTGCCGCTGGCGGATTTCATCGGCCATGGCGATTATCGCGGCGTCCGATGCCGCGCGGGCCATGCCGTTTGCCTGCAATTCGCGGGCCGTGGCCTCGTGGGCGGCCTTGGCAGCTGCGATCTGCGCTTGCTGGTGTGGTGTCATTCTGCGGCCATCCTTGCGCATCCGCCCCATTGGGTTGCCATTGCCTGTGCGATGCCTGGGAAAAACCGGCTGCGCTCGCGCCACCTGTCCGGGCCGGGGCTGGCGCGATGAACACTCTCGCGCGCTGTGGCGCCATCAAGCGATCCTGTTGCCGCCAAGGCTGGTAGTCCCCGCAGCCACAGACAGGTGCGCTTGCGCTCATTATCCGGACTGTCAGGATCATCGCCGAATTGCCATGGCTGCACCGTCTGCGCGGCGGGCTGGAAATTCTCGATCCGCTCCTTCGCGTGGCGGTGCATCACCGGGTTTTCTACGGCCACGCGGGGGATGTGCGGCACATTCCAGACTGCCGAGAACAGCGCCGCGCCTTCGTCCAGTTCGGCCCACATTTCCGCCAAGGAGCGCCCCGGAGGCGGGACATGAAGCCACCGAACGCCGGAATTGCATAGCCTCGTGCAGGGCGGATGCATCACCGCCAGCAAATCCCAATCGCCTTGCATCACGTCGCGCACATCGCCGATGATATGCCGATTGCTAGGCGTCTCGGCCGGCAATAGATCGCAGGACCATGCGTCATGCCCGGCGGCAAGGAATGCATCACGAACGACGCCAGATTGCTCGCACCCGATCAGGACCTTCATTTCACCGCCTCATAGGTCACATGCTTGCCGCCGCCGACCTTCGCCGCCCTGCCTGCCGTAACCAGCCGTATGATTGCGGATTCAACCGCGGATTTGGAAATTCCGGTGGCGTCGATGATTTCCACGCGGCGAATGCCGGGGTTCTCGGCGATCACGTCCATGATGCGTTCCAGGTTCGCGTGGGCTTTCTTTTCCTGAGCGGAATGGCCTTGGCTGCCTGGGAAGCCCTTCATGTGGCCCTCAGACCGCGCCAGTTCTGCCCATGTCATCGCCGGGCGCGGCTTGGCCTTGGCCGGCAGCGTTGACGGGCGGGGTTGGGTGCCGAATGGGGTCATGCTGATTTCCTCTTGCGGCCCGGTGTCCCGGCAGTCGGCCAGTTGATCCCTTTGGCGCGGATCACGGCATTCAGATTTTGCACCGACGTTTCTAGACGCCGCGCAGCTTCTGTTTGCGTGATCCCCAGCGCCGCCAGCGCCTCGACCAACGCTACCCGCTCGCGCTTGTGGCGATAGGTCATTTCTGCCCATGTCTCCATCAAACCCGCTCCCCTTCGCCGTCCCAGTCGTGCGCCGCGATCCGCTTCGGGGCCGGGATTGCCGTGCCGCGCTGCCGGGGCGTGTCATCAAGACATTCGGCGTCTGCGTGGCGTTTTTTCCACTCGGATTCCATATTCAGGGCAACCGCTTCGCCGTAAACGCTCTTTGCCGAGAAGAACAAACCGCTGCGGTATCCAGCCATCTGTGCAGGCGTCACATACCCGGCGCGCAGCAAAGCCACGGCGGGCCTGCCGTACAGAAACCCGTCGCCCACCGCCTCGCCTCGGCTCATGCGTCCGGCATTGATTGCCAGCGGATCGGCCTCGTAGCCTTGCGTGAATTTCGGCTGTGTAGTGCCGCGCAGCGAAAGTGCGGCCTTCTTGATTTCGCCCTCTGTCGGCCAAGCCCGCGTTGTCGATTCCTCGGCCAGCCTGTCTTCGAATTTCTGCCACCATTCGTCCATCCCGGACGTTGGCGCAAACCGCAGGACGCAGCGGACCAATGCCGCCAGTTCCTCGCGCACAACCTGCGGCTTGTCGGCAATGCCACGCGGTGCGGTGCGGCGATCCAGATATGCCCGGACCTTGCCGGTGAAAAAATTATCGCGGTCTGATTTGTCAAAATGGCTCATCGGTTTCTATTGATCTCCAAGGCATCGGCCATGATTGCATCCATATCGAACGCTGGCCTCGGTTTCAGGATTTGGGTGATGAACGGGACCGGATCGCCGGTGGCTGATTTCCTGGCTTCGGACAGGGCGTCGAACAGCGCCGTGGCGCCGTGATCCCGCAGCCACTTTCCGATTACCGAACGGGCAGACTTTTCATCGACGCCACGCTCGCAGAGAAACGGGACGCCTCGCTTCCAAATCGCTTGTTTGGTGGCATCGACGGCCACGCCGTCAGATGCGTTAGCATCTGTTATATCTGTATCTGTATCTGTATGGTTGAACGGTTGTTGAACACCCGTTGCCATGCCGACCTTGTTTTCATTGCACTTTTTCGCGCTGATTTTTCCGGCCTTAGAATTATTTTTCAACTTGTCCGAACGCTTTGCGATTTCGACGTCTGAACGGCGGTTTGATATGCGCCCGTTTTCGACATAAAACTTGCCAAGTTCGATC
>JADJUW010000005.1 GCA_016716835.1 Myxococcales bacterium | reverse complement strand
ACGCTGCGCAGCGGTGGAAGCGGAGCGGCCATGGCCACCGCTGCGTTGGGGAAGGTGCGAAGCTGCAAGCGAGAGCACCCCCCCCTCCCCCTTTTCGGGTTTACCCGGGGGGCGAGCGCAGCGATACCTCACATGTAGTCTCCATAATTTTGCCCAACCCATCCCACCTACCTCACGTGTAGTCTCCCCAATTTCCACCCCGCACCACACGTGGCGTAGACTCCCCCACCCGCTGGTGACTATCTGCCCAGGGGAGCTACCCCCCACTCGAATCCCGTTCCCCCTAGATTTTCCACCCCTGCTTCCCCACGGCTTCCACACAGAGGCCCACAGCGTCGCCGTAGCGCGGTCTTTTTCCCCATGTTAGCGTTTCCCCATGCTTGAACAAATCATCGGCTACGTCGTGGAATACGGACCCAAGGCGCTCGCAATCCTCGGTGCGCTAGGCGCGCTGCTTGCGCTCATCGCCCCGCTGACGAACACCAAGCTGGATGACAAGCTACTTGGTGTGTTCTCGAAAATCTCGGCGGTCCTCGCCTGGCTAGTCGCGAAGCTCAACACCCGGGCCGCGGTCAACCAGGTGTTTGACGCGAAAGCGGATGGCACGGTGGGGCGACTAAGCAAGCAACTCCGGGGCAAGTGATGCAAGCCGTCAGGATTGACGGCGACTCCATCACGGTCAACGGAACGAAGTACCTCGCGCCGCCGTGGGCGATTCAGTGGGTGCGTCGGTGGATAGAGACGAAGTCGCTGAATCGAGATGTAACCATTGAGACGACACGGGATGGCGTACAGTGGTCGATTCACTTCAAGGACCGCGTGGTCATCAAGATAACGCCCATTGATTCATCCCCGGTGTACTTGCAATTCTGCTGCGATGATGATTTTCTGATTACCAATGCTGAAATCAAATAATCGAGTTCCCGTGAAACCCTGGCCCACCAACCCGACCTACCTAATCCACGAGTGTGGCGATGTGTGGGCAGATAAAGGGGCGTACTTTGCACGTCTAGCGCAGACGGCGGAGCCAGGACGGTATGCCAAGGTCAACGTGCGGATGCCCGAGCGCAAGTGCGTCTACGTGCATCGGCTGGTTGCAGAGACATTCCACGAGCGGGACACTGACGCGCTGCGTCCATTGGAAGTCAATCACCGCAATGGCAACAAGCTAGACAACCGCGTGGCGAACCTGGAGTGGGTAACCCGCAGCGAGAATGTGTCCCACGCCCATTCGATGCGCCGCGCGCGGGGTGTGAAGTGATAGATACCGTCAAGAAGGCCGAGTCCATCGCGGCGCGGTTCAAGGAGATGCTCAAGGAGCGGTTCCCCGATGGGCTGTGGAGCCCGTCCGCGGAAGAGTCCGTGGACCCGGAGTACATCTGGGGCGCCCTGGTGGCGGTGAGCCAAGGAATCAACGCCTGTGTGGTGCTCGATGAGCCCGTGGAAGACAGGGACATGCAGTCGATTGTCCCCCACTACACCCTGGGGCAGAAGCCATTACGGAAGTTCAAGAAGCTAATCTATGCGACCAAGGGTCCGATAGAGCGGGACGAGCTCATGAGGCGCATCAAACCCTTCATGGCGGAGAACGCGTCGGTTGTTTTGCTGTACTCGAATCCGCCGAATTTCTACAACTAGCCGAGGAGCGACATGTTTACAGCGTTGATGAATCTAATCACCCGGCGGATAACGCCAACGGCGACGGAATTTAGCGGTCCCAGTGCGCACTTCACCTGGCGGGAGGTCGCCTGTAGGGACCGGGAGCGGACGCTGCCCACCGGCAAGGCGCTGGAGAACGCGCGCAAGGCCGCGGTGATGATGGAAGCCATCCGCGAGGCGATGGGCGACAACCCTATCACGGTGAACAGTTGGTATCGCACCCCCGCCTACAACATGCAGGTGAAGGGCTCCAGCGACAGCCGGCACATGCTCGGCATGGCGGTGGACTTCACGGTGCAGTCGATGGCCCCGGAGGAAGTGTTTATGCGGCTGCGGGTGCTGCGAGATGCTGGGCAGATAGGTATCGGCGGGCTCGCCGGGTACAAGAATTTCGTACACGCCGACATCGGCGAGAGGCGCAACTGGAAGACCGGCATGTCCTACAACGACGACATCGTCCGCGAGGGGAAGGCATGAAGCGTAAGCGGTCAATGCCCGCGACGGGGCCGATTAAGAGCAACCGCACCCAGCTCATGGCGCTCATGACCAAGCTATATAAGCCCAAGAAAGGGGCCATGATGGCACTGTGGAGCATGACCGAAGAGCAGGCGGGGGTCGTGCTACAGGACTTGTTGAAAGCTGCTGAGGATGAGGAAGGCGAGCCCCATGCTTAGGTGCAAGGTGTGCGAAGTCTCGGTGAACGATGTGGGGGCAGGGTGCGACACATGCTTGCCCTTTAAGCGCAAAGCCCTGGTGCGGGATGGGCGCGGTGACCTGAGCCTGGTCGGCGATATTGAGCGGCTGTCGAACACGGCGCGCAACATGCTGCGGCATCTGTCGAAGGTCTACAAGCGCATGGCGGTCGACGACACCGTGCATGACAAAGACCTGGTGTCTTCGATTGCGAAGGTATCGAAGGTCTACGAGGGGCTCATCAAGATGCTCAAGAGCATCAAGAGTGACACCCAACAGACGTTGATGAAAATGAGTTCGTATGACCGGCTGCGTATGATGGCGAAGTTCCTGTCTTCCGCGCCGGAAGAGGACCGCATCAAGGTCATGCAACTGGCGGCGATTCCCTACATCCGGGATGCGACGGTCATCAAGGCAATGCCGAGTCGCTCGAAGCTGCCGGCGGAAGTGAACGCTGTGCTGAATGATGCTCCCGTGAGCAAGGAGCTAGTCGAAGTTGGAATGGAAGAATTTGACATGGACGATGAAGCAACAGTGGCCGAGGTCGAGGACCTGGTGGACGACGCCGTGGCCCAGAAAGACGAAGCGTGGGACCGGCGCAACGCCGCCAGCGTCGTGACCAAGGTGGAGCGCCCGATGCCGTTCGATAAGTTCGAGGAAGAGACGACATCGGAGATTGTGCCACCGTCTGATTGGCTAGAAGGCGAGCCAGGCAATGGCTGATTTCGTTATCAGGGGACCAATGGTCGAGGATGTCCCGTACATCATGAAGTCATGGCTGGCGTCCCTGCGCAGGCTCAACGCCTTCATGCCGGATGACCTGTTCTATGACCCCCACCGCGAGCTGCTGCGGCGCATCATCGAGCGGAGCATCGTCACGGTGGCCGAGGGGCCAGACAAGAAGATTCTAGGGTACGGCGTGCTAGAGCAGCCGAGAGATATGGACATCGCGGGGCGAATCCTGCGGAAAGGTGTCGTGCATTGGTGTCACATCCGAGGACAAACAAACAGTCACAACCAACAGATAAGCCTAGCGATGGGCCTGCTAAAGCCGGCGGGGCCGCTGCCGGTGTACACGTGCCACAACCGGGCGCAATTCGTCCAGGCGTTCGGGACGTTGCTGGGCCAGGCCCACAGCATCCTGCTACGCCCAATGAAGCTCCCGCCCGGCGAATCGACAAAGTCTTCTTCGACGGAACTGTAGAGGTGCTTGGCAAGCCGCTGCGGTGCTGGATACCTGCCGGGCACGGGGTTGCTACGTTCAAAAATGCGCCCGCGGGGTTCATCCTGCTCCACCCTGCGTGGAGCGATAGGTCTGTGCTGGTGAACACGAACAAAATCTTCACCATCGAGCTAGAGGAAAAATGAGCAAGAGCTCGAAGCAGCAACCGGAATCGAGCGAAGACAAGTACTTCGAGCTGCTCGATGAGATGCTGCGCGAGCACTCGCTGCCACAGCTTTCCAAGGAGGAGCAGCGCAAGCTGTCGAGCCCGCACAAGGCGGAGTCGATGCGGCGCACGCTGTCGCACAAGCAGTACTGCCTGGCCGTGGAGTCGGATGATTTCGTATCGGTCATGTGCCCACGCCGAAGTGGCAAGTCGTACGCCATCCTCGTCGCCTGCATGGCGAGCTGCATCGAGATACCAGGCTTTCGTGTTGCTATCTTCTGCTTGTCCAAGCCGCACGCGGCAGGGATTTACTGGGAAGACATGCACACGCTCAACAAGGACTACAGCCTGGGCTGCAAGTCCAACGGCACGTCGCTGACGTTTCGCTTCCCCAATGACTCGATGATGGTGCTCTGCGGCGCCGAGAGCGAGGCGGAAGTCAGCAAGGTGCGCGGTCGCAAGTATCACCGCGTGGTCATCGACGAAGCAATGGTCTACCGCCGCGACCTGTTCCACATGCTGACGGATGTGGTTGTGCCGCCGGCCCTGCTCGACTACGGCGGGGCGCTGTGGCTGTCCGGTACGCCGGAAGGCCCGTGCGAAGGCGACTTCTACGAGGCGACATGCGCGCCACCCAAGACCATCGAGGCCGAGGACGGGACAGAGCAGGTTTCCAACTGGCAGCACGGCCAAGAGAAACCAGCAATCCCGTACCGGTGGAAATTCCACACGTGGACTTCAAAAGAGAACACGAAGATGCCGCACATTTGGGAGACGGCGCTCAAGCGCAAGAAGCGTTTTGGCTGGGCCGACGACAACCCAATTTGGCGCCGCGAGTACCTGGGTCAGTGGGTCGAAACCAACGACCTCAACACCTTCATGGTGTCCCGCGATGTCAACTGCTACGGCGCCAACGCGCCGGACTTCACCGATGGGTTTGAGTTCATCATGGGCGCCGACTTCGGGTTTCACGATGGCACGGCCCTCGTCATCTGGGCCTTCAAGCGCACCGAGCCTGAAGTCTACGAGTTCATGTCAATCAAGCGCCGGGAAATCACCGAGCAGCAGATTGCACAGATGATTCGCGATGCGGAATCGTCGCTGCCCAAGCCTGTCCTAGCTCGCGTTGGTGACCCAGGCGGCGGCGGCGTGATTATCATGGAAGGCTTGCAGCGCACATACGGGCTCACCTTCATTCGCGCCGAGAAGCACAACAAGATTGAGTACATTAACCAATTTAACCGCGCCGCCACATCGGGGCTGGTATGGCTCAACCCATCGTCGCCGCTGGTCGACGAAATGTCGGCAATCCTGTGGAACAAGAAGACCATGGGGACGACGAGGCAGTCAGAGGACCGCAGGTTTCCGAACGACTTGTCGGATGCCGCTATCTACAGCTTCCGATACGCTAAGAACCGCCACATCGAGAGCAATGCGCCGGTCGCGAAGCCCAAGCGGATGACCCTGGACGAGCGCGAGGAAGCAATTTTTCGCGGTGAAACTGTCGGCCCAAAGTATAACTATGATGACCCATTGGGCCTACTGGCGCAGCTAAAGGACAAAGACGATGAGTAAAAAACTGGCATTGGTAGAATCCTACACATCCAAAGGCGCGTCAGACGGCATGACCGATGAGCGCATGTCGAAAATCATGGCCCACGGCACGGATGCCTCGAAGTGGAACGAGCCAGACATCGAAACCCAGGAGGGGCGCGACGCCGTCTTCTCGATGGCAAAAGAGCGCATCGAGGCGCTGCGGAAGTCAACCAGTGGGGCGCGCGGCAACATGCGCACCTTCTGCCGATGGTACGACGGGCGGACGCCGGCAGACCTGGTGGAGAACGGCGCTGCCACTGGGGATTCGGAGCGCGATGCGCACTTCCTGTTCTCGTCGCAGACCGGCGCGGTGCCCCGCCAGAACCTAATCGCGACGCTAGTCGACGCGCTGGCAGCCATCATCGGCAAGCAGCGCCCCATGCCTCGCACGGTGTCGCGCGGCGGCAACTGGACGGCCCAGCGTGTCACCGAGCAGCTCAACGACTGCATCAAGGCGACCTACCCGGAGTCAGGCATCTACGAGGTTGCGCCCGACCTGGTCATCGACGCCCTGGTCTGCGGGACCGCGGCGCTGCGCTTCGAGCGCGGCAATAGTCGCTCTTTCATCTCGACCGGCGACGTGACCATCAACGCCGTACGCATCCTGCCGTGGCAGGTGTACGTCGACGACAACCCTGGCTCGCCCATCGACATCCCAAACGAAGTATTCATCGACCGCCTCGTCGACCCCATGCAGCTCATCGAAGAACATCCGTCGCTGGAGGAAGAAATTCTCGAGATTGACCGTAGGGGCTCATCTGGCAGCCGCGGCGATGTCATCATCTCCGAGGGCTGGCGCATGTACATGGGTGAGCTCACCTACGTGAAGTTTTGTGACAAGGTGATGTTTCACTGTGAAAAGAAAGAAGATAGCTGCATCCCGGTTGAGTTCCTGCGTTTCCAGAACCCACGCAGCGGCTTCTACGGCGTTTCACTGACGGAGCGCGTCGCCGGCAAGCAGATTCGCATTGATGAGCTGGAGAAGTTCATCGCTGAGATGCAGCGCCGCCACGTGCGGCCCACGGCGTTTGTTGACCCGAACATGGGCTCGCTCAAGATGTCCAAGGTGGCCGGGCTCGACATGGATACCGTGGAGCTGCCGGGTGGACGCCCGCCGACCATTCACGTTCCGCACGTCATCAGTCCAGAGCTATACACGCAGATTGACCGCATCGTCGACCGGGCCATGCAGGAGACGGGTATCAGTGACTTCTCGACCCAGAGCAAGATTCCGGGTGGGATTGAGACTGGCCCAGCGGTGCGCGAGGTCGCCTTCAAGAACACGGAGCGGCACAACCAGTTCGCGATGCGGTACGAAAATCTATTCATGGCAGCGGCCAAGCACATCATCGGCGGGCACATTGCCATCTCCAAAGAGCGCAAGGGCAAGCACAAGGTCTACTTCCGGCGCGGCGCCGGCCTCATGGAGCGCGAGTGGCCGGACCTGACCAAGGATGGAATCCGCTACACGGTCTTCATCGAGGAGTCCGCGCTCGACACCCTGTCGCCGAGCTTCCGCACGGAAACCGTGCTGGGCTGGGCGCAGATGGGTCTGCTGCGCGGTCCCGCGGAGACGCGCAAGCTGATTGCGAATCCCGACCTCGAAGGCTCAAATAAGTACAGCTCGTCTTCCCATGAGGACGAAGCGATGTTTATCATCGACGAAATCTCGAAGGGGAACCGCATCGTCCCCGACCAATTCATGGAAATGAACGTCATTATCCCAAAAGTGAAGTCAGCGATGGCGCTGGCCCGCCAATACAAGGTGCAGCAGGAGACGCCGGAAATCTACGCCCTGTTTGTCGAGTTCATCGACGGCGCAATCCGCATCGAGGAAGGCAAAGCCGCTGCCGCGCAGGCCGGCTCTATGCCGACCGACGAAGGTATGCCGGTCGCCAATGTCTCGCGCGCCGCAGCACAAGGACTCAATGCCCCGCTTTCAGGCGGCGGCAGTTCATCGGATGGCATTTAATCGTAAGGAGAAGGCAGAAATATGGACATGCAAGAGAACGAAATGGTCGAACAACCCCTCGAGGGCGTCGCGGCAGAGCTGCATAACGATAGCGTCGCTGACGACGCAATCCTTGCCGAGCTGCGCGGCAACCTAATATCCGGTGAAGTCTCCGGGCCTCCCAAGAAGAATGGCCGGAAGGCCGAGGCGGAACCGCAGGAGACTGCGGACGAGGCGCCCGAGGAAGGCGACGAGGAGTACGACGAGTACCAGGGCGCCGATGAGCTTCATGTCTCGGAACGCCTGGACCTGGAGCGCCTCCGGGGCTTCAAGGAGAAGGCGTCGACCAAGCTAACGTCAATGAACGAGGAGCTTCAGGAGCTTCGCGCGATGAATGAGCAGCTCACCGCGAAGGCGGGCCTGTCGATGAGCAGCCTGTATGACCCAAAGGTCATCTCGGCCTTATCGCAGGAGGAGCGCGCCGAGCTGGCCGCCTTTGTCTTCTACGCCGGCAAGGACGATGCGCCGCCAGAAGTGAAGGGGGCGCTGGACAAGATGACCCGCAAGGCAGAAGAGGCCCGATACCGCGCCACTCTCGCCGAGCGCGAGGCTGAATCCCGTGCTGAACACCAGCGCATGGTCGCCGAGTCGCGGCTCAACACCTACCAGACTCAGGTCAGCGAAGAGCTGTTGGAGAACGCTGACAACTACGAGCACACCTCCGCGTTGTTCGCCGGCAACCGCCGGGCAATCGCCAGGGCCGTGTTTGACGAGGCGGCGGCAATGGCCATCGAGGCGGAGGAAGCGGGAGAGGAACTTACAGCCGCCGACATCACGCCCGCGAAGGTCTTGGCTTCCATCGAGGAGCGCGCGGCCCGTATCATGGCAAATAACAGCCGTGGCGTCCGCCCATCGTCGAACCGCAAGGAGGCGTCATCGGTATCTCAGCGCCGCAATGTGGACGTGATGTCGGATAGCGCAGATGACACAATTCTGGCTATGCTGGAAGAAGATTGAAAAGTATTGTAGACTTCAAGTGCATTTATCAACTTTCCTGCTGTCAACCTGTTTCTCGCTGTCATCCCACAACGCTCCAACGCTTTAGCGGAGCAAAAAGGATTTTTATATGGCGAGTGTAGGCAATGACGTAGAAGCATTTGGCAATGCAGGGTCTAGTGACGTTCTCTCACGCATCTATGGTGCGCTGAAGAAGACGTATAAGCGCGAGCAAATCGACGCGAACTTTGAACTGCATTGTCCGTTTGTTAAATCCCTCAAGAAGCGAAAAGTCGCGCCGGGCCAGGACTATACCTGGGCCGTTTCGCTCGACCCAGCTAACGGCATCGGTAACAACCTTGCCGACGTTATCGCTGGCGTTGGTGTCTCTGACAGCGTTGCTCGCGGCACTGGTATGGCGAACTTCACCGCCAAAATGTCGAAAGACTACTCGGTGCTCAACCTGGACAACGAGTTCATCGCTCGCGCGGCGTCCCCTGACGCTGCGTTCGCGGCGCAATTCCGCTACCAGGTGAACGGCTCGCTCCAATGGTTCGGCACCCAGTACGCCCGCAAAATCGCTGGCAACGGCTCGGGCGCGCTGGCCAAGATTGCGTATGCCGACATCAACACACCATCTGGTGCGTTGTACTACACGCTCCCACACAAGTCGATGACCCGGTTCTTCACCAAGAACACCGTTCTCGTCGTTTGTGACCTTTCCACCACTGGCGTGCCTACGGGCAACCTCGCCGCTGGCGGAACTGTCACCGCGGTCGACCGGAACACCGGCATCATCACCGTCTCGGGCGCTCCAGTCCTGACGGCGTACTCGGGCTCGACATCGGGCCTTTTGCTCGGCGCTCGCGGCGTCATGGGTGTTGTTGGTAGCCCCATTCGCACCGACAACGTTTGTGGCGTTGCTGGCTGGATTCCAACCACGGTTCCAACGTCGCTTGCCACGGTCGGCCTCGGCACGACCCGCATCAACTCGACGTACAACCGCGACCTGTACCCGGAGCGTCTCGCAGGCCACCGCCTGACTGGCTCGACGGCTCCAATCGACGACCTGCTGTTCGAGCTGGGTGGTCGCATGATGGAAGTTGGTTCCATCCCTGACGTTTGCGGTATGAGCTTCAACACCTACGCGAAAATCGCTTCGCGTCAGTGGAACAAGGTTATGCCTTACGACGCGAAAATGGCTGCTGCTATCAACTGTAAGCCGCTGTCTATCGTGACTCCAGCCGGTCAACTTCCGTTCATGGTCGACGCCTCGTTCCCAGACGACGCCGTCTATTTGCTGAAGCGCAACACCTGGGAAATCATCCACACGTCGAGCGGCGTCCCTGCTCAAATCACCGAAGGCGCTGGCAACGGCAATGCCTTCCAACTCGACGAAGACGGCGTGCAGTATCGCTGGCGTGCGTGGTCGCAACTCGTTTGCGTTGACCCATACCAAAACGGCGTTGCTGCTGTCTCGGATACCTCATTCATTTAATTAAGGAGAACTTATGAGCAAGAAAGTTGAATCAGCAAAAAGCGGAACCATTATCGTCGCCGCGCAAGTGACTATCGGCGCTTCCGGTGCCGTTACCACGGTTGCCGCCGGTGACGACGCAGTCAACTGCGCCCTCAGCGACACCAACCTGTACACCTTCACCATTGCTTCGCACATCCTGCGCGGCGCCTACGCCATCATCCCGTTCTTCAGCTCGGCGATTGCCTCGGCTGATACCACGACGGATACGGTTGCGTGGATTCCATCGGTGAAGGCAATCGACGTGTCGGCTGGCACCGTCACGATGCGCTTCTGTAGCGATACCGGCGCTGCTGACGAACCTGCGTCTGGTGACACCATCAACGCGCTGTTTGTCATTCACCGCGCACCCGACCGCGTTGGCTTTGAATAGCTAACGGGCTGACCCATGCCGCTTGGTAACAGGCGGCATCACTTAGGCCGTTAGTAGACAAGGAGTCCGACCATGAGAGAGATAACAATTGCTGAAATGCAACGAATGGTCAGGTTCTACGCCGACTACAAGAATGCGGAGATTCGCGCAGACAACTCCGAAATCAACCGTGAACTGGACTACGGGATGAATAAGTACTGGGCGATGATGCTGCGCCGGTTGAGCTGGCTGTACGTTTCATCGCAGGACATCACGCTGACCGGCGCCGCGTCCTACGCCTCGAACGCTCGCGAGCGCACCGTTGCCATAGAAATCGTCACAGGTTCATCGACGCGCCCGATTCATCGCGCGAACCCATTTGCGGCGCCATACAAGGGCGCATCCGAGTACGGCCTGGAGTACACGGAGCAGATCGTCTACCACCCATTCGCGCACAACATTCACCTGCACGGCACGCTGCCGACAGCCGGCACGATGCGCGTCCGGTACATCCCGTTGATGCCGAGGCCATCGCTGCTCGCTGACCCGGATGATTTCATCTACTTCCCAAGCGGCTGGGAAGAGATACCTACGCTGTGGGCAGCCATTCGCCTGCTCGCGCGCGACCACGAGAACACCGATGGGCTCATGATGCTCTACAACGACGCCGTTTCGCGGATGAACGAAGAAGCTGACACGCTCGACATGTTCCAATCGAGCAAGGTGCTCGGCGGAAGCTGGGAGCGGATGTTTCACCGGGTGTCGACACGGGAGATAGAATAATGGCTCGCATTATCGTCACAGGCAGGGCTTCCACGCGGGCCATGCGCAACATCGCGCGAACCCTAGACAAGGGCTCGGCGACGACCGTCACACTTGCGTCAGGCGCGAACACCATCCGCCATCGGCAGCAAGGCATCCCAGCTGGCGTCGAAATCCTCGTCAACGAGGCCGGCACGCTGTCACTACAGTCGTTCACGACAACCTATTGGAACGTCACGGCCAGCGCCGCCGGCGACGTGAAGCTCAGGTGGGTCAAATGAGCAACTCGTCGGGGTACAAGCCGGTCTACTTCGACCTGCAAAAGGGCCAGGTGACAAGCCGTGGCCGTGCAAAGGACCAGGCAATGATTCCGCGCCTGCTGCGCGACCTATACTACGACGGTGATACGCTGGTTGGCAGGCCGGCGGCAACGGCAATCAATGCTGGCTACGACCCGCTTGTGGAACTGCCGCCGACGACGGAATCAGACACGCCGGTCACAATCACAAACGTGGCGACGGACGGCGAGCGCGTCTTTGGCGTCGGAAACCAACCTGGCATCATGACGTCCACGATGCCTGACCCTGGGCTTGGTACACACCGCGTGGTCTATGAGCTGAAGCGTGAGGCCACAGATACGCAGCGGACCATCAAGACCTACTGGCACGCGACGAACATTCCGGAGCCAAAGGCCGCGACAAAGCTGATGGAGTTCGGCGCCATCTACCCATCGAGCATCGCTGGCTCTGGCGATGACTTGTACGTGAGCGCGCCGCTCGGAAAGACAGCCAGTGGCGGCGGCTTGTATCACTTGCACAAACACCAGGTTGTCAGCGAGCCCGCGCACAGAAACTACTCTGGCTACAACCAAATGTACCCAGACGCCAGTGTTACCAGGGCCGTTGGCACCGCGATATATATCTCCGCCGACTCTGTGGCGAGCAGATTCTTGCTGTTTTGGTCATTTGGTCGCAAGTCTTACGCCTTCAAGCTGCGAACTACCGCTGGCGTTGACATCCCGTATGTTCATGGGTGGGATGCGCGAGTTGTCGGCACAACGCTGTATCTGGCAAGGTCAGACGGTGGGTCGACAGCGGCGACGCTGCTGGTGTACCGGTTTGATGTTTCAAATGCCGTACTACTTACTGGCTCAACTACGTCTACGCCGACGACAATTAACGCTGCAACGCAAGCGACGATTACCCCTGCGTTCGGAACAGGCATTGGCGCAACGACGAACGATGGCCTGAAACTAGTGAGCATTAGTAGTGGGTGCGAGACGGAGCTGCGCATCGCCACGTTCGGAAAAAGGAACAGTCAGGAGTACATCGGGTTCTATAGACGAGACCTGTCCACCCTTGTCAGCGTTGCGTCCTATGAAGTTGCCGCTGGAGCGAACACAGTAGACGCGAGGACTCTCACGTGCAACGACAACATCATTCTATGCGAAGAAGGGTTCACATCGCCAGACTCGGCCACGTGGAATGGCGACTACCTGTACACGCTCCATGGTCAGTCGCAGGTCAGGGCGTACGTGATGTCAGGCAGCACGATTGTCGGGGCGGCGTTCTTCCCGAGAACATTCCATGACTCCGACGCTGACACAAAACCATTCAGGCCGCCGGCATCCGACTACAGGCTGCTGTCCGGCGTATCCTCTGGCGGCCTCGTTTGCATTGGCCAGAACATCTACCGAGTTGGGGAATTTAAGTCGTTTCCATCAGACGGGTATGCTGCTAACAAGGAGATCAACAAGTTAGCCGCCATTTTCATCTGCAAGGCGATAGATGTGTCAGCTACACTCAATAGTCTCGCAGAGAGACACTCAGCCGCCGAGCAAAGCAGGATGTACAACATTTTATCTGGGTGGGTTGACGAGCGGTATGTCGTTCTGCCCGTTGGCAGCTATGAGCAAGGACCAGCATTCAGTGAGACAGCCGGCGGTCTAATCTCAACGACTGGTATGCTCCAGCAAGACCAGTTCGTTTTATTCGACATCAAGACAGTCACGCTGTCGTGCGTGAAGACTGGGCACAGCGTCACATCGTTTGCGCATGGATTCTCGCTCGATGTCACAGGCAAGTCTGTCATCACCGTGTCGCCTGACCGCCCGGTGCCGTCCGCCACGACGTCGGGTAGTGTCGTGACGCGCGAAAACAACTGGCCAGCGTCCACAATTGTCTCCTACCGCGCCGTCATCGTCGCTACATGCGGCGGCAAAGAAAGTTACGTTGCCGGCAGAACACAAATCCTCAATGTTACGTCGGCACTGGACAAGGACGTCACCGCGACGTTCTACTACAACCCGTGGACGTGTGGTGGCTGCGAGATTCGCGTCTACCGCAACGCATCGCCTGCCAACGGCGCTGGCGACTTCTTCTATCTCGACTCGGTGACCGCTGACGGCTACTACGACCCAACGACTGAATCCACTTTTGGGTCGGCGTCGGTCGTGGACTTCCGCATCCCGCCAACGCTGCTCGCTAACTCATCGCTCGACCCAACCGGCGGCGGCGAGTCACTCCAGGGCTATCACATGGCCGGGATGCGCAGCATTGCCGTTGTGCAGGGCCGCCCAGTCATCGCCACGCAGGACGCCGTCTATCCATCACAGATTCCGCTTGGCGACGATGCGCTGCCGATGTGCTTGCCCGACGTGGCTGTCAAAATCCCGTACGCCTATGGCTCTATCATTGGAATCGCACCAAACGCAGACGACATCCTCGTGGCGACTGACCGCGCGGTGCTCGGCATCAACGGCGGGCTTCCAGATGCAGCTGGCGGCGGCTTCTCGCTCGCCCACTACAACATCCTGTCGGGCGTGAACCCATCGTGCGCTCCAATCGAGACGCCGGCGGGGCTCATCATCCCGCACAAGGATGGTTGCATCCTGTTCAACGGCAGCGTGAACGAAATTGGCTCGAAGGCCAGCGGCTTCGACTTTGAGAACGCCAGCGGGTACTACTCCACGCGCTACGGCCTTATTCTATCCCTGGGGACGGGCACGGAGGCCAATATCCTCGTGTACGACATCGGCGCCGACCGCTGGTGCTCATGGCTAGTTGACGGGGCCACAAACAGCGTCGCTTGCCCGGTTTACGGGCGTTTTGCTGGGGCTGTGATAGTCGGCGGCGCGCACTTCATCCCATCGCCAGAAGACGACGACGCGCACTACAGCGCAATGGCCTACCGAATTGACACCGGCTGGTGCAACTACGGCGGTCGGTTTGTTGTGTCCAGCGTTCGCAGAATCATGATGGATGGCTATGACGGGACCACTGGCGGCGCGCTCACAACCATCACATCGAACACATTGTACGACCTGAATCCAGACTTTGACAACGACGAGTCGGAAGAAGTCATCAAGGCCGTGCGGTCCAACTACGTCACCAACCAGCGGGATAGCATCGGGTTCCGGTGGCAAATCCACCTTGGAAGACGTAAGGCGTCCACCCACAGGCATGTGGTAGACTTGACTGTCGTTGAGGACGGGGGAATCCAGTACAGCGGCAAGATCGAGGTCCACACGCTGGCGGCAGACGTCATGGTTGACGTAGCAAAATACACAGCACATACAGTCGACCCGGAGGATTTCTAATATGGTGTGGGGAGCAATCATCGCAGGAGCTGCTGGCGCACTTGGCGGTGCGATTAAGCAAAATTCTGTCAACAAAAAGCAAAACAGCATCATGCGCCAGATTGGCGACAGGCGGTTTGGCTATGAGCGCCTACATGGGGCCAGCCAAGACGCGCTCGCGCGTACGCTTGCCAAGGGCGGATTCGACCAGTCGACGGCACAGGCTGCCATGGACCGCACCGACATCAACCGCGATGCTCGCGTGGCCGAGGCCGGCGGCGCCGCTGGCATCCGTGACTCCATGTTCCGTGACTCCGACGAGAAGCTCGCGAGCGTCCTTGGCAAGAACGTTGCCGCCGAGCGCACAAGCAACATGGCCGACGCTGGCCGTGTCATGACTCAGACTGAAGCCGACATGCTGCGTCGCAAGCAGCTACGCCTCGAAGCTGCCGGCATGTACGAAGATGCCCGTGGCAAAAAGGGCTCGGTTCTCAAAGGGGCCGTCAGCGGCGCCGCGAGCGCCCTGTCTGGAATGTTCGGGAAATAATAGGAGGACTCCATGGCGGGCTACAACAATCCATACGAAGAAGACGACGAGGGCCGGCCACCGCGCCCGCGACCGCAAGGCAGCAACTACGGCGGCTACCCGGCCCCGGCGCCTGCTGTTCGACCGACCAGCCCATCGAACGGTCAGTTGTATCAAGCGGGGACTCGAGCAGAAAACCAGGGCTTCAACGCGCTTGATGACAGCCGGGCGTCGCTCATTCGCTCATTGGAACGCACGGCAAACGGCAAGGGCCAGGCGTACGGCCAGACCATGCGCGAAGTCAAGCACGGTAATGCACGCCTCGGCGGCCTGGCGTCGACGGGCCGCGGCAGCGTCGCGTCTGTACTCAACTCGCAAAACGCCGCTCGAATCAACGTCGCCGCCGGCCACCAGGGCGGGCTCGCTGCGAAAGCGGATGAGCAGGCACGCGCGCGGCAGGCGCTGGCCAACGTCATTGGCAGCGCGCAGTCCGCACAGGGCGCCCGCGAAGAGCTTGAGCTCAACGTCATCAAGGGCACGCCAGACGCGAAGAACCCGCTCGACAAGCTCGCCGTGCCAGCGCAGGTTGGCCAGGCTGCGTGGGACATCTCGCAATCCGGTGGCGGCGGAGACGACGACGAGGCCAAGCGCCGCAACCGCGCTAGCTACAACGGGGGGAACTACTAATGGGCATCTATGACGCCCTTGGCGAAGACCTCCGAGGCGCGGTGACCGGGCAGAAACGCCCGTTTGCCCCAAAGAGTATTGACGAAATCAACGAGGAGTCGCTGGCCGCGGTCCTCAGCGGGGCCGTGCGCCCTGGGCCGGCTGACACCCCACAGGAGCAAATCGACGCCCCCGTGGCGGCCCCATCGGACCTGCCAGTGGAAGGCGTCACCGAGGCGGAGCAACTGCCGCCTGTTACGGTTGCGCCTGGTGCCGGCGAAGTCGTTACGACGCCAGGTCAAGTCGAGATGCAGGAGGAGCAGCCGGTCGCTGCCCCGGTCGCGCCGACCGACCCAGCCGTTTCCGAGTCAGGCAACACGTCGCTCTCGATTAGCGCCGATGCGCTTGTCCCGAAGTACGCCGACGTTGAGACAAAGAGAGACTTTGCTGGCGCCTCCCTCGTCTCGAAGCTAGAAGCGCAAAGAGAACTGCTCAAGCAGCAAGAGTTGATTAAAGAAGAGCGCCTGAACGCCATCGAGCTGTCGGCCATCGCCGAGAAAGAACTACATGAGAAGCAAGCCGCCGAAGCTGAAAGGTTTGACCAAGAGCAAGCCAGCATCCGAGTTTTCGCAGAAAACCGAATCGCTCAGGCCGACGAAGAAGTTGCGCAACTGGCTGCGCGTGAACCAGACCCAAAGCGTTTCTGGGAAAACCAGTCAGACGGCCAAAAAGCCCTCTTCTTCATTGTCGCGGCCCTTCAAGCCCTCTCTAAGCCCGAAGAAGTCCCCGCGATAACCGCGCGGCTCGACGCCTACATCGAGCGCGACATCGCGTTGCAGGAAGGCCGTATGTCCCGTGAGCTTGGCGCCGCGCGCGAGCGAACCAAGAGTGTACGCGACATCATCGCGCTGCGTGGTGACAGTCTTGAGCGTCGCTACAAGATGAAACAGTCGCGGTACGTGTCGCTCTACAAGATGGCAATGGTCGACGCCACCAGTGCTGCCACGTCAGCCGATGCAAAGGAAGCGACCCTGAAAGCAGCGACAGTTGTCGCCGAGACGTCAGCCAAGGCCAGTGACACCTTTCTGGCTCAGACCATGCAACTCGATGAGCTACAGCTCGCGGAGCAAAAGCTGGCCATGTCTGCCGGCGGAGCGCGTCGCGGCGGTGGCGGCGGTGGCGGTGGCGGTGGCGGCGGTGGAGGAACGGCGCCTGGCACGGCGCCTCCGGGCGCAATCCCCGTGGCAAACGTGACGACGGGCGCCTACACGACGAGTGGCGGCGTGCAGTACGTCAGGCCGAACCCTGACCTCAAAGAAGCCAACAAAATCATCGTAGAAGTGAACGACAACGCAAACACCAGCGCGCGTGCTCATGGTCGCGCATACACGGCCCTCGCCGGATACCCAGATGGGAAGCTGCCCGCGCTCATAACCAAGGACTCAGAGCTTGGCGCAGCCTTGGTTGACATCGCCTTTACGATTGCAAAGCGGCGCGACGATGGTCGCCTGTCTGACCAGGATGTCTCCATTGGCAACGGGGCTTTTATCCTTGAGTTTCGTGGTGGAGCAATCGACAAAATCAGAACGATGAGAATCGATGTCGCTGACGTTAGAAAGATGCTCGACATAGGCGACGCTCTGGCTCGCGACTCATTCATGACCAAAATCAGGCCGGCGATTCACGTCGACGACCCGATGCCAAAATGGATGACCGGTAGGGAGCTTGCTGACTCTGCTGCGGACAGAAAGCGGGAGTTTGAGAAGGCGGAGTCGATGCAGACGGCAACCGCTCTTTCAGGTCAGTCGACAGAAGAAGTGGAAGTTCCGTATATTGACGAAAATGGGAATAGGGCAGTCAGGAAGGTGCAGCAACCGCTGCCGGCTGCCGGTGGCGGCGGCCTTCTGTCGTCTTTTATGTCGAGGGCGCTGGAGGGCACGCCATCCGGAAAGGCTTACACATCGGAACAGGCGTGGGTCAGCCAAAGCGGGGAACGCGGTACGCTGACAAAAGAATCAAAGGCTAGGATGCGTGAGGAGCTGGCGACTGCGTTCAGCAAAACCCACAGCCTACCCAGCGACGCTCCTGGTAAAAAAGAGCTGCTCAGTGCTCTTGAAACACGACTGCGCGCAGTTGAGGCTACTCCTGTGGAAGACGGGTCCATCAAGAGCACAATCGACCAATACAAGAAAGCGGCTCGCCATTTCCGAATGAGCAAGATTGGCCCAGAAACCAAGGCATGGGAGCAATCCGAGTTCATGGTCACGATGCCAAGCGATGGGCTGATGCGCACTATCTTTGGCGATGACTGGAAAAAGAAGACAGCCAGGATGAGTCGCATGGAAATCGCCAACGAAATCGACCGGCAACTGCGCGAGCTTGGAGAGTTTCCGGATGAGCGCGGCTCCATGAGGCGCGCCATGGAAGAGACGTTTAAAAAGGCGGGCGCTAGCAAATGATTACAATCCTGATGCCGGATGGCAAATCAGTTCGCGTTCGCCGCGAATTTGCCGACGCATATCTGCAACTCGGCGGCGTCATTGTTGACGGCCAGGCAAAGCCCGGCATTGCCGCCCAGGACCAGTACGGAAACCAGACGACCAGTGATGACCCGAACGCAGTCATCGCCGTTGACCCAACGCTTGGAACGCGCAGAGCTGTTCGCGAGGGACACGCCCAGAACATGCAGGGGCAGAACCTGCAAGCGTTTGGCGAGGGTGCGGTGCGTGGCGCGACTGCCGGGCTCGTGCAGGGCTTCGATGAGTACTCAGGCGACCGCGCCGCGGAAAATCCGTACCTTGCTGCCGGTGGTGAAATCGGCGGCATTGCCGGTGGCGCACTCATTGGCGGAGCAGTTGCCGGCACAGCGGGCCTTGCTGGCGGCGCTGGCGCCATGTCAACCCGCGCCGGCCTTGGCGCCGTCAAAGCGTTCGAGGCCACGTCGATGGGTTCCCGTATCGCTGGCAGCGCCTTTGCGCGCGGTGCCATCGAGGGCAGCGTCGAGGCGCTCACTTACGGCGCCACCCGCGGTGCCATCGAGAAAGTCGTCCATGACAAGCCGTTCGCTGCCGAGGCGCTCGCGCTGGAAACCATCGCTGGCTTCGGGCTTGGCGGCGCGCTGGGCAAGCTAGCGGCTGGCAAGAAAGCCAAAACGGCGGCGACTCGCACAGCGTCGGAAATCCCGGCGTCGGAGTTCATCGGACCGCTGGAGCAATACGGCCCGACGAAGTTTGGCGACACGCTACAAGGCCGTGCGCTGCAAGCTCGGCGCGGGACGGAAGCCATCCGCTACAGCGACGAGGCGGGGCCGCTATTCCCCAGTGCCGATGACCTCGTGAAGCAAACCATTGGGAACGATGCAATCGACTCAACGCTGGTGTCGCCAACGCCAGTTGACGACCTGCTTGTGCTAACCCGCGGCGACGGCAACGACGCCTATGCTTCGCTCGGCGACCTGGTCGAGCGCCGCAATCTGCCAATGGTCGACACCCGCGCGGCCCGCCGGCAGGCACGGGAGTTCATGGAAAACATCCCGGAGATGAAAGCCGTGGATAAACTTAGCGCGCGTCACGAAGCCGACCTGGATAGGCTGGAGGCAGAGCTTGTCAGTATTGACTCCGGCGACCCGGCGTTTGTGCAGGCGGACTTATTGCCAGAATGGGCGGAGCTTACCCGCTTGCGCCGCGAGTTCGGCAGGCGCGCCGGGTGGGAAACTGGCGACCTGGGCCGCAACGGCGTGACCCAGAAATCATCCGACGCCTTCCCCATTGCCCCCAGCGTCGATGGTGAGCCCAGAATCTGGCGCGGCATTTTGCGGGCGTCAGACATCGCCGGCAACGAAGACATGATTCGCTTGCGCAGTCGCATCCTAGAGCTGGCCGACACCATCGACCAGAAGCTGGAGCCCGTGCGCGCCAACGGCGAGCGGTACATCTACGGCCCGGCGTCGCAGGATGCCGGCGTGCGTTTGCGCGGCGAGCACCCAGACTGGGCGGACTTCATGCCCATCGAGCGCGAGCGCCTGGCCGCTAGCACCAGAGAGGCGCTTTTGCGCGAGGCGCGCGGCTCGGGCCAGTCAGCCCAATCGAAGACCGCCGAGGCGCTGATTGCGCGGGCGGCGGAGCTTGAGAAGATGAAAATCCCCCCTGGCCGCGGGGTGGGCGGCAAGTTCATTAAGAAGAGTGAGTTCGAGACAATCTCGGTCGACGAGTACCTTTCGATGCCCCACGACGAGGCGGTGAAGCTACTCGATGGCAGCCGCGGGTCGCTCACCCCGGACGCCGTCAAGCGGCTCGGCGCCACGCTTCGCGAGCAATACGCCACGCCTGGCAGGGCCATGGCGCCACGGTCGGCCAAGGACGCTCTCGTCCGCAAGGGTCGCCGACCAGAGCTTTCGCGCTCGGCTCAAATCATCGAGACAATCTTGGCCGAGGCAGAGCGCGTAAAGTCGATTGGACCCGGCAAGGGGCTGAACGGGAAGTTCGCCAAGGCGGGACCCAACGATGCGCTAACGCTTGACGAAATCCTTAACATGCCGCGGAAGCAGGCCGAGTCGCTCATCAGTGGCCGGGGAGAATCCGCCCTGTCTGTGGACGCTATAAAGCGTCTGGAGAAGGACGTCATCTCGGAGCTGGCCAAGCCGCACCGCGTCGCAGACAAAAAGATTTCCAAGTACGTCCCCGATTCGCGAAAATCTTTTGACACCAATAACGAGACATGGCGGATGCAGGAAGCTGTGGCGTCCGCGGCCAGGGAGGAAAAGACCTGGGGTCACGTGAGCAAGTACAGCTTCACCGAGGACCTGCCGGCGGGGATGCAGGAGAACTTGGACAAGGCCGCGGCGCAGGCCGCCGAGGTTACCGGCGCCAAGGTTGACAGCGTCGCCGAGACGGCCCGGAAGCGCGCCGCCAAGCAGGCGGACTCGGCCCGGGTGGCGGCACTGAAAGAGCAAATCCTGGAGGCGAAGCTGCGCAAGGACTCGGCGACGGCGCGCGCCCAAGAGCTGCGGGCCAAGATTGCGCAGGAGCGCCTGTCGACAATACGCAGCAAGAAGGCCGAGAAGGTGTCGCCGGAAGCGGTGGCGGCGAAGCGCGATGCCATCCTCAAGGAGACGGCGGAGGCTTCGCAGCTCGAGCGCGAGGCGTACGAGGCCGCGGCCAAGCAGGAGGTCGCCGCCGAGGACCTAAGCAAGTTCGTGGGCGGCTACAAGCGCGCGGCGCAGAACAGCGCGACCGAGGCTGGTGCGAGCGCGTTTGCTGACTCGAAGGCCCCCAAGGGCTTCTTTGGTGGCGTCATCGACACGCTGCGCCGAATCAACGCCGTGGGCCTCGCCGCGGCAATTCACTTCCCCGGTGTCACGCTAGCCGCTGCTGCTGTAAAAAAGTACGGGGGTGGGATTGCCCGTGCGGCATCTTCTGCCATGTCTCACGCGCCAACCCGGTATGCCACGCGCATCGCTGGCTCATCTGGCTTTGCCAGGGCGCTGGCGCCTGGCGGAGATGACAATGACCGCGAGCTGCGCGCCATCGCCAACGCAGCGAACGACCCCGAGGCGTTTCGCGCCGCGGTCGCGCAAATCATCCGCGACCAGTACGGGTCATCGGAGCAACTTGCCCCACAGGTGGTCGAGCGCACGTCGAGGCAGTTGCAGTTCCTGTCATCGAAGCTGCCGGCGTCGCTCAACCCGGTGAAGCCGTTGTTCTCGCCATCCGACATCGCCAGACATTCAGGCTACTCGCGGGCATGGAAAACGCCGCTCCAGGTGCTTGCCAACGCTCAGTGGGAAAATATCGGCACCGTCGAGGCTGTGGGGGAAATGTGGCCAGACACCTACATGGAATGGAAGGTGCAGCTCGCGGAGCGCGTTGCCAACGCCATGGCCCAGGGCAAGCCAGTCCCAAGCTCGCTGGCGCGCTTCATCCCGACCGTGAGCCCTTCGGCGACGCCCACCGGCATGAACATCATGTCTCAATGGGTCGAGGAGGAGTCGAAGGTTGACCCGCCGAACAAGACCACGGAGTCGATGGCGGAGAGCTTTGCGCCTAAATCTGTAAGCTCAACTCTTTCAGAAAATCGGGTTAATATGAATCGTTAGTTCGCATAGGACTTTGAGAAAGACGGGAGAAAAGGACCATGAGATTTTTAACAGTTTTGGATGTAGGTGCAGCCAACGCGGCGGCAGAAGTCGCCCTAATGCTCGATGCGCGCGGGATTATGACCGGCGGCGTGTATGGCTTGGAGGAGTTCAAGCTGCTTGATGGCATGCCTGACTTCGCCTATTCGTCGCCGCTCATCATGAACAGCGGCAAGGGCTTCGCGTTCGGCTACGAATGGGACGGCACTCTGGCCGGTACGGTTGTCTTGCAAATCGGCGTGCGCCGGTCGCAGGACATCTACTCGTCAAAGGGTTTCTTGTGGAAAGACACGACCGAGGTCATGACGGACCCTGCTGGCACGGCTGGGTCATTCGTTGACACGTGGGGGAACATGTACGCTTCGGCCATGCGGCTGAAGTTTAGCTACACCGGTGGCGAAGGGAACTTCCACGCCTACGCAAACGTCAAGGACTAAACGGAGTTACCTATGTCAAATAAAGAAGATGCTGCAAACCGATACGAGAAGGCCCTGTACTTACTGCGCGACATGCGCAAGAAAGACACTGGCAAACGCAATCGCGGCGACAACCAGGCGAGTGCGGAGCGAACCAAGACGGCGGCGCGCACCAAGGACATTGGTCGCAACGCCGCCAGTGAACTGTTCTCGGAGCCCAAGAAGGTCGACGCTCCAGAGGTGACAAAGGCTCGTCAATACGCCAAAGACCTGTACGCCGATGACGAAACGCCGGCTCCAAAGAAGACTGCTCCCGCCAAGAAGCGACGAGGCTCCAAGTCGGCGACGCCGGAGCAAAAGAAAAAGGCTGTGGAGGACGCAAGCCAGTACGCCAAGGACTTGTATGGTGGCGATGGCATGTCTGTCGAAAAAAGCATGAAAGAGCGCAAGCCGCTATCTGAAAGCGACTTCCCGCAGAAGAAGCAAGAACCCGCCGCCAAGCCGAAATTCGGCGCCGGCGATATGTACAAGGGCAACTCCGAGAAGTCATACCAAGGCGACGAGTACCCTAAGCCGCGCCGTATAGATGGTCGCGTCGACGGTCTGCATCGTCCAATCGATGGTCGCGTCGACGGTCGCAGCAACAGTCGCGACGAGGAAGACTACGAGAAGCCATCGGGCAACGCTCGCCTGTTCAAAGCACTGTCTGGCGTTCTCGCGCGCAACTCGTCGGATGGCACCTACAAAGAGCGCGGCTCGCTGCTAGGTGGCAAACAAATCGAGGGGCGCGACCTGGACGAGGACGAATTGGACTTAAAGACCAAGGTCTACTCTGCGCCTCGCACAACCTACAACCGCAACATCCCCACCATCCGGGCGGGCGCCCCGTTCAAGGCTAAGTAACCATGACCTGGACGTGGCAAACGATTCTGGACTTCATGTTCTCCGGCGGCGGGCTTGTCGCGGCGTCGGGCATTGCCATTAATCTTCGCCGTGCCTGGAAGCAATCCATCATCGACGCCGCGCTGCGCGACGTACACCACCAGCAACAGACCGCGGAGCTTCGCAGATGCAGCGATATGCAGGCCGAGCTGCTGGCGACCCTGGTCGAGCGCGTTGACCGCTCAGATATTCGCGCTGACAAGAACGACGCGCGCGTCGACCGCATCGAGGACCGCATGGAGGACCTGCTTACCATCATGGCGGGGAGAACGAATAATGGGTCTTAACCGTGGATTCGGCGGCGGCGGTGGCTCCGGCACCAATGGCAGCACGTGGCTGTCTGGTACTGTTGGGCCGACCGCTGGCCAGGGTGTCAACGGCGACTTCTACCTAGACACAGTCACTGGTGAAATCTACGGGCCGAAGACAGGCGGCGCCTGGGGCGCTGCAATTCTCGTCACTGGGGCACAGGGAGCGCAGGGTCCACAGGGGGACCCAGGCGCTACGGGCTCACAGGGACTACAGGGTGACCCAGGGGCCACGGGCGCCGCCGGCAGCAATGGTACTAACGGCAGCAATGGCGCGACAGGCGCCACTGGCGCCGCCGGCCCCGCCGGTAATACCGTCGTGCAGGTTGAGTTTGTCACCGCCTCCAATCCATCGGCAACGCTTGGTGGTGGCGGGCGCTACATCCCACTCAAGCCGGACCTCGACGACTTCATCGCCTGGCAGTTCTCTGCCCCTGTCACTGGCACCGCGGTCGTCTCTGTCATCTACAGCATGAGCGTGTCCAACGGCGGCAACCTTGAGTTACTGCTCGACCGCCGGGTGACGAGCGACGGGGATGACCCGAACGCGACAGTTACGGCTGGCACGGAGTTCACAGTGACCCCGGGCAGCAACACAACGCAGCACACAGTCGATTCATCTGACCACGCCTCATTCTCGTTTTCTGTGGACAAGGGCGACCTGGTGTACTTGAAAATGCTACGCACAAACGACGCCGAAGACACGCACACTGGCGACATGCAGGTGTTCCGTCCGTGGGTCGAGGTGACGCCGTGATTAGTTCGGAAGACATCCGCAGCCTTCCGTCGCTCACCAAGGACCTTGTCAGCGACCAGACGGAAACCAACATATTTAAAAAGACGAATGTGTCCGCGCAGGGGTTCGACGCGACCAAGGGGTTTGGTCAAAACACGAACAACACATCAACGCACGTGCTCGTTGGTATGGGTGGCTTCAACAACCAGAAGATGACGGCCACGCTGCGCTTCGGAAACTTCACGACGCAGGCCAACTCCGACATCGAAGTCTATTGCCGTATCCAGGGCCTCGACGCTACCGACACCTGTTATGTAGCTCGCATGGATAACGATGTAGCCCGCATCTCCAAGATGATTGCTGGCTCCTACACCAACATCACATCGACGGCGATGGCGTGCGCCGTTGACCAGGACATCATCATCTCGCTGCAAGTCATCGGCAGCGCGCTAACCGCCACGTTTGAGAACATCACGGCAAACCCAGGCGTCGTCATAACCCTTACCGGAACAGACACCACCATTACGTCCGGCGGCCTCATGGGCTTCGGCTCGCTCAGTAGCAGCGTGTGGTGCAAGAATTTTACAGCCGAGGAAGTATGAGCGTTAGCTTCAAGGACCGGCGACGGAATGAAGCCAGCGGCATGGTATGGCCCGATTCCGGGACAGACACGCCATCGAGCATCTCCGATGTTTTTGGTGGCCGCCCGTACGCGGAGCACATTGACACAGTTGGCTATGACTACGACATGCACCGCGGTGTCGATGTTCCGTTGAACGAGGGTGACGACTTCCGGTCCCCTATCACGGGCCGTGTTGCGCGAGTTCACAGGTCACACTTCCGCTTTCGCACTGACTACTATCAGCGGTACTGGACCGAGGACGACGACGGATACGGTACAAGCTGGGCCTTCAACAATCCGGGCGTTCTAATGACCGGCACTCGTGGTGGCAGTACCTCATGGCCCACCGTGGACAAGTACCAGAACTTCTCCGAGAAGGTGAATTTGACCGCCGGACAGTGGGAGTTTCGCGTCAAGTTGGCTGCGGGTCAGGGAACCATCAACGGCGCGTTCGGCTTCGGCATGTTCGACCCGGTGTCATCCGAGTACATAATGCTTGAATGGGACGGCACCAACGTGCGCTTTCTCGGCACATACTCCGGTGGCAACCTGTCCAATCACAACACAACCGCTGCGGTGACATCTGGTCACCTGTGGCTGCGCGTACGCTCCAGCGGTACAACCATTCAGTGGGCGACATCGAGCGACGGCGACACGTGGACCAACAAGGCCACCGAGACAAACCCGTCATTCACCAATGGCACGCGACCCGTCTGGGTTGCTACCATGTACTACCGCTCCAAGGACACCAACGCATCGGCTGATGTTGTCACCATCGACAGTGCAAGCTGGTACGACTCTGACGGCATAGGCCGGTTCGGCAACTGGCCGGTATTCATCCGCACAGGTGACAAGGTGTTGTCGTACCACTTCGATGACCTGTATGTGGAGCGAGGCGACTATGTGGATGCCGGAGACGTCATCGGCACCGTTGGCCTCACCGGGTTCGATGACAGGTCTGGCTCCATTGCGACGCCGCACGTGCATCTTGAGTATGCAACCAACAGCCGGTCCGCCTACGATAACGACGACGCCATCAACCCACTTA
Source organism: Myxococcales bacterium (assembly GCA_016716835.1). Lineage (NCBI taxonomy): Bacteria > Pseudomonadati > Myxococcota > Myxococcia > Myxococcales > Myxococcales bacterium. Next base: position 14,151 of record JADJUW010000005.1, on the reverse strand, counting down.
GGGCCGGCGTCTTACCGCGGGTCAACGTGTCAAACAACGTGTCGGTGGTTGTGTCGTCAGCCCAGGACCCAGACTCCATTGACAGTCACAAGCTGGTCATCACGTGCAATCGCGAAGCCCAGGACTTTGACATGTCAGAGTTTAGTCTGACGGGCAATACCAACACCCGCACAATCAATTGGGACACAAGGTCCGGGCTCAACGCCGATAACGACATCCCCAAGAACAACGGCGTGTACATTGTGCCGTCGTCGTTCAACTCCTCATCGTCCACCTATGTTGTAACAATCTACTTTAACAAATCGACAGTTGGCTCAACGCTTGTGTCCGCCTACATCAAAGACAGCAATGGAGTAACGCTATGGTCCATCTAATCATTCTCATTGTGTTTATGGCCGCATCGTTCGCCTCGGGCTATTGGCTGCGCCACAGGCGCGGCGTTGTGCTCGACATCAAGAAAGCTGTCGCCGGCCTGGCCCAGCTTAGGGATGATGGCAAGGTTGACCCGGAAGCAGCCAACAGGCTAATCTTGCTCGCGCGGGCGGAACGCAAGAAAGCAAGGAAGCATGGGTCTAACTAGAACGCTATCAAGGGGCCTACATCGTACTCCCGTCGAGGGACTCGATAGCGGTGAGACATCACCCACCGTTACGATTACCACGGCGCCAGCAGACCCAAGCGACGACACGACACCTACGTTCGCGTGGACGTGCGACGAGGCTGACTGCACCTACGAGTATCGCATCGACGGCGGGGCCTGGACAGCGTGCGTCACGCCGCTCACACTTGGTGCAATGGCCGACGACACCTATCTCTTCGAGGTGCGCGCCCAGGATTTGCAGGGGAACTACGGCGCGGCTGACTCGCACTCGTGGACACTCGCCACAGCCTACGCCGGCACACTCCCCGCCTCCGTTGGCGCACTAAACGGCTGGTCGCTGGCTAGCCCGTGGACAATACTCTACAACTTTGACAGCGCCACGGTGAGCCCAACCGTCCCGCCATCGGTGGCACCTGGCTCGGTGGCTCACGGGCTCATCAAGTGGGGCTCGGACGCCACAGCCACCAAGACGGCGGATGGACAAAGCGGCTACGCCGACCAGAGCGGATATACTGTAAACACAAACCAGGACTTTGTAATTCAGTACGCCTCGGCGGCGTGGAAGTTTTCCGCAACGGTCCCCACTTGCTATCTGATGACGTTCAGAATCGCGTCAACCCCTGCTGCTGTGCAGACGATCTTTGGCGGCAGCGATGGCGCCGGTGGCGGGTGGTATCTAGAGGCTCACGAGACGGCAGGCATAAGGGCCATGATTGGAACGGGAGCCGTGTACGTTGCAATGTCACATGTTGGTGGCACAAATTTTTACGACAACGAATACCACACTGTCCTCCTCGTCATTGATGACGCCTCAGGAAAGGCGAAGCTATACACGGAGTTTGGCAACACAGAGTCAACCAGCATGACAATTGCGAGCGGCAACGCGATTTGCACGATTGGGCCAGTCGGAACACCATACCATTGGAGTGCGCCAACCACATACCTCACCGTGGCTCGCGGCGAGCACCCGCTCCTCTACACCAACGCACAGTCGCTCTTTGACGAGTACGAAGACGCGCGGCTCAATAACGTCAACCAGACGGCGATTGCGGGGCTGCCAACCACTATCGCAGCACTCAACGCGGACACCTCGTTCACGTTTACTAACGCGTATAACTTCTCAGCCACCACGGCACTAGCGCCAATGACAGGCTCCGCTGGGCCAAACCTGTCACCGTTTACCGGAACCATGGTCACAGCAACTACCGGAACGCAGATGACCCTAAGCGCAGCGCCGCAAGTTCGCACCAGTTTTACGTCACAGGCGTGCGCGACAATTGACAGTGCAGGCGACAACCTCTGGGGCGCTGCTGCCATGCCGCACTCGACGTTTACCATGATAATGGTGACTCGTGGACCGGCATCGCACCCAGGCGGCTCGCCAGATATTATGGGCGTGAGAAAAAGTGTCGCCGGCACAAACGAGTGGAGGCTTTATGCTACCGGGTCTAACGTGACAATCTTTTATGATGGCAGAAGCTATGGTGTCAACGCCAAGGTTCTCACCGTCAACTCTGGCATAGTCAAGTACGCATGGGCGAACTCCGAATGGAATATCTACGCGCTGCGTAGGGACATTGACGGCGGCTACAACAGAATGATTGTCAATGCCACGGCAGGAAACGGCACGACCAACACCGGCACGCTCGCTACACCGCAAACCGCTGAAGGCGGAATCGGGAGAATTTATGAATCAGACGCGGCCAACACGCCTATCAATGCCAGCCATGCTATGTGGGCATGGTCCACAAATATAGCGACCGATGGCGAACTTGACGCAATGGTCGCTGCTATGAGATGGAAGTATGGATTATGAGCAAACGAAAAAACGGAGCAGAAATCATCAATGTCCCACAGCCAGCGTGGCCAGAGCTGGCGTTCCTCGATGACAACAAGGTGATGCACTACATTGTCCCTGACATCACGTCAGACAAGGTGGCGTCATACGACGTAAGCAAGCTACCGCCGGCGCTACAGGCCAAGGCGGAGGCATTGGTGACCGACGCCGTTGTCGACAAGGTCAAGGATGACCCAACCAAGACGGTAACGGTCAAGAAGCCGAAGGCTAAGAACAAGCCAGTCTAGTAACCTGACACGCGCTCGGCTTGCGCTTCCATCGGGTTCCATTGGTATGCCGAGTAGAACCAGTACTTGCGCGGCTCACCCTTAACGGCGGCGCGGATGGTGCCGACCAGGTGTAGCAAGCCATACACCGGCAGGAACAGTGGCCCAAGCACAAAGCATTGCAGCGTATGCACGCGCTCATGCGCTGCCAACATACTGGCAATCTTCTCGCGGTACGGCGACTCCTCGTTCGGCCCATCGACTATCGGCGCTTTGTAGTCATAGACCACGAGCCACCCAAACGTGATGGCCGCTGGGTCAGTCCATATACTCTCTGACACGCACTCCAAGCAGCCGTCGCACCAGCGCCAGCTCTTGGCCTTCCAGAAGACGCTCGCAAGCGTCAGGCCAATGATAGTAGTGGGCAGCGCCCAGACGTATCCAAGTGCAAGCCATTTCCATTTGATGTTCATTTTCTATTCTTCTCCATATGTAAAGTTCCTCACTCGCTCCAGATAGTTGGCGTACATATCCATCACGCGAAAATTCGACGGCTCGCGCATGTGGTCCATGACAACCTGGTGTCCAACCTTGTTCCGTCTCCAGCGCGCCGGCAGCCGCAGCACATCGTATTGCTCCGAGTCGCGCCACGGCCTATGCCCCAACAGCTTGTACATTGTCGCGTTCTTCTTTGCTTTGCGCGCGCGGCGTTGCTCACGGCGGGAGTCTATGCGTGCGACTTCCTCCTCGATGGCTAGCATGACATTGTACGCGATTAGCTTGCCCGCCTCGATTTTTGTCATCTCACTGAAGCGACTAGCGCAGAAGTGCGCCTCGACTAATTCACTTCGCTTCATCTTTTCCCTCCCTCTGCCTACACACAGAATCCACAACCTGGCACAGCACGCAGTCGATGTTCACCCATGAAGTCGAACCGCACGCCGGGCAGGTGTCTATGTGGAACGCCGCCAGGAAGACAACCTCGCGCGCTGTGGTGTTACCAAGCAGGCACGTATTTGGGTCCCACGATGTCGCACACTCCAGGGCGCTAATCGCAATCTGTTCACGGGTTCGCATTGCTCACCTTATCCTCGGCGTTGTCTGCCCATCGCTGCAACACAGCAATCAGCGAACGCACATCGTCGACATCGAGCGAGTCCTCTTCCGCGAGGCAGCTCTGGCATCCACCGTGATTATGCACATCGAGTCGACGTACGCCGTACGCATAGTGCGACCACAGCGAGAACGCCTGGTTGTCGTATAGCTTAATCCTGCTGCTCATTGTTTGTCTTCTCCCTTCAGCTTGTAGTCAGTGGCGGTAATGTCATCGGCAAGGGCGGGGGCCTTTTCATCATCAAACACAAAGCACATATAGCCATCATCATCGGAGTCCACCAGCACAGTGGCGTAGTCGTTCCAACCCGGACGCTTAAATGGCTTGCCCGATGCCACGGCCTCGGCGAGCGTGAACGGGCCGTGCTTGCGGCGGTGAAGCTCGGCTCTAAGTGCGCGTATGCAATCGCCGAACCCTTCCTCCGGCTTGCTGTCGGAGGAGATGCCCATGAGCGCGTCCAGTGCTGACTCCGCTATCTCAAGATGCTCAATTGATAGACTCATCGCCCCCCCCCTCCGCCAGTCTGCTCATCGCCTTGAAGCCGAACATGGTCCATGCGAGGTAGGCGCCTGATAGAATACCCAGTAAGAATCTCATTCAGTCGCCTCCGTCCAGATTCAGCTCATAGTCGCATGCCGTGATGTCGTCAATGCTTAGCCATTCTTCTGCCACGGTGAACCCGTGCTGGTCCGACACCGACGGGCACGGCTCCCACTTATCAAACGCCGTCATTGCCTCAAAGAACGGCTCACCGTCTCCTGGGGCTGGAGCCTTTCTGGTCCAGTACCCTGCCCCCTTCCGCCTAAACGGCCTCCCGCTTGCGACGGCTTCGGCGAGCGTGAACGGGCCATGTTTGCGGCGCTCGATTTCCATGTCCAGCACTCGAACGGTTTCGCCTGTTATCGACAGTTGGTGATAGTCCAGGTCTGGGCCGTGCAGCGCCTTCGATAATATTTCTAGCTGCTCAATAGATAGGCTCATTCATGCCCCCATGCGCAGGCGCTGTTCTGCGGCAGCTTAATAAACATATCAAGGTGAAATTCGAGCAGGTTGGCGGCGGCCCTGTAAGCCTCGGCCAGCACAAGCATATCTTCCTTGACAGGCCCGTTGTACGCAGCGACGGCGCGGTCGGCAGCAAGCCGCAGCGTCATCACGCGCTCTTTGATACTCTCGGTGACTATCAGCTTTCCTGTTTCCGTTCGCATGGCTCTTCCTCTTTCTCGGATGGGATTCGCATCCATTTTATAGTCATCACATTTCCGGTCATGTATCGCTCGATGACGACAGCGTCTGGGTCATTGATACACACCACGGGTCCGTCAGTTGTCGCCAGTGTTACGTTACGAGAGGCCCACACAAAACCGGACCTGCTCACACCACCCTCGCTTGCAGCACATAGTCTCCGGCCAGCACGTCATCGAACGACACGTACTCGTTAGGTCCATCGTCGACGCACTCGAACATGATGTCATTCGTGCGGCCAGCCGTCGCCCGATGCGCGAGTCGGTAGTAGTGATGCTCACTCCACGCCAGCCGCCGGAATGGCATCTTGCTCGCCACAGCCTCCAGCATATTCAGCGGGCCAGAGCGCCGGCGCTTCAGCTCGTCCTTGAGCTTGGTCCGCACGCCATATGCCCACGTCACGCCTTTATCGCCGGCAATCTCCTGGGTCGCATAGCAACCGATGACGGCCAGGGCTTCGCTTATATCGTCACTTGCCAGCATACACATGCTCCCTTGCAATTCCTCTCGTGATAGATGGCCGGCGGCTCGCACTCACTCGGCGAGAAGGCGCCGTGGTGGTCGCGTTGCTGGCGCTTGGTTTCTTCGCTGCCCCCCGGCGGTTCGGCGACTACTCTCCAATTGTTGCCAACATGGAAGCCGAAAATCTTACAGCGCGTCCACTTGCCGTCGTCAAAATTCTCGAACACGCCGTCACTGTTTAGCCGAACTGGGCCGCACGTATAGTCTATGCACTTCCCATCCGCCAACGCCCGCAACGCCTCGGCAGGCGTGAGCACCTTGGCCTCGTCGGCCCATACAACGCTGCCCTTGATTGCGACAACCTGCGCCGATAGTCCACACCAGTCAAGGCTCGGGGCGCCAATTGCATATGGCTTATATTCCAACACGCCGCCGACGCGACGGTAAAGCGTACGTCCACCGTCAGGCGTCCACACGCGCCCACTAATAGCGTCTTCACTCACAAATGCTTCCGCGTGGGTCATAGATACAACCCATCGTTGATGTCTGGTTCATCTGCCGGCGTCTGCGCCCACGATGCGCGGTCAGTCTCGGCAGTTGTGATGGTCCCGTTGTTGGCGTCCCGGTACACGTCGTACACGCCAGGCTTCAGGGACACAAACTGGTCCGCCTCGATGCCATCGGCCAGCGTCTTCCACAGCTCGATGTTGCCCGCACGGGTGCGGGTGCGCGCGAGCATGAGGCGGACGCGAACGCTGGATACAATCGCCATCCCGTGACGGCGCGGCAGCCCATGGCGCACCTCAATAGTTGAAATGTATTCCTGCACTATTCATCCTCCAGAAAATCCGTGCCGGGTCCCTTGCGGACAAAGCCGCTGGAGTCCTCGATGATTTTATCAAGCGACGCCGTCGCGGTTGTCTTGGCCGTGCGCTTCTTAGCGGGCGCGACCAACGGGCCGCCGACAGACGCAACGGTTTGTATGACGCTGCGCGACCACGCGGCCATCGCCTCGCGCTGGGCAGGGCTCATGCTCGCTTCGCCAACCCACTTGACCTCGCGGCGCACTTCGCCGTTGTTCGGGTTCACCTCGTCCTCGACAGTGACCTGGGTTTCGAGCGGCAGCACGGCGTCGAGCTCGGCGCCAGTACAGCTCGCCAGGTCGAACAGGTCATTGCCGGTCCACCCGCACTTGCGCAACGCCTCGACAAAGTATGGCAGCGCCTTGGGCGACAGGGGTCGCGAGTAGCTCGCAATCTTGCCGTCCGCATTGCGGAACATAATTTTGCCGATTGGTTCCTTGCCATCCTTGCGAGGAATCAATTTCACTTCACCAACGCGCGCGCGGTGATACCCAATATCCATATCGTAATTACTCATTGTCATTTCCCTCTGTTAGCTCGGATGCCGCCGCACCCATGAATTTCAATGTCTCGCTGCCGGCGGCCAGCGTGACGGCTCCAATGTTTCGCAGCTCACCTATCACCGCGCGCTCGGCAGCGGCCACGCCGCCAACAGGCTTTTGCGCCTTGAGCGCGCGCGAGATTGCAGTCTTGCTTGTGCTGTAGTCGATGGCATCGAGCAGGCCGCGGCTTGTCAGCAGCGGCAGCGCGGCCAGAGCGTCTATCTTCTCGCGCGGCTTTGCGCGGTGCAATGTCAGCACGCGGCCATCGGCCATCGGGATGGGGCCGTTTGAGTACACGTCGCGGTGCAACGCTTCTTTCAGGCGGCGCACATACGACTCCATCATTTCCAGCGACGCCGCGGCCAGCGCGCGCGTATCAGGCGTGACAACAATCTCGGCGCCGACAGGCATCGACTTGGCTGCCAGCTCGATGGCACCGAACGTCTTACAGTTGGTTTTGACCGGGCAGTAGCGACAGTGGTCGCCGGCCTTCTCGACGGCCTCGCCGGCGCGCACCATGGAAACCACAGCGCGCAGCTTGGCCTCGTACGCCTCCAGGTCGAAGAACCCAACGTCAGCATCACTTGGGTAGGCTGTCTCGCCGCGCAGGTAGACCACGCGCACCAGGGCCTCGTCGGTGCCATAGGCGCGCGCGGCGCACATGGCGTAGAAAAGCAACTGTGCGTTGCTACCAGGCGCGCCAACATTGCGGCCCGTTTTCCAGTCGATGACCACCATGCGGTCGGTGCCCTCGCCGCGGGACTTGTCCACGCCTATCACGTCGGCGCGACCAGCGATGATGTCGCCGGCGAGCCACGTTGGGCGGACCTCTTGCACGGCGGCCCAGTAAGCGCGGCCCACGGCGTTTGGCAGCGGTATAGCCTCACCCGTCGCCACGTTGTAGGCGAACGCGAACTCATGCTTGGAGCCATCCGGGATGAACTTAGCCACGGCTTCATCGAGCTGGCCCAGCTCGGCATCCGCCTCGATGTCCTCGTGCGCCTTGCGGCCACGCTCGGAGACAGTGGAGCCCGCCAGCTCAATGAGCTTGTCGACGGCGCCAGGCAAGTAGACGCCGCTGGCCGTGCAAGCAAACAAGCGCGGCAGCGCCGACGCTGTGATTAGTTGGTCACTCATTCCACAACTTCTTTCTCGCACCCAACGGCGCCGCATTCACATTCCCAATACACCCATGAATAAACCGCGCACCGGCTCTCGCCGTCATCTTGGACTTCGGCCCAGGTGGCGTCGCCCTCGACCTTAGCTCCGCATGAGGCGCACGCCAGCTTCACCAGCCATTCGCCATCGGCGTTCTTCTTAACCTTTTCTTTCAACATCACACAGCCCCAATCACTTGTTCATCGCTCCACGTGCGGCCACCGTCGCGCGACATCTTGCCGACAGTTCCGCGGATGGGGCACGTCCACGCCATGACCTCGTGCGCGCCCCATGACAGGCGCAGCAGGCCCTCGCGGGCAGCCATAGCATACCCTGGGTTGTAGGCGGCGGGGACATCGAGCATGGCAGCGACCGCGCGCACCAGGTCGGATGGGGCATGTTTGACGGCGCTCATTACACCACCTCCGATTGGTCCATCGACTCGTTCTCGACCACGCGCGCCTTGGCGGCCTGGTACGCCTCGCGAACAATCTTGCGCGAATCCGGCGTCAGCTCGGCGCGCTGTACCACCGACACAACGGCGTCTAGCTCTCGGCGTTGGCTCACGCCGGCCAGGCGCTCGACCAGCTCGCGGACATCTGCTTGCTCGGCACTCGTCGCCGTCGTTGCAGCCAGCGCGGCCACGGCCACCTTGGCGGCAATCGCTGCGTTCATCGGCGGTGCGTCGGAGCCCTGAATCTCGCCGTCGACGTACACGCCCGCGAGCAGGTCCGGGGCAATGATGCGGCCAAGCGCCGAGATGCAACGCGCCCGCAGCATGGCCTCGCGGTAGCTGTCCCACACGCCAGGGTTGATTTTTGCGGCCAGCGCGGCCACGTCAACGCCCTTGGCGGCGCTCTTCGTTAGGCGCTCAACCTTCGACTCGCGAGTGAGACCGGCCTCGTTGGCCATGGCCACCGTCCACGATAGGCGCTCAGTGCGGCTCTCCCCGCCATGAAGCGGGTGGCGTGTGGCCTCATAGGTCGCGACTTCACGGGTCGACTCAATGAGCTTCACGTGGATGCCGCCCTTCTCCAGCACCGCGGCAATGGCATCGCTCGACAAGATGGGCTTGCCGTCGAACACGCGAATCATGCGCAGCGACGCCGCCGGCGGGAAGCCCAGCTCGGCGCCGGCTTGTACCGTTAGAAACATGTTCGCGTGGTTCCGCAGCTCGGCGGGGATGGAGGTTGATTCGGAGAGAAGACGGGAAATCTCGATGAGGTCTTTTGACATGCCCAAGCAATACCAGGGCGGTCTGACATAGGTCAACCGAATCAGTAAATTATTTTGGCTATTTTGTTTCTATGCCAACCTGGCCGCCACAAAGTCTACTCGCACTAGGGCGGACACCGTCTTGGATTCCGCCGGCCCGTCGTTGAAGCTCACCATGACGTGCGCCGGGTAGATGGCTCCCACCGTCGCTGGTCTGCCCTCCAGCAGCACTTTGTCACCCAAGCGGCAGACGGCCAGCTCGACCACGGCGCCGGCCTCGGGCACGCTCCAGCGCGCCGCCTCGAACTTCTTTCGCTTGGCCACTATTCGCCGTCCACAGGCTTTGGCTTGGCCACCGACTTCAGCCGCGCCTTGGGTGCCGGCGCCGGCATGTCTCGCAGCTCGGGGGCCAGCCGCGGCCCGTCGCTGTCCACGATGACCGGGTCGGCGCCAACGTCGAACACGGCGTTGTACATCGGCTCGATGGCAATCAGCGGCACCCTGGCCGTCATCTCGCCGTCGCGGCGAAACCCGTCCTCGCTGGCAATCGCCTCGCGCAACTTCACGCGCACGGCCTCGAATGCCGGGTGGTCGTAATTGCGGACGCCCTCCAGCATGAGCATCAACTCTTGGCAAAATTCTTTTAGGTTGGTCATCGGGAAAACGCTATCACATGTCCGCGCCGCGCAAAACCGACATCGAGGTTTCAATGGCCACGGTCATCGTTGGCGACACCGCGCGCGTCTGCCCGATGATAGAAACGAACTCTCGGCCACGCTCACTTTTGCGCTCAAAGATAATGGCGTGGACCGGCTCATTGCCGATAATTTCCGCCCACCGTGAAACCTTATAATCTGCGCCGTATAGCCCCAATACCATCATTTTACGTACACCTTCTCTGGATTAAATTGTGCCTCATGCTCGAGCACTTGCCCGCGATACTCGCGCACCGCTCTGACAATGTTTCCGCCTAGCGCCATGAGTGCGCGCCGCTGGGTCGGGTCTGGCAAGTACCACACCTGCTTGGCCAGCCACAGCGCATAGCATCGCAGTTCCAGCGTTCCCGGCACGCAACGCGACAACGCTTCCTCGGCCATGCGCCTGGCAGACGGTGCCAGGTACAGCGGCGATTCGTAGCGCGGAATGACCAGCGCTAATTCGTCATCAAACATCTTGAGTGATACAACGCCCACCTTGGGCGGCATTAGCTCGGCCATGCGACTCCGGCATGTCCTAATCAGCGCGCGATAGACGCCGACATCTAGCTCGCCGGCAGCTTCGAGGATTTCGCGCGCGCGCTCGGCGTTTGTCTTCTTTGCCATGTCAGTAGCTGCGGTTACCAAGCACAACCAGCACTGTCAAGACGGCCAGCGCCAGCGCGCAAAAGATTGGGACAAGCGACCAGCGGTTGTTCATGTGCTTGGCCTCAATGAGAAACGCAAGCACGGCCATGGCCATCAACGCGACGAATAATTCCATCACTCCCACCCTTTCAAATTTATCAACTTGAGCATGTTTCGCTCGGCGCGCAATTGAAGCTGGCGGACGCGTTCGCGAGTCACACCCAGCACCTCGCCGACTTCCTCCAGCCGCATGGCGCCGGCGTCGGCGTACTTCAGCGAACACGTGCCATCACCTATCGCGTGCCGGCAGTTGGTATGTGGGCAAAGGTCATTGAAATGCGCCATCACCAGGCATGTGCCATACGTTGTCGGCGGCGGTGGCGCGCGTCGGCTCATTCAACTACGATTGCATCATGGGTTCTTTTGACTTGCAATCGGCTATCGCAGTTATCAGCGTCGGCGTCGCGGCCATCGCCTCGTTCATGGCGTGGCATTGGCGCCGGCAATACCAGGGCGCCGAACGTGAAATAGAACGCATGGTGGAGCAATGCGTGCTCGCGGACACCAAAGCCACCGACTATGCCACCGAGTTGACCGTCGCGCGCGGCCAGATTCTCGCGATGCAATCTGCTAGCATTGCGCTCTATGAAAAATACAAAGCCCTTGTTCAGCATGCTCACGATGGCGCTACTCTTGAGCAGCTCGCCGAGTTGTTGCAAGCGTCGCGTCCACCTCGTAAGTAGCACACCGCCGGCCATCGTATCGGCACCCTGCGTGCTCCCACAAATACCTACCGTGCCTCGCGTTCATGCAACGCCGGCGGGTGATGGCTTGGCCATCTCGCGCGCCGATGCGGTATCACTGGCCACGTTCATCGACCTAATGGCCACGTGGGAGATTGTCTTACGTTCATGCCCGCATGTACGATTCGACAATGGACCAACATCTCCGAGTCATGTTCCTGAATCTCACGCACCCGTCGCGCGCTGAATATTGGTGCGAGCGCGCGCTCGCCCGCGCAACGGATTTACCCTATTGGCGACAACATCGAATCGGCAAATATGTGGTCGACTTGACCGTTCCCGATGTTCGCCTGGCCATTGAAATCGACGACAAGTCCCACCGTTCAAGCCACCAAAAGCAACGCGACAATGGCAGAAATAAAGCCTTGTCCACGGCGGGTTGGACGCTTGTCCGCCTACTGGATTCGGACATCATGCGGGCCGCGGCCACGGGCATGATGGGCCAAGGGATGCTCGAGCTAACGGCCTTCCTGGCCGCGCAGATTCGCGACCTACCGGCGCAAGATTCGCTTATTGAATTTCGCGAGGATTACTACGTTCGCAAGGCGAAAGAACGGGCAGAAAAGAAGGCTCGAGCGCAACGTGCGGCGCGCATCTCTCTTGGCAAACGAATGACGAAAAGAGAGCAAAACGCAATTGCCGCAAACCCCGAAATCTAGGCTTTGTTCACTGGCAACTGTAGTCGCCACCTATTTGGCCAAAACACCTACCTCCGGCCACGGCCACTACATGTAGGCGGAGCCATGGCCATGGCCAAACCTTTGTCCACAGCCGTACACAGGTTATCCACAGCTTTGTCCACAGGAAGCTATGGCCACGAGGCGTCGTAGAATCAAATTCTAGCGGCTTTCTCAATTCGGGCAGGTCATGTTCATGGCCATGGCCAAACGCAGGAACCTATGGCCATTGAAAGCCGCAGGGAGCAAAGCCGCTGGCCGCCTGTCTCGCGCCTGCCCGCACGTGCCCGCGCTCGCGCGCGCGTCTGATTCAGAATTTCTACTACGAATACAGAAAAGAAGTTGAATGGCGCTGGCTACCTTCGGGCCGCGCCTTCCCTGTCCAATACAGATTAAGAAAATGTGAAACTATGTCGAAAGCCGATAGGTATCTGCCCCCACCGAAAGCCTACCGGCGCGCTACTTGCTGCCCGTCAGCTGGATAGTTTCGAGATTGTATGCCCTGCGCTTGCGCTTCGGGGCCCTTCCACGTGTCGCTATCGCTCCACTGTTCAGGGATAGTTGATAGCTAACACGGCATTTTTTGGTGAATGGCATTTATTTGGTAAGTGTCTGATATTGCTACTGTCTTGGGTGTCGATTTAGCTTGACAACAATTGGCGCAAAATATTTTGCTATTTGCTTGTAACGGGTATCGGGGCGCGCTATATCTGCCCCGAGCCAATAGGCCAAGAAAGCGAAAAGACAATGAACCTACTAGAACAATATGAATCCTGCTCACCTATCAGAAGAAAACAATTGAAAGCGGCTTTTGCTGAATTAAATTCAGGACATTGTGATGTCGCTTGGGAGGAAGGTGATACCGAAACCCATAGCGGTCGCGGATGGCGCGCCACCAAGTCTATAAGCGGCCATTTGCGCGAAACTGTTAAGCAAGTAGCGCGCCTATACGGGTCGCGCTATGAATATGTGACGCTAGACTATAGGTCGCCTGCGCGGGAATGGGCAGGCACGTGTGAACGTGGTTCAAGCGGCGGGTGGGGCTCGCAATCCACCACACGTTTTTGTTGCAACGTGGCCGACCTACTGACAATCGCGCGCCACGTGCTAGGCGCGGGCGAGCAATATGACGGCATCGAAGGCGCCTTGCTTGGGTCAATTGAGGCGCACGCAAGGCGCGTTTATGAGGCGAACATGAGTGCGGCAAAGCGAGCCAAGCAAGACGCCAAGGCGCGCGTTAAATATGCGCGGGCTGTGGTTAGGGAAGGCGCCACGCGCAGCAAGGCAATCGCCAAGGCTGGGGCCGACAAGCGTGTTGCTGATATGGAGCGCAGGCGCCAACAACGCGCCGAGCGCAAGGCGGTGACGCAATGTGTTGCGGATATTCTATCGGGCAAGGCGGGGGGCGATACGCTGGAGGCGCGCCTGACGGCGCTCAACTCGATACCAACGCCATGGGGGGGACCTATCAGCACAAGGCAAATTCATGACGCTAAGGGCAAGCTATTGCGTCGTGCGGCAAGGGCAGGGGACCACAAGGCGCTACTTCTGATTGCGTATGGGGCGCAGTACCACCGGCCATCGCTCCACAGTAGTAGTCGGCACTGGCATTACCTGAAGGGTATAGCGCCATTGGCCGGGATTCGCGCCGAAGAAACTGGCCTATTTACAGAGGGGTCGCAGGAATCGGCCAGCAATATCGCGAAACTGCGACATAATCGCAAATTGGCGATGAAGGGCCTGGGGGATATGCGACGTCTTGTCGCAGCGTGCGAATTTGGCTGGAATGCCGCTATGGTAAAGTACAATATAAACACGCCTTTACGCGCCTATGCGGTCGCGCAGGACGTGCTACTTGGTCGCGCTGGGAAGGTCCCGGAACAAACAATGGACTATGCGCGGTCGATTGTGCGCCTAGTAGGTTGACACCTAGCACATAGCGCGCAAGTAGCGCGCGACATCTAACCCGCCATGCGCGGGTTTTTTTGTGTCCTAGTCACGCTGTCCGGTTTTCGGACTAACGCGAAACTGTCCGGTTTTCGGACCGGCGCTGGAGTGTCCGATAGT
>JADJUW010000004.1 GCA_016716835.1 Myxococcales bacterium | reverse complement strand
CCGAGGTGTGCCGATGACCTGCAAGAACACGCCGATTTGGTGCCAGGGCCAGCACCCCACCGTGGCCCTCATGCTGCGCCTCATCCTGGACGACCTGTGCCGGTGCCGCCCCGAGGGCCCAACCTGGTGCCAGGGGGGCGAGCCCTGGACCCCCGCCCGCGTCGCTGACCTGACGTGGGGGAGGATGCACCTGTGATCGTCGCCATCGCCGAAGTGCTCGACCAGGACGGGGCGGTCTGGACCAAATCCGACCCCTTCGATCCTGCCCCCTTTCACTGGAGCGTTTGTGTCCAGATGACCCACCACGAGGGGCTTGTCCCCGGCGACCGGCTGCGACTCCCGTGCGGCGCGGTCCTTCGATTCGCGGGCCGCATGCCTCACCACAGATCAATCGCCTGGCTCCACTTCGAGAGCGAGGCCCGCCCCCCTCACCTGGAGCCCGGGATGGTCCTGGAGGTGCTGCCTTGACCCGCGCCCAGAAGCGCCGCCGTGCTCGCCTCGACGTCGCCTATCGCCGCTATCACCGCGTCCAGCGTGACGAGGTGGGCCAGACCCGGCGCCCGGTGGCCTGCGGCTGCTCCGCTGCCTGCCTCGCCGCCCTCTTCGATCTCGTCGAGGCAGAGGTCCGGGCCGGCGAGAAGCTCCTGGCCCAAGCGCATGACGGGCGGGACCGTGAGGGTGTACCGATGATCGTCACCACCGTCGCCCAAGAGATCGCCCTCGCCCGCGAGCGGCGCATCGCTTACGGCGTCGCCCTCGAAGGTCTGGGCGTGGCCTTCGACCCCGACGCCTCGCCCCTCACCCTGCTCCTGCTGGTCCAGCAGGAGACCGCCAGGGCCCGGGAGCTGGTGGAGGCCGTCGATGCCTACCTCGACAGCACCGACTCCTACGGCCAGGGGCCAGAATTCGCTCGCCTCTGGGAACTGTGCCCCCACACACCCCCGGGGCCCTCCCCCGAGATCGTCGCCCTCGCTGAAGAGCTGATCGCCAAGGTGGCGGCCATGGATGCGGAGAAGGAGCGGCGGTGATGGGCAAAGGGGCGGCAAAACGCGGCGAAGTCGTGGCCAAAGAGGGCGAAGCGACGAATCGCAGGACGTCCGCGCCTCCTCGGTTGGGCCTCCCCTTCGTCTCGGAGAAGGCCGCGACCGTCCTCGGGCTGAAGCTTTCGGGGCAGTGGACCCCGGACCACGTGCCGGACCTGGCCGCCCGATGGGGCTGCACCCCCGAGGCCGTGGGACAGGTCGCCACCAAGGTCGACGCGGTGCTCCACCAGCTCCACGCCGACAACCCCGCCCGGCGCCTCGCCATCCATCAGCTTCTCCATGCGCTCGTGGAGGTGGAGACCATCCTCGACCCCGCCAAGCGGATCCCCCTCCGGGTCAAGGTCGTGGCCGAGCTGAGCAAGGTCACCGGGCTGGTGAAGAGCGGTCTGTCCTTCACCCCCAGCGGCGGCCTCACCCTCGACGCCCTCAAGGGGGGCTCGTGACCGCGCCCGCCGAGCTGCGCCGCGCGGTGACCCTGGCTCGGGGGCTCGGCATCCTCAGGGCCGTGATCTGGCGCCCCGAGGACGAGGGCGTTTTCCTCCGGCTCCCCGAGGAGCCCGCCGGGTGTCTGCGCTCCGTCGAGGAGGTGCCCGCCCTCCTGGCTGCCGCCATCGCCAGGACGCCTCCCACGGGGTCAGAGTCCCCCAGGAACCGGGACTACCTCCTCGACACCATGGAGGACCTCGCCGCCCTCGTGCCCTGGTGGGAGGTGAAGCCGTGAGGCTCACCACCCGCGAGCACGTCGAGCTGCTCCACGATGCGGTCACCGCGGCGCATGTGGCGTGCGTGGTCAACGGCGAGACGCACGGGTCACCCGACCCGGCGACGTTCCGGATCTGGCTCTTCGGGGCGATGTACGACCCTGCCGATGCCGTGGTGGCCCTGGCCCGCAGGATCGCGGCGCACCCCCCGGCGGAGCAGGGTACCCCGAAGTTCCAGCGCCTCCTCGACAGGATGGAGGACCTTGCTGAGGTCTGGCCCTGGTGGGAGGTAGCCCTATGATCTGCCTCTGCCCGTGCGAGATCCCCCGCGACATCTGCGCCTCGTCTGACTGGACGTGGAAGTGCGACACCTGCGGCCGTCGCTACCCCGCCCACCGCTGGGGCTGCGACGGGAAGGCCCCTGGCCCTCCGTTTTGCCGCGCCGTCTCCATGGTCGTCGTCAAGGTCCACGCGCTGTCGACGGCCAACAAGAAGAAGCGAAAGGACCTGGAGCGGGCGGAAGGACTCCTCGCCGGAGCCGTCGAAGAAGCCAGGGCGCTGGAGGAGAAGATCGCCGGCCTCCGGGTGAAGGTAAAGCGCCTGCGCGCGGAAGCGGCCAAGCTCACCACCCCGGCGCCACCGCCAGGCGTTGACCTCGACGGGCCAGCCGAGCAGCCCAGATGCAAGGGGCGCCGTGGCAGTTAAGAAGAAGGCCGCCCCCGAGCCCAGCGGGCCCCCGACGCTGGAGGACCTCCTGACCTCGCGGCTGGGCTTCGGCCTCACGACCGCGACCCCGGTGCAGCGCGCCATCTGCCGTGCCATCGAGGGGCGTCCGCTCGGTGACCTCGCCAGCGAGCCCAACGTGGTCCGCGCCTTCGGTGGCGCCGCGTCCGTCGAGGCGCTGCCTCTGGCACGACCCCGCGAGGTGTACCTGATCGCCGGCATCCGTGCAGCCAAGAGCCTGATCGCAGCCGCCGCCGCGGTGCTGGCGACGCAGACGGTCGACGTCTCCCAGCTCGGCGCCGGCGAGATGGCCCGCGTGTCCGTGGTGTCGCTGTCGATCGACACCGCGAAAGTCATCTACGGCCACATCCACGGGAACGTGGTGGCCAGCCCGGTGCTCCGCTCGCTGCTCGTGGGCGAGCCCACCGCGGACACGGTGACGCTCCGGCACCCGTCGGGGCGCCCCATCGAGATCAAGGTGGTCGCGGGCAGCAAGGCCGGCGGCACCCTGGTGGCTCGCTGGAGCGCTGGGGTGATCTTCGACGAAGCCCCGCGCATGAGCGGCGACGAAGCCGTCGTCAACTTCACGGACGCCCGCGGCGCCGTGCTGGGCCGTCTGCTCCCCGGCGCCCAGGTGCTGGCCATCGGCTCGCCCTGGGCTGCGGAGGGGCCTGTCTTCGAGACCGTCGAGGCGCGGCACGGTCGCCCCGGTCTGGACATGATCGTGGTCCGCGCACCGGCGGACGTGATGAATCCGGTGTGGTGGACGGCTGAGCGGGTAGCCGAGTTCCGGCGCGACAACCCGGAGCTGGCCAGGACGGAGATCGATGCCGAGTTCGGCCTCGTCAACGGCGCGTCCTTCTTCGTGGCCAGTGACTTCGAGGCGCTGTTCCGCGACGACGCCCGGCGCGACGCGGGGCCCGGTGACCTGATCTCGTCGGCGGTGGACCTCGGCTTCGTGCGGAACAGCGCCACCCTGGCGGTCCTGTCGGAGCGCGCGAGCGTGGCCGATGTCGTCGACCTCCAGGAGCTACGCCCCGAGCCGACCCGGGCCCTCGTCCCCTCCGTCGTCTGCTCGTCCTTCGCCGCCACGCTGAGGACCCGGCACTGCGGGATGGCGGTGGCGGACGGGCACTACCGGGAGACCCTGCGCGAGCACACCGATCCCGTCGGCGTGAGCCTGTACGACGGCCCCGGACCCGGCGAGCGCTTCCTTGCGCTGCGGCTCCAGGTCCGCGCTGGCACGCTGCGGGTCAACCCCGCGCTGCCCGAGGCTCAGCGGCTCCGGAAGCAGCTCGGGCAGGTACGCCCACGCCTCGCCCCCGGGGGCGTGCTGTCCGTCGTGCTGCCCGAGGACACGGACGGCAGCCACTGCGACCTCGCGGACGTGCTCGCGCGCGCCGCGTGGGGTCGCCAACGCTACGGCGGCACCCCGGTGCCTGCCGCCATCGACCCCATCGACGCCCTGGAGGCGTCCCTGATCGCTCGGCTCGAAGCTCGCGCCGTCGAGGAGAAGAACAAGCCATGGTATCGCAGACGATTCTGAACCGACTCGACCGGCGGTGGTGGTTCGCCCCGAAGGAAGAGGTCCACGACACCCTCAAGACCGCCCTGGACCTGGCGATGACGCACGACCGGGGGCGCATCGACTACTACCGCGCCCTCGCCCTGCTCCACGATGGGCACGACCGCCAGGCCATGTGGGGAGGCCGGCGCCTCGCCGATGACCAGGATTATCGGGTGCCGCGCAACGTGCTGCGGCGCCTCGTGTCGACGGCGCACGCTCGCCTGATCTCGACCATCCCGAGGCCCTTCTACTGCTCCGACGGCGGCGATTTCGAGCTGAGGCAGAAGCTGGAGGACTTGAACACCGCGGTCCATGGGCTGTTTCTGGCCAACAAGGTCGACAGCTACGCCAACCTCGCCCAGCGTCACGCGCTGGTGTGGGGCGATGGATTCGTGAAGGTGAGCGCGGTGCTGCACACGAAGCGCCCTCACGTGTGCGTCGAGCGGGTCTACCCCTGGGAAGTGTACATCGACCCGTTGGACGGGTTGTATGGCGAGCCCCGCTGCTACTACCAGGTGCGGTGGGTGGACCGCGCGCACATGATCGCGTCCTGGCCCAAGTACGCCCGGGAGATCTTCGACGCGGAGAGCTGCCGCCCCGAGTGGGCGGGCTGGCTCGATGGGATGAGCGACCCCGTGCGTGTGGTCGAGGCGTGGTACCTCGACCCCGATGGGGAGATGGGGCGGCATGTCGTCGCCCTGAGCAACGCCACGCTCGTGGACGAGCCCTACGGGTACGACGCGCCGCCCCTCGTCCGGTTCCAGCACAGCGCAGCCTTGACGAGCTTCTGGGGTGACGGGCTCGCCCACGAAGTCGCGGGGCAACAGATGGAGCTGAACGACGTGATGGGCGCCCTCAGCGAGACCATCAAGCTCGGCGCGTGGCCCTCGATCCTGGCGGAGAAGCAGGCCGAGGTCGAGGTGGGGCAGCTCACCAACAGCCCCATGAAGGTCATCAAGTACAAGGGCATCCCGCCGATCATCCAGACCGCCCAGGGCCTCACCGCGGAAGCCTCGCGCTACGCCGATGGCCTGGCGTCCAACATGTACGAGACCTCGGGCGTCTCCCAGTACGCCGCGACCTCGACGAAGCCCGCGGGCCTCCAGTCGGGCCGGAGCCTCCGGATCTTTGCCGACCAGCAAGAGGGCAACCTGCGCGAAGGCAGCGACCTCCGCGCGCAGAGCTACCTCGCCTTGGGCATGGCCCTCGTCCGTGCTCAGCGCGCCGTCTCCGAGGTCGAGCCGAACGCCCGCGTCATCTTCAGCGACCCCCGCGAGCGCAAGGTGGTGTCGCTGAAGTGGCGGGAGATAGACCTCCCTGACGACGGCCTTGAGATGGTGGCCGCGCCGATCTCGATCCTCCCGAGCACCCCGGCGGCGAAGGCCGAGGCGCTGGAGCAGTACGCAAGCGCCGGGGCGATTACCATGGACGACCTCCGTGCCAACATCGACCTGCCCGACCTGAAGTCGATGGACGCCACCGCGACCGCCCCGCGCAAGGCCATCGAGCAGCAGATGCTCAAGATGGTTCGCGACGGCGTGCCGCAGTACCCGGAGCCGTTCTTCCCCCTCGACCTCGCCCTCCAGCTCGCCGGGCAGCACTACTGCCAGGCGGTGGTGGACGGCGCCGCGGAAGATCGCCTGGAGCTGGTCCGTCGCTACATCCAGGCGGTCACCGACCTCAAGACCCCGCCGCCGCCCGTCGAGGGCGAGATGGCGCTGCCCCCCGAGATGCCCCCCGAGGAGATGCCGCCCGTCGAGGGTGAGCTGCCTCCCGATGCGATGCCCCCCGAGATGACGATGCCCCCACAGGAGATGCTGGCATGAGCGATTTTGAAGCGACCCCCGTTGACGAGACCCCCGAGGCTGCCGCCCCCGTCGAGGGCGAGGCGCCCCCACCCACGCCGGAGCCCGAGGAGAAGGAGGTCAGCGACGACGACCTGAAGCGGGCCTTCACCGCGCTGTCTCGCAAGAAGACCGCGCACAAGGAGAAGCTCCAGCAGCTCCACCAGGAGCGCAGCCGCTTCGAGGAGGAGCGCAAGGCTCACCAGGCCCAGATCGCGCTGATCGAGCGGCTCCGTCGAGGCGATGAGGATGCGCTCAAGGAGGCCATGGGGGACGACTACTTCGACCAGCTCGTCCAGAAGCGTCTCGACCCCGCGGCGAGCCAGGCCGAGGCCAAGCTGAAGGCCGAGCTTCAGCGCCGCGACCAGGAGCTGGAGACCCTGAAGAGGCGTCTCGACGACTTCGACCAGGGCCAGCGTCAGGCCCAGATGCAGCGCGAGGAGGCGAGCTTCCTCGGGTACGTGAAGGGCCTCGACGCCCCCGAGCTGGACGTCCTGGAGGAAGCAGAGATCCTCGACCTCGTGCGCGACCTCGCCCCGCGGTTCCGCGAGGAGGCCGGGCGCCCGCCCACGTTCAAGGAGTTGGGGCAAATCCTGGTCAACATGCAGAAGCCCAAGATCGAGCGGCTCAAGAAGCGCTTCGGTCCCCCGCCCCCCGAGGCGCCGCCGCCCGGGAAGAAGGGCCCCGGTGGCATCACCAACCGCGACGCCTCGACCCCCGCCGGTGCCACGCCCGAGGAGGGCGACGACATGGACGCCTTCCGGGAGCGGATGAAGCGGCAGCTCCTGGAGCGCCTCGGTTGATAGGTTTGACCTATCAGAGCGGTCTGTTAAGATAGCCACACCTTGCCCCTCTCGGGCCTCGCGTGCCGGCCACGCGGACGTAACCAGTCGTCGAAACCGGAGCGCCACGAGCGCGAGCCCCCCGAGACATCCCATCGCCGCCAGAGCGCGGCGGGAGGCAAGCCACATGGCCGCTTCGTCCACGACGAGCAACGTCGCCGAGATCCTGAAAGACGTTTACGAGCAGCTCCGCAACGAACAGCTTTATACGAGGAAACCCTTCTGGGACATGCTGCGGAAGAAGAAGACCTTCGTGGGCGCCACCCACGAGGTCCCCCTCCGGTACAGCCCGGAGCCCGGCGGAAGCGCGACCTTCGCGAGTGCGCTCGCCAACCGCGGCCCCTCGGGCTTCAAGCGGTTCGCGGTCATCCGGAAGAAGGACTACGCCACCGCCAGCATCGAGACGGAGCTTGTGAGGGCTGCCAAGGACAACGCCGGCGCCGTCGTGAGCGCCGTCGAGGCCGTCGTCCGCGGCATGAAGAACACCGCCGAGCGGAGCATTTGCAAGGGCATCTTCGGCAACGGCGGCGGCGCCCGCGCCCAGGTCGGCTCCGGCCAGGGCTCCACCGTCGTCACGCTCCTGAACCCCAAGGACATCGTCTGGTTCGAGGCCGGAATGGTGCTCGACGGCAGCGCCGCGGACGGTACCTCCGGCGCCGCGACGGCGGGCGGTGTGGCGGCGAAGATCGTCTCCATCAACCGCGATACCGGCACCATCACCAACGATGCCTCGGCCAACTGGAACGCGGCCACGGGCATCAACAGCCTGGGCGCGAACTGGTACCTGTTCCGACAGGGCGACTTCGGCGCCACCATGACCGGGCTCGATGCCTGGATCCCCGCGACCGTGAGCGCCACCGCGTTCTTCGGCGTCGTCCGGACCCTCGACACGGAGCGCCTCGCGGGCTGCCGCATCACCCCCACCACCACCGGGTACACCTACTCGACCGTCGAGGGCGCGATCACCGCGATGCTGGAGCGCGTGTACATGGCCGGCGGCGCCCCGGACACCATCTTCCTCCACCCCCAGCGCTACAAGCGCCTCTGCGACGAGCTGGGCGCCAAGCGGCAGTACGTCGACATCAAGACGGACGCTGGCGTGTCCTTCAAGGGCATCCTCGTGGAAGGCCAGGGCGGGCAGGCGCGCGTGGTCTCCGACCCCTGCTGCCAGCTCAACACCGGCTGGGCCCTCAGCATGGACACGTGGACGTTCAACACCCTGGGAGATCCCTTCTCCATCCTCGATGACGACGGCAAGGGCATCTGGCTGCGCGAGTCCAGCGACGACGCGATGCAAGCCCGCATCGCGACGTTCGGCAACCTCTACTGCGACGCCCCGGCCTACAACGGGCGCTTCGACCTGACGGGGATCTCCTTATGGCCTCGGGCAAGGCGCAGTCTCCGGTGCGTCACGCGACGCCCGACGCGGAGTTTTTCGAGGGCAGCTTCGCCCCCGACACGGCCAACGCCCCGACCGACCTCGTCGGCTCCGGCTTCACGGTGGCCTACGTCTCCGCGGGTCGGTGGACGGTCACCATCCTGGGCATCGGCGGGGCCTCCATCGTCAAGGCCCTCGTCGGCGTCCAGCTCAACGCGGCGGAGGCTGACGCCCTCGACGTGAGCATCATCGGGGCCACCGCGAGCAGCTCCGGCAACCTCACGTTTGACATCCTCTACCGCGTCAACGCCGTGGCGACGGACATCGCGGCGAACGCCAACAACAGGGTGCACTTCTCCGTCACGGTGAAGCCGTGAAAGGCGGGAAGGGTGGCGGGCTCCTGGCGATCCTCGGCGGTGGTGGCGAGAGCCCCATGGAGGAGAGCGAGGCCGATCCCTTCGAGCAGGGCTTTCGGGCCTTCCGCGGCGCCATGAAGAGCGGCGACGCCATGAAGGGCAAGAAGGCCCTGCGCCTCATGATGAAGGCGTGCGAGGACGACGACGAGGGCGAGGACTACAGCGACGACGAGGAGGGCTGATCCATGCCGGTGCCGATCTCTCAGGCGACCCTACGCACGAGGGTTCGCACCGTCACGAAGCAGCCCAACTCGTCGGGCTTCGTCTCCGATTCGGAGGTCAACACCCTCATCAATGAGGGCGCGTATCGCCTGTATGACATGCTCGTCGCAGCCCGCGGCGAGCACTACTACGCCACCGAGTGGGGCTTCAACACCACCGTCGGCGTGAAGCGCTACCCGTTCCCTGAGAACTTCTATCGCCTCGTGTCGCTGATGGTGTCGGAGACCGCCGGGGGCTCGCCCTCGGGCACGGTCCAGCCCACCGGCGCCACCTGGCACGAGATCCGGCGGATGAACCACGGGGAGTGGGCTCTCCAGGAGTCGCTCAACGGGGATTGCATCCATGAGCTTCGCTACGCCCTCACCGGGCGGCAGCACGAGACCACGACCTCCCAGCTCGCGGAGATCGGCCTCTACCCGGCGCCGCGCGCGGTGTGGAACGTCCGGGCGATCTACCTCCCCACCCTCGACCTCTCCAACGAGACCAGCTCCAGCGCCCCGCTCTACGACGGGATCAACGGCTGGGACGAATATATCGTGGCCCACGCCGCGGAGACGATCTTCGCCATGCAGGAGGACTCGACGGCGGCCTTCTGGTCCAACCGCAAGGCTGAGATCGAGGCGCGCGTCCGTGGCCTCGCCAGCGACCGCGACGGCCACCAGCCGATCCAGGTCCGTGACGTGAAGTGGGGCCGAGGGCGGCGCGAGAGGTACCCGCGCCCATGATCGACCTCCCCACCCTCGACGGAGCTCGAAGCGCGGCGGACGTGACGCGGCTGCTCGGGCAGTGGCGCGACCGCCTCACCCAGGCGCTCCGCTCGCCCCCGACGGACCCCCGCGGCGTGCTGCTCAAGGGCGTCGACCTCTCCACCACCCCCGTGTCCATCAGCCATGGCCTCCCGTCGCTGTCGGGCTGGCTCGTGGTGCGCGCCCGTGGCGCTGCCCCGGCCTCCGTCGTGGAGACCGGCGTGTCGGCGCGCACGCTGACGCTGGTGGCCTCCGGCGCCGTCACCGTTGACCTCTGGGTGTGGCCATGAGCCTTCAGAAGGTCACCATCGAGCTGCTCCCCCTGGGGGGCGTCGACCAGTCCCGGGGCGAGTGGGCCACCCTCGCGGGCCCTGGCGGGCTGGCCTCGCAGTTTCACACGCTGGACAACCTGCGGTACACGAAGACCGGCGAGATCGAGAAGCGCGCCGGCCTCGTGGCGATGTCGAGCGCCGTCCTCGACGGCTACGCCTTCGGGACCACCACCGACCTCGTGGCCGTCGGGGGCCTGGAGCTGGTCGCGGTCGGCACCCGCGCCGAGGAGACCGCGAGCCAGCCCGGTGAGCCCGGCGCCTTCCTCTGGAGCTACAGCCCGTCCGCCGATGCCTGGGCGCCGAAGACCGGCGTTCCTCAGCTCTCCGTGGAGCGCTACCCCGGCGTGCGCGGCGAGACGGACCTGGACAGCGCCGTCACCCAGGTGGCGCGGGTCGGGACCGTCGAGGCGATCCTCTACACCGTCGGGACCAACGCCTACATCCGCGTCGTTGACCGCGCGACGGGCGCCGTGATGCTCGATAACACGGCGCTTGCGTCGGCAGCCCTCGCCGGCAAGTACGTTCTTTTCGCCGTCAACGGGGTGTTCGTGGTCGTCTGGTTCACCGGCGCGAACCAACTGCGACGCGGCACGATCAACCCCACCACGCTGGCCCTCGCGAGCGCCAACGTCGGCGCGGCGCTGGCCTTCGCCCCGGCCTCCTGGGATGCGATCCCCACCGTCTCGGGCAAGTGGGCCATGGCGGCGCAGGGCGCCGTGCCCGGCGGTGACGTGGTGGTCTGGCGCGTGGACAACGCGGCCGGCACCGTCGACGCCACCGCGGCCGAGCTGGGGCGCAGCGGCACGCGGCTCAGCCTGGGCTTCCGGGTGGGCTACAACTTCCTGCTCCTGGCCTGGGATGACCGCACGGACGTCCGGGCGAAGCATTACGTCGAGAGCACCCTTGTCACGGCGCTGGCGGACTGGCAGGTCGAGCCCCTCGCGAGCTTCACCGTGGTGCGGAACCTCGCCGCGCAATTCGACGACCAGAACCGCTCCTTCGTCCTCATCGGTGCCACGGATTCCAGCGGGTACCCGTCGCTTGCGCTGCGGGCCTTCGACACCCTTGGCGCCGGCATCATGAGCCTGCGCCGCATCTACTGGGTGGGCCTCCAGACGAAGCCCTTCCGCCTCGGCGGGAGCCTGTACGCGCTGGTCTGCCAGTACCGCACGGGCGGCGTGGATATCGCCTGGAACTACGGCTACGCGCTGCTGAACCTCTCGCGTCGCTTCGACGCCATCGGGAGCAGCTACCCGGTGGCCCTGGAGGGGTGCCTCGCGCCGACGGATGGCATCGGCCTCGATGTCGGCTCGACGGACGACCACCTTGCCTGGGTCCAGGTCGTCGACAGCGATGCGTACCTGCCGCTCGTCATCAACGCGGCGAACGAGGAGGAGCCCGCGGGCACACCCGGCGCCGCCGCGTGGGTGGACGTGGCGCGGCTCCGCTCGGGTCGCACGGTGGACGGGCTGTGGTCCTGGGCGCATGGCGCGAGGCTGCTCCACCTCGGGAGCGCGTTGCCGGTCCAGTACGACGGGCAGAGCGCCGTGGAGATCGCGTTCCTGGAGCCCCCGCAGATCGTCGGGTCCGTGAACCTGACGTATGGAGGCTCCGGCCCTGCCGCGGGCTCGCCGGACAACGTCTACGGCTACCTGATGGTCTGGGAGTGGATCGACGCGCAAGGACAGGTCCACCGGAGCCGCCTCAGCGCACCCTTCTCCGCGACGATCAGCAGCGGCTCAGGCACCAACGCGATCGTGGACTTCGAGGTCAAGCTGACCTCCATCACGCGCCGCGGCAGCGCCGCCGACGGGGAGGCCACGCGCCCTCGCCTGGCCGTGTTCCGCACGCTGGCCAACGGGACCGTCTACTACCGCCTCGACGGCAACGGAGAGGTGAACAGCACCGGCGCCGCCACCCTGAACTTCAGCGACGACGAGGACGACGCCACGCTTCTCGCCGCCGGGCGCCCCGGGCTCTACACCGCCGGGGGCATCCTGGAGAACGAGACGCCGCCCCCTGCGCGCCATGTCCAGGTTGCATCCCGTCGCGTGTGGCTCACCAGCGCGGAGAGCGCGGAGGTGTGGCCGTCCCGCGAGATCGTCGCCGCCGAGGCCCCGGCTTTCTCGGCGCTGCTGCGGATCTCGCTGGACGAGGTAGACGAGCGCCTGGTCGGTACCGCGTGGCTCGACGGCGCCCTCGTCATCTTCAGCGAGCGGCGGATCTTCCTCCTCGACGCCGGCGCCGGTCCTGGTGACACGGGGGCGCCCCCCTGGCCCTCGCCCCAGGCGCTCCAGAGCAGCGCGGGCTGTACGAGCGGGCGCAGCATCGCGGTCTTCCGGGACGGCGTGATCTACCGCGACCCCGATGGCTTCAAGATCCTGACCCGCGGGCGCAGCATCGTCGACATCGGCGGCGCGGTGCGCGACCTCACCGACGCCAACCCGGTGACCCTCGACGTCCAGGTCGACGCCGCGCAGGAGCGGGTGGTCGTCGTCATCGCGGCATCCGAGACCGGGGAGCCTCAGATCCTGGTGTACGACTACCGCCACGCGGGCCCCGAAGGGGTCGGCTCGTGGTCCACCTGGAGCACGGAAGAAGATCCCGCGACGGTACGCGCTGCAATCTGGCAGGGCTCCCTCGTCACGGCTACGGCGGGGTCGCCCTGCCTCGAAGGCGGCGGCGCGACGCCGGGCTATGACGGCATCGGCGGTGGTCCGCAGTGGATCACCGGCACCCTCGCGACCCCCTGGCTACGCCTCGGCGCGCTGGGGGGCTACCAGCGGGTGTGGCGCACGGTGCTGGAGCTACGCCAGATGAGCGCGCACGGGCTGAGCTTGCAGGTCTACGTCGACGGCGACGACACCACGCCCGTCCAGACAGAGACCTGGACCACGACCCAGATCGCGGCGCTCCAGGGCCTACCGCGTGAGCGCCTCGTGGTCGGGATGGCGGTGCAGAAGTGCCAGTCGATCCGGCTCAAGCTCAGCGACACGGCTCCGGCGGTGGCGGTGGCGGAGAGCCCCACGGGCTTTCGGTACAGCGGTCTGTCCCTGGAAGCAGGCGTAAAAAAGGGCGTCGAGAAGGCCCAGAAAGCGAACACGCGATGAGCGCAGAGTCCAACGGGCAGCTTGTAGGTACAGTCCTCGGCGGAGGCGCGGGTCTTGTCCTCGGAGGGCCGATGGGCGCAGCCGTCGGTGCTGGTCTCGGAGGAGCGCTGGGGGGCACCGTCGGCGGGTGGTTCGGCAAGAAAAAGAAGAACATCGCGCCGACCCCTCGGGAGCGGGCGTACATGGGCGGCAACGCGCTCGCTGAGCAGCGCTACCTCAGCGAGCTGGGGGGCGGCGAGTACGCCGCGTTCCAGGCCGCCGAAGAGGCGCAGCGCCAGGCCAACGAGGCCCGCGGGCTGGAAAACCAGGTGTTCGGGGAGTTCGGCGCCCTCGACCAGCAGTACGCCGACCTCGCCGCCGGGCGCGGGCCCAGCGTGGGGCGACAGATGGCCATGCAGGGCGCCGACGTGGCCCAGCAGCAGGCCAACCAGATGGCGGCCTCGGCTCGCGGCGGCGGAGGGAACCAGCTTCTCGCGCAACGCATGGCCCAGCAAACCGGCGCGCAGGCCCAGCAGCAAGCCAGCGCCGAAGCCGCGCGCATTGGAGCGCAAGAGCAGCTCGCCGCGATGGGCGCCCGCGCCGGCATCGCTGGGCAGCGGGCCGGGCTCGCGGGACAGATGCGCTCCGGCGACTACCAGGGCAGGGCCTACGACGAGGCGCGCGGGGGCCGGTACCTCGACGCGCGCACGGGGGCGATGGGCCAGATCTACCAGGGGCAGACGGGCGCTGCGGCGGGCAACCAGGAGGCATCGATGCTCGCTCAAGTGAAGAACGCCGAGCTTGCCGAAGCCGAGCGCGCGCGGCGGCAGCGCCTCATCGAAAACGCTGCCGCGGGCGCCGCGGGCGCCGCCAAGGGAGGAGCGACCTGATGCCGTACAACAGCTACAAGCGCGAGACGAACGCCCAGGGCGTGCCCATCTACAAGCTCTACGGCGCCGAGGGCGACGAGCTGACGCTGCCCCAGGGAGGCGCTGCGGATCGGTTCGTGCTGACCATCCCGGAGCGCGAGGACATGCGGCTGGCGGACAACAACGCGACCTCCGGCGAGATGATGAGCCGAGCGGACACGCCCCCGCCGATGGGCCCTCCTGGCCCCCCCGCGGACACGCGCCCTCCGGTGGCGCCGCCCATCCCTCGTGGGGCTCCACCGATGCCGGCGCCCGCCCCTCGCCAGGACCGCAGCGGCAAGCTCAACGACGACCTTGCGAAGCTCACCCGGCGCGACCTCACGGCCACGCAAAGCGCCAGCGAGAAGGACACCAACGTCACCCTGGAGGGCAAGGCCATCGATCCGGCCCTCGTGGACGAGGAGCGCGCGCTACGGCTGGGCGTGGCTCGTGGCGAGATGCGCCAGATCGACGAACGCGAGCGCGGCGCGGCGCTGGCGAGCTACCTGGAGCCCAAGCGAGCGGCGGCCGCTGACGAACTGACGGCGCAGACCGGAGCGCTCCGGCAGCAGAGCGACGCGCGGCGCATGGAGGCCATGCAGCAGATCGGGCGCGAGATCGACGAAGAGAACAAGAAGGAAGGCTTCTGGGAAACCCGGACGGAGAAGCAAGCGATCTTCGCCGTCCTCGGCGGCATCGCCGCTGCTTTCTCCACGCCGGAGGTTGCCGCCGGGTACTTCGATGACCTGTATGCGAAGTGGCAGGACAAGAAGGCGAAGAAGCTCGCCAGCCTGGAGAAAAAGAAGGGGCTAACGGGTGAATATTGGGATCTCTACCGTCGTCAGCTCGACGACTTCGAGGTGCGGCAGTTGGACCGCATCAACCGCCAGATCGCGGGCGTGGCCTCGCGCGGGCTGCCCCCTCGCGAGGCCGCGGAGTTCGCCGCGTGGTTCCAGAAGAACCAGCAGAACCCCGCGGCCGGCGTCGCCCCGCAGGCGGTTGCGGCGGTGCGGCAGGAGACGGAGCAGAAGGTCAAGGCCCTGTCCACGAAGAAGGCCCTCACCCCGAAGGACAAGGCCGATCTGGCCCGGCTCCAGGGGGACATCAAGGCCCTCGCCGCGCTCGAAGGCAAGGTGGCCGCCCGCGACGTGACGCGCGGCCCCGCGGATGCCTCCGGGATGGCTGCCATGCAGGCCGGCATGAGCGCGTCGCAGGGGCCCGGAGGGCTCCGGACCGCCCCGGCCGGCGCCGTGCCACCACGAGCCCCGCCACCACCCGCGCCGGTGCGTCCCTCGATGGACCCGGCGGTGCTCCGGCAGCTCCAGGAGGAGGAGCGTCGCACCCTCCAGACCCTCCGCGGCCCCCGCGCCACCAAGGACATCCGATGAGCCCCCGCGAAGACTACATGGAGTGGGCCCGCCAGCAGCTTCCCGACACGCCCGCGGAGGCCCTCGGGGCGAGGCTGGCGCAGGAGGCCGTGAACCCCCCGCAGCCGCCGCCGCTCATGACCCAGATGGGCGCCCTCGATGACCTCAGCGCACGGTCCACGGCCAACCCGCGCACCTTCGAGCCCGGGGGCTACCGCACGCCGTCCACCTTCGATCTGGAGCGCGCGAAGGTCATGCACGCGCTCGCCGCGGAGCGCCTTGCGCTGGGGGACAAGTACGCGATGACCCGCAAGGAAGTCGTGCGCACCCGCACCGAGAGCAAGAGCGATTACGACCCGATGAAGCGCCTCGCCCTCATGGCCGACACGGGCAAGGCGAGCGACGCCGCGGAGACGGACGAGCGCAAGGATCTGCGCGAAGAGCGGCGCCGCGTCGAGAAGGACTTCGGCGGGCTGGCGTTCAACTACGTCTCACCGGACGGCAAGCGCGAGGACCTGTGGGCGGCGCGTCCAGGGACACCGGAGAAGGACGTGCAGGTTCTCCGGGAGAACGCCGCGGGCCTGGCCGTCGTGGACAAGCTCCTCCGCGAGATCAAGGAAGCCCGGGGCCTCAAGGACAAGGTGCGCGAGAACGCGATCATCACCGCCAACGTGAAGGCCCTCGCGGGCGTCCTCGGCGGGTCGCTGCTGAACTCCGGCGTGGTGAACCCGAGCGAGCTGGAGGACATGAAAAAGATCGCCAACCAGCAGGGCATCATCGGGCCCGATGGCGTGCAGGCGTTCGAGCAACTCCGCGGCACCATGCGGATCAAGTACGAGAACCAGCTCCGGCAGGCGGGCGCCACGAAGGTTGTGCGCTGATGGCCGATCCCGCAGAGGTCTACGTCACCGGGCCCGATGGGCAGGAGTACCGCACCGGCGGTGACACGCTGCGGGACTACCTCGCCAACGGCTACACCGTCTCGAAGAACCAACCGAACTTCCGCGGGGTACCGGTGCGCCTCCCGGACGGGACCGCGG
Source organism: Myxococcales bacterium (assembly GCA_016716835.1). Taxonomy (NCBI): domain Bacteria; kingdom Pseudomonadati; phylum Myxococcota; class Myxococcia; order Myxococcales; species Myxococcales bacterium. Next base: position 4,489 of record JADJUW010000004.1, on the reverse strand, counting down.
CCGAGCTGGACCCGCAGCGCGCCGAGGAGGTGATCCGCAGCGGCGGCGGCGACGTCATCGACCGCGGCACCCTGCTCGCGGACCAGGAGCGCCAGGTGTACGGCGGCGGTGCGGGGCAGGCGGCAGCCGCCGCGGCGGGGCTCGCCCGCGGGGCCACGCTGGGCCTCAGCGACGTGGTAGCCGGCGCCATCGACCCCACCCTGCCCGGGGGGCTCCGGCAGCTCCAGGAGGCCAACCCTGCGACGAGCACGGCCACGGAGCTGGGCGGCAACATCGCCAGCCTCCTCGCCACCGGCGGCGGCGCTGGCCTCGGGAGCCTGGCGACCCGTGGCGCGGTGAAGCTGGGCGCCGTCGAAGGCGGGCTCGCCGCTCGTGCCCTGGCCGGCGCCGCGGTCGGGGCTGCGGAGATGGGCGCCATCGAGGCGGGGCGTGAGCTGTCGCAGGCCACCCTCCAGGAGCGCGAGACCTCCGCGGCGAGGGTGGCGGAAGCGTTCGGCCACGGGGCCCTGCTGGGCGGTGCCTTCGGTGGCGCTCTCCCGCTCGCGGGGGCGGCCCTGTCCGGGGTGGCGTCTGGAGCCCGACGGGTAGCCGGCAAGGTCGTGCCGGGGGGCTCCGGCTCGCTGGCAGATGACGCGCTCGCGTATGCCCGCGAGAAGACCCTGAAGAGCACTGGGGGGACGCAGAAGGAGATCGGGAAGATCCTCGATGCGAGCCCGGAGCTTCGCCAGGCGGCGGACGACATCCTGATCCGGGACGTGCCCAAGGCCCTCGGGAAGAGCGAGGCCGCGGTGGTGTCCCGCGCGGAGATGCAAGCCGGCATCGAGACGGCGCGCCAGGAGATCGGCGCCGAGATGGGCAAGGCGCTCAAGGCCATCGACACCAACGCGCGCGGCGTGGGCGCCGACATCTCCGGCATCGTGTCGAGGGCGCGCGAGACGGTGCTGGCCCCCCTGGAGGCCAACGTGTTCGCCGGAGCCGAAGCGCGGGCGGTGGCCAAGCAAATCCAGCAGTTGGAGAAGCTCCAGGACTACCGCGTTGGCTTCGAGAGCTTGCACGACCTGTCGTCGCAGCTCGGGAAGGTCATCCGCAAGAACCCCACCGCCGCGGCGACGCAGGACCTCAAGGCGTTTCGCTCGCTCATCGAGGACGAGATCATCACCGGCGCCAACCGCGTGAGCGGGGAGATCGGCGGCGACATCGCCGGCCAGTACGCCACCGCGCGCACCCGGTACGCGGCGGCGAAAATGCTCGAGGACGCCGTCGCCACAGGCGTCAAGGCAGAGACCAAAAACCTCACCTTCTCCCTGTCGTCGATGCTCGCCGGGGGCACCGGTACCTCGCTCGGGGCGACCGTGGGCGGCGCGGTCCTGGGGCCCGTCGGCGCCGCCATCGGCGGTGTCGTGGGTGGCGTCGGGGGCGCGGTCCTCGCCAACCTGAACAAGCGCTTCGGCGACCAGGTCGTCTCCCAGGCGCTCCGGGCCTACGCCCAGGGCGAGACGCGCATGGTCGCCTCGCTCGTGGACAACTCCATCGCGCAGGGCGTGGGCAAGATGCTCAGCGGCGGCGCGAAGGCCACCAAACGCCTCGCTCCCGTCGTCGCTGCGGACGCTGCGACCCGCACCGCGCTGCTCGGCCGGAGCCCTGCCCCCCTGGGGCCCCGCACGGTCGACCGGCGCGCTCCTCCTGGCGGCGCCTCGCCACAGCAGACGGCGCAGATCCGTACCACGATCCAGCAGAGCGCGGAGCAACAGCGCCAGGCCATCGGGGCGGCCATGGCGGCGGCGCCCCCTGAGGTCGCGGCGACGCTGAGGGGGCAGCTCGCCGCCAGCGAGCGGGCCACGACGTACCTGCTGAGCAAGATCCCCCTCAGCGGCAACCAGAAGAACACCCTCACGCCCCAGGCGGAGGCGCCCCGGCTGACGAAGGCCCAGCTCGATGAGCTGGTGACCGCGGCGCGCGTGGTCGCGGATCCCCTCAGCGTCCTGGAGTCGCTGGAGCGTGGCGATCTGCGGCGCGTCGAGGTCGAGGCGCTCCGGGTGGCAGCACCGGGGCTCTACCAGCAGATCCGCACCGAGGTGCAGGCGCAGCTCTCGGAGCGGACGGAGCCCCTGCCCTACCGCCAGGCGCTCCAGCTCTCCCAGCTCCTGGGCGTGGTGGGCCACCCGTCGCTCTCACCAGCCTCGATCCAGGCGATCCAGGCGAGCTACGCCCCGGCTCCGCAGGAGTCGCCACCGGCGCCCGTCCGTGCCCCGAAGCGCCCCATTTCGACCACCAAAGACTGGTCTCTCACCAGCGAGGAGCCGTGAAAATGTTTCTAGCCAAGCTCGTTCCTGTCATCCGTGAAAGCGCTTCGTCTGTCCTCCTCGCTGACGGGACAACGGGCACCGCGCTCTCCGATACCCTCAAGCTCCAGGTTCCCGCGCACGGGCTCCATTTCCTCGCCGCGGGGCTGGTGACGATCATCGATGAGGCGGGCAACAGCTCGCAGATCCTTGGCGTCGCGGGCCAGGACTACGGGGCGCAAATCTGCCAAATCATGGCCACCGGCACCGCGGTGTCCGCGGCTAACCTCGTGCTGCTCCGAGGGATCTGATGGCGCTCATCCCGGCTCCGATCCCTGCGCCTCCGTTCCAGGCGACCAGCGGCGGCGCCGCGTGGGATCCCACCGCCATCGCCGGGCACGCCTGGTCCCTGGTGGCCGATCCTGCCTACCAGTGGCAGGACACGGCGCAGACGACACCGGCGACGGCGGCCACCGATCCGATCCGGCGGTGGCGCACCCGGTACGGCACCGACCTGCCATTCGACGCGCCCTCGGATAGCGCCCGTCCGCTCGTCACCACGACCGGCCTCGGGGGTGGCCGTGGTGCCATTTTCGACGGCGGGAACGACGACCTCCGCGCGACATGGGCGGGGATCGATGGCGCGCAGTGGTGGGGGGTTCACTTCGCAAATAACGGCTCGTTTACCCGATTCCTCGCGCTAGTGCGGAGCGCCACGAGCAAATATTCGCTCACGCGGATCCAGTCGGCCACGTCGATCATCGTCGGCGCCGGGCTCACCGGGTCTGGCGGCGCTGGCATCACGGTGCCGTCGATGGGTACGACGGCGCACACGCTCGTATGGACATGGGACGGCGCGACGACCTACGAGGCGTGGTGGGACGGCGCGAGTGCCACGGTCGGCGCGGGTAGCTCCGGGATCGCTGGGGTCGCCTCGACGGCCTACATCGGCTCATTCGCCGGCAGCCTGTATTTCAACGGCACCGCGGGCAAAATCTCCACCGGCAGCGGCGCCCTCACGGCGGGTGAGCGATCCTCGCTGATCACCTGGCTGGGGACACCATGAGCAAGCTCCATACAGTGCGCTTGCATCTCCTCTGCGCCGCGGAGGACGTGGAGACCGTGCGCGCAGCGCTGGCCAAATCGCTGCCCGACTGGCTGACCTTCGCGCCGATCCCCGATGAGCCGGGCCTCTACGTCGACTCCGGGCAGTGGACCCCGGAGCAGGCGGCGCGGCTCACCGAGGCGTGCGAGGGGCTACCCGTCAAGGTCTGGCGCGGCGTGGCGCTGGCCTACAGCGAGCCGGGCGTGGTGGTGGTCGACAAGGGGGGCGACGCCTCACGCCAGGGCGATCTCCGCTTCACGGTCGCCAAGGCCATCGAAGAGGAAAAGAAGCTCACCGCTACCATCGAAGGAGAGATCCGTGGGAAGTAACGCCTCCTCCCTCCCTGGCCTCGTCGCCCTCCTCGTCACCGCGCTCCTCGGCGCCGTCCAGCTCTGGTGGAAGAGCCAGGCGGAGAAGGAGAAGGAGGAGCGCAAGGCCGCGCGCGACAAGGAGAAAGAAGCCCACGAGACTCGCGAGCGCGAGGACCGCGAGCGCCGCGAGCGCGAAGTCCGCGAGGCCCGCGAGGACCGCGAGGAGATCTCCCGGCGCCTCCGGACCCTGGAGACGGGGCGACAGGAGCAGCAGGTGGAGCTGGCCGAGCGGCGCGTGGAGCTGGCCACGGTCACGTCCGGGCTCGCTCGCCTGGAGGGCAAGCTGGACAAGGTGCTGGACGCCGTGATCGGCCACAACCGGAGCGGACGATGATCGACGCGAGCAAGTACGCCCCCTCTTTCAAGGCCGCGTGCGTCTCCCTCAAGGGGGAGGCGTACTGCTCGCCTACGGTGGTCCAGAGCCTGATGGCCGTCTCGCGCCACGAGACGTGTTTTTCCGAGTGCAAGCCCTTCGTCGGCGCCCACAATTACGGCGCGATTCAGTGCGGGGCGGTGGCCGACAAGATGGGAAAGTGCCCCGCCAACTGCATCCCGGCGCGGGACACGTCGCCGACTGCAACCGGCGCGAGCGTGGCCTACATGGGGTGCTTCCGTGTCAAGGCGAGCGTCGATGAGGGCGTGCTCGATTTCGTCAAGCTCATGGTCGTCCAGCGCCCCCTCATCGCCGAGGCGCTGCCCTCCGGCGACGCGCGGCAGATCGCGTGGGCGAT
>JADJUW010000003.1 GCA_016716835.1 Myxococcales bacterium | reverse complement strand
CTGCATCCAGCACCACGCCGCGAACCTTTTGCGCCGGAGCCAACGCCACCTCGCCGACATCGACTCGCGGAGGCGTCACGTCAATGTAAGGGAGAAAGGCGACTTGGACGTTGTCGATACGCACCTGCAGCGCGGGTCGCCCCGGCGAGACGTCACGCACTACAAAGACGCCGTCCTTGGCCACAACAGATCGACTGCCGAGCTGCACCACCACTTCTTCGTTTGGCGCCGCGCCGACCACCGTGCCCACCACCTCGGCTAGATCGTCATACGTCAGCACCACGCCACGCGCGCCGCCCTTGGCCGTCACCGCGCCGGCCGCCCCGTGCAGATCAACATCGGCCTCGGCATGAAACGCGACGAGCCGATAGTCGTCCGCGCTCGCGCCATAGAGTCGAAAGCGCCCGTCGGCATCTGTCACCGCGGCGAGCTCGCCGCCGTAGTCGAGATCAGAAGAAGCTTCGCGGTACGCGGTCACGTGGGCACCTGCGACCGGCAACCCGGCGCGGCTCATTACCGTGCCCTCGATCGCAAGCGCATGCGCGACGACTAGCGCGACCTCGGCGCTCGGCACCGCCTCGGCGCTCCACAGCTCGCTGCGCGCGCCCTCGGTCGCCGCCTGCAGGCTCACCGCGCCCGCCTGTACCGTTGCAAATATAAATGTGCCGTCCGCCCCCGCGTTCGTGTGTCGCTCGCGACGCATCACCTCGTTGCTCGGTTCTTCGAATAAGGTCACACGCGCTGCCACGCCCGCGCCGGTCGCATCAACGACGCGCCCACGCAGCGCCGCGCCGCGCACCAACGTAATTCGCAGTGGCGGCGGCGACGCCGAGGCAGGCGACGCCTCGCCATTGGCTATCAACGGCTCGCTATAGCCGCGTAAAAAATCGGGATGCGTCGCCACCAAGCGCACGGCGTCTCCCGCCACCACCCGCGCGATGAACTCGCCATTGGCGTCGGTTACGGCCACGGGGGCATCGCCACCTGTCCCGAATGTGAGATCGGGCCGCGCCACGGCGATTTGCGCGCCAACCACGGCGGCCCCGGTTTCGTCGCTGACCACGCCGCGTAGCGACGCCGCGGCGATCATGTCGATTTGCACCCGCGCGCCGGTGCGAGGCACATGCGCATAGCGCGCCGCCTGCGCCAGGCCGTCGGCGCGCGCCCCTACCTTCACGGCACCGGGCAGCATGCCGCTAAATATCGCGCTGCCCGCCGCATCGGTTACGCCACGCGCTGCGATAACGCCTTCGATCGCAACCTCAGCACCCACCACCGGCTCGCCGCGATGCCGAACGTCGACCGTGACCGCGACGCCGGGCCGCACAACGATCACGGCGGGCTCAGTCAACGTGCCGAGTTGATAATGGACATAGCCCACCAGGCGCACGCCGTCGTCGCGCTGCACCTGCGCGCTAAGCAGATAACCGCCCGCGCCCAGCCCCTCCAGTGAAAACCAACCATCGGCTTCTGTCCGAATTTCGGATATTGGAACCGCGCCGGCCCACGTCACCACCGCGTCGGCAACCGGCTCACCTTCGCCGTCGACAACCACACCTTGCAACACGAGTGCCCCGCGCATCGGGGTGGCGTTCGTTGGGGGCGAATCACTGATTGTCGATCCATCGCCCGCGATCGCCTTGGCGATCGCCGCATGCGGCAACGGTCGCGCTGGCTTGCCGCGCTGCGCCACGGGGTTGCTGCGACATTGCCCCCATGCCATGACTGCTATAAGCGCCGCGACACAGATGAGAATGAACGAGACGCCCCAACGCTTCACAGGTGCACTTAATGTAGTGGCCGTTACTGTAAATGTACAACGCCGCGCTGCGCCGTCTGCCGCAGTGTGATCGTCCCGCGACACTTGCCGACCAAACTGCGTCAATTCTTACGCACTGTGGCAATCGCGTTACACATATAGATGCCCGAGATCACCTAGCTTTTCGGCATTTTTGCCACCAAAAACTAGCGACGCCAGATCCGACATAGTACGTAGGAGATAGAAGGGATTCCTTTATGAACTTACTCAAAAAAACTATCGCTACTCTTGGCCTCGTATCACTAGTTGGCTCCGCCGCGGCGGAAGTCAAGCAACCGCTTGAGGTGATCAACCGTCCGTTGACCGCGCCCGCAAGCCAGGCGGAAGTTGGCCTGGGTTTCTTTTTGTCCTTTTTCAAAATTGCTGACGAATCAGATTCGTCTAAAGGACTTGGCCTAACTGCCGCTTACGGCATCAACGATAAAATTGACGCGCGTGTTAGTTACGCTACGTTCCTTGAGGACGGCGTCGATTTTAAGGGTCCACTTACCCTCGAACTCGGCTATAGTCTGATGAATACCAGCCCACTGCACGTCGCCGCTGACGTCAATGTTGGCTACGACACACTCTTTGAAGCCATGACGCCGCTCGGACTTGGCGCCCGCGTTCGCTACAACCTGAACGACAAAATGGCGATTTTCTCAGGCGGCAACCAACTCACCATCACGCTCGATGGCGGCCCAGAATTAGCGCCAGGCGTAGACGCGCCAAAGCCAATCTACTTGTCGTTGCCAGTGGGCTTTGCCTATCAAGTAAACCCAAACCTCTATGTTGCTGCGGAGACAAACCTCGCCAACATCGAAATCTCCGACTCGGAAACCCAGTTTATCTTTGACAGCTACATCCCCGTCGGCTTGCACGGCATTTACGCCGTCAACGAGATGATTGATGCCGGCGTTTCATTCGACATCGACCTCGACAACACTGACGCGTTTACGCTCGGCGTCATGGCCCGCGCGTTCTTCTAGTCGACAGGCTTAGGCAGCAAACGCATCGGCCGCGACCTTCGCGCCCGGTGCGTTTTTTTTTACGTTCGCTTGCGCAGCTCGGCGCGCAGCGCCTTGGCTAAGGCGGGCGTCAACCACGCTGGAGCGGCTTGCGCCTCGCCGGCGCCCTGGCGCATACCCCACGCGATCCACGCGGCGTCGTCGACCAGGCCCTCGCGGGCGCGGCGATGCCACAACGTCGATGGGGGCAGCGATTTGGCAGCGACCGCCGCCAGCACGTGGCGCACAAACGTCGGGGGCAGCAACACGCCATGCGCCTCGACATAGTGAGCCAAGCCCTCGGGCCACACGTAGCGCGCATCGGCCAGATCGCGGCGGCCCATGTCGCGCATGGGGGTGCCGCAGTTAAAACGACAGTGCGAATGGGCGCGATAGGTTTCAAACACCGCGCCGGCGCGCAAATAGGCCAGCACCGCGCGGCGATCGCGCGCGGCCCATTTGCCAACTAGGAGCTGCGGCCGCGGGTACGCACTCGGCGCGCGCTCGTCGTACCAATAGCCAATTGCCTGCAGCCGGCCCTTCGCCGACGCTACAACGCTCGCAACGGGCGATGATGACGTACCGGCATTGCCACGTTTGCCGCGCGTTTGCATGCCGGTCCATCATAGTCGCGGCGCCCGATGCCGAGGCCATCAGGCCCCACAAACCGGCCGCAATATCGCTCAGGTGCGGCTAGTTGACATACCGCTAAGACTGAACAGCGCTAACCATTTCAATCAGTTAGCGTGGCGCAGACTTTGCTTAGTAGTCCTCCATGGCACGGGGCGCGGCAAACAACATCACTCGGCACAAACAGCACTCGGCGCTGGTGGCGACGTGCCTAAGCTCGCTGATCGCAACGGCCGCCTGCGTTGAGCAGCCGCCCGCCACAGAGGCAAGCCAGGCCGCCATCATAGGCGGCCTATCGGCCAAGATAGGCGACTATCCCGCCGTCGTCGCCATCTTCGACCAAGGCGATCGCACCATCTGCACCGGCACCCTCATCGCACCCGACGCGGTCCTCACCGCCGCGCATTGCGTTTCGCACGTTGACGACGCCGCGCGGCAACGCCTCATCGCCGATACCGTGGTCTACCTCGACACCCTATCGATGTTCGATCCAGTTACCACCATCAAGGTTGCCGATATCACCATCCATCCGAACTACATGGCGCTGGCGCAAGACCCCGAGCAAAATGGCTACCACGACGTCGCGATCATTCGCCTCGCGCAGCCCATCACCGATCGCCGCGTCGCGCACGTAAGCCGACAGGGCGTTGGAGCGATCGGCGCCGCTGACTTCACGCTCGTCGGCTATGGCATCTACGATGAGGCGAGCGGCAACACGGGTCGGCTGCACGCCACGCAAGATGCCAGCATCGATTGCGCGCCGCACGGCACGCCCAACGACCGATTCATCTGTTTCGATCGCGCCGATGGCACAGGCGCCTGCGCCGGTGATAGCGGCAGCCCGCTATATGAGGCCAGCGAGGCCGGCGTGCTCGCCGTTGTCGGCGTTCATTCATGGGGCAGCAGCGGCGGCACCTGCATCGGCATTGGCGCCGACACCAAGCTCGCGGCCGAGTTGCCGTTTATCAGCGAAACGCTGGGCGAGGCATTTCTATGCGCCGCCGACGGCGTTTGCGACGACGTCTGCGGCGACAAAGATATTGATTGCACCGCGGGGCCGAACGCCGCCTGCGCCGCCGACAACCAATGCGGCGAGGGCTATGCCTGCGACGCCGCCGCGTGCCAGCCAATCGCAAACTTGCTCATCGGCGGCCCCGGCGACGACGAGGCCCAAGCGGCAGGTTGCCGCGCGTCGTCAACGCCAGGCGCGACAAACACAAGTGGTTTGATCATCATGGCCCTGGCGTGCATAGCTATTGGGCGGCGCCGGCGATACGCTGCGCGCCAAGCCGCATGAGCACGCCTACCCAGTCTCCCGCCTCGCCTCCCGACCCCAGCACCGACTACCTCGATTACGCCGCGCTGACGGCGTATGTGAAGCACCTCGCGGAGACTCATCCGCGCGTGGTGCGCGTGCATAGCATCGGCATCTCGCCACAGGGTCGCGAGCTGTGGCTGCTCACCGTCGGCGTCGACCCCGAGCGCAGGAGGCCTTCGGTGTGGATCGATGGCAACATGCACGCGTGCGAGCTCGCGGGCTCGAGCGTCGCGCTGGCGCTGGCGGCGCGGCTGGCGACCATGCTCGACGGCGGCGGCATCGCGGGTGGCGGCGAGGCGGCAACCGCCAGCGTGCCGCCCACCGTCATCGCCGCGGCGAGCGCGCCCCTCTATTATATCTTGCCGCGCATGTCGCCTGATGGCGCCGAGGCGGTGCTCAAGACCGGACGCTTCGTGCGCTCGCTGCCGCGCGATCCTCGCGCCGCGCACACGCCGCCGCGTTGGCTCTATCAAGACCTCGATGGCGATGGCCTGGCGCTGGCGATGCGGATCCTTGATCCGGCCGGCGATTTTGTCGAGGCGCCAGGCTGCCCTGGCCTGTTGGTCCAGCGCGGCATTGCCGATCCAGGCCCATACTACAAGCTCTATCCCGAAGGCATCATCGAGCACTTTGACGGCCACAGCGTGCCGGCGTTCACCTTCATGGACGACAATCCGATCGATCTGAATCGCAATTTTCCCGCCGGCTGGGTGCCGCATCACCGCCAGGTCGGTGCCGGCGCCTTTGCCACCAGCGAACCCGAGAGCCGCGCCGTGGTTGAATTCGCCGTCGCGCACCCAGAGATTTTCATGTGGTTTAACTTCCACTGCTTTGGCGGCGTCTTCATTCGTCCGCTCGGTGATGGCCCCGATAGCAAGCTCAATCAAAGCGACCTCGCGGTGTTTCGCCAGCTCGGCGCGTGGGCAGAGGAGTTCACCAAATACCCCATGGTGTCGGGTTACGACGAATTCTTATATGAGCCAGACAAGCCGCTGCATGGCGATCTAAGCGACTTCGCCTTTGAGACCCGCGGCGCCTACGCGTTTGCCATCGAGTTGTGGGACCTCTTCGCGCGCCTGGGCATGAAGCGGCCCAAGCGCTTCGTCGAATACTACGAGCAGATGACGCGCGCCGAGGTGATCGCGCTCTATCGCTGGGATCGCGAACACAACGGGGGCCGTGCGTTTCCCGCGTGGCGCGCCTGCCAGCATCCGCAGCTCGGCGCCGTCGAGGTCGGCGGTATCGATCCGCGCCACACGGTGTGGAATCCACCGCCGGCGCAGCTTACCGAGATGTGCGGACAACACTTCACAATGCTGCTGCACGCGGCCGCCCTGACGCCAACGCTTCAACTCTCGCCCGGTCCCATCGAGCGCACTGGCGAGTTGGTGCGCGTGACCTGCATCGTGCGCAACCTCGGCTATCTACCCACGCACGTGCTCCACGGCGCCAAGGCGCTCGATATCGCGCAGCCGCTTGCCGTAGATTTCTCGGTCACCCACGGCACCCTGGTGGACCCGGGCGCAGCGCACCAAGTGATCGGACATCTCGCCGGCTGGGGACATGGGCTCGACGGCGCGGCGAACCTGCCGGCCTATATGCAGAGCGAGGGCAACGCCACACAAACCCGCGTCGCGGTCTGGCTGCGCGGGGCAGGCGCTGCGGGCAAAACCAAGGTGCGCATACGCGCAGGTGGCCTTCGCACCGGTTGGGTCGAGGCCACGCTCGAGGTTTGAAGGCGCCAGATTTCAGGCGTTTATGCGCGTGCGGCGATGTGTCGCCGCAGCATGTCCGACAATTGCTCAAATAAGCCCTGCGCCCATGCGTGGCCATAGGTTAGAGTCCGCGCGCTGAGAGGACCTACCGTGCAACACATTCATTTTGCGCCCAAAGGGCCGTTTTTTGCCGAACTTAAGCATCGCGCGCAGGCCGCGCTAGCGGCACGTGGGCTTCCACAACATGGCGGCGCGCGCATCATCTTTAAAGCGCTCGTTATCTTGGCGATGCTAGCGACGTCTTATATTGGTCTGGTTTTTTGGGCCCACACATGGTGGCAGGCGTTGCTATCGGGCTTTGTCCTCGCCAACTCGATCATCCTTGTCGGCTTTTGCATCATGCACGACGGCGGCCACTTCGCGTTTTCAGACAAGAAGTGGCTCAACCGCCTGGCCGGCCGCGGCCTCGATCTAGTCGGCGGCAACCAAACCATGTGGACCATCAAGCACGGCGTGCTGCACCACACCTATACCAACCTCGACGCGCATGACGACGATCTCGAAACCGGCGGCGTGCTGCGCCTGCATCCAGATCAGCCGTGGCGCCCGTGGCATCGCTTTCAGCACATCTACGCGTGGTTTTCGTACTGTCTGCTTGCGCTCATTTGGGCCGGCAACGACATTAAGAATCTAGTATCGGGCCGCATCAAGTCGCACAAGATTGGCGCGTTTGGCGCCGGCAATTGGATCATTTTTCTTACCTTTAAGGCGCTGTTTTTTACGCTCGGCTTGGTGTTGCCCATGATGTTCCACGCCTGGTGGGTGGTGGTGCTCGGCTACGTCGGCGTGCTCGGCTTTGTCGGCCTGGTGATGGCCATCGTGTTTCAGCTCGCCCACGTCGTCGACCACGTCGCATTCCCAACCCCCGACGCCGCCACCGGCAACGTGCAGGATGAGTGGGCGATTCACCAATGCAAGACGACGGCGAATTTCGCGCCCCGCAACCCGTTCGTGCATTGGTACACCGGCGGCCTCAACCGCCAGATCGAGCATCACCTCTTCACCAAGATTTCTCACGTCCGCTATGGCGCCATCACCGGCGTCGTCGAGCAGACCTGCCGCGAATACGGCGTGCCCTATTACGTCTATCCATCGGTGTGGGCCGCGCTCAAGGCGCATGCCCGTCAGCTCGCGGCCTTTGCCAAGCGTCCCGGGACCGTCGATGCGGCCGCACCCACCGGCGCCATGTCGATCGCCAATTAGCCTATTATTCGCCGCGAGTTGTGCGCTCGCCGCAACTCGTTGCCGGGCGGCCACGGTGTCGTCACGCGGCCGTCACATGGGTGCGAAAGGCTGTCTCATATGTGGTATGCCAACGCTCAACAACCGCCCGCGACCTCAACGTCGGCGCAACCCTCGGCGCACCCGCTACGCGAGCTTTCTATGACGGCCCAAATCCTAATCGTCGAAGATGAGGTGGATCTGGCGACCACCGTCGAGATCAACTTGCAGCGCGAAGGTTACGTCACCAAGGCCGTCACCACCGGCGCCGAGGCGTTGATCGCAGCGGCCGCAGACCCTCAACCAAACTTGATCTTGCTCGACCTCATGCTGCCCGATCTGCCCGGCACCGAGGTCTGCCGCCGCCTCAAGGAAAACCCGCGTACCCGCGATATCCCGGTGATCTTGTGCACCGCGCGAGGCAGCGAGGTCGATCGCGTCGTGGGTTTTGAGATCGGTGCCGACGACTACGTGGTCAAGCCTTTTAGCGTGCGCGAGCTAGGGCTGCGCGTGCGCGCCCTGCTGCGCCGCGTGCAGCACAGCGAGGGCGAGGCAGAGCAAATTAAGTTTGGCCGCTTGCGCGTCGATAAGCAGGCGCACCGCGCATGGATCGACGAACAAGAGATTTTTCTCACCGCGCTCGAGTTTCGCTTGCTCTCGACGTTCATCAGCCGGCGCGGCCGCGTGCAATCGCGCGACGCCCTGCTCTCCGACGTGTGGGGCATTGAGGCCGACGTCACCACGCGCACGGTCGACACCCACGTCAAGCGTCTACGCGAAAAGCTCGGCGAGCTAGGCGACTATATCGAGACCTTGCGCGGCGTCGGCTATCGCTTTCGCGACGAGGCGTAGGCACGTCGAAGCCGTGACGGTTTCGATCGGTTCCTGTGGTTGAGACGCAGGGCCGATCATCCGATTGCTGCGACCAAGGTCATCGTGTAGATTTGCCGTCATGTCGGCATCCACTGTCACGGAGTATCTTGCCGCGCTCCCCACGGAGCGGCGGGACGCATTGCAATCCGTGCGGCGAGGAATTAACCGCGCCCTTCCGCCAGGATACAAGGAGGGAATTCAGTTCGGCATGATCAGCTGGTTCGTCCCGCTGTCCAAATACCCCGCTGGCTACGGGGGAAATCCCAAGCAGCCCCTGCCGCTCATTAGTCTGGCCTCAAAGAAATCGTACATGGCGCTGCACATGATTTGCTTCTACGGCCAGCCAGCGTTGTTGGATTGGTTCAACACCCAGTACAAAAAGAGCGGCAAGAAGCTGGACATGGGCGTGGGTTGCCTTCGTTTCAAGACGGTGACGGACCTGGCGCTGGATGTGGTGGAAGGCACCATCGCTCGACTCCCACTCGAGAAATACGCAACTGGCTATCAGGCCACGCGTAACGCCATGGGCAAGGGAAAGAACAAATCGAAACCCGCGGCTGGCGCGTAGGCTGGCTGTAGCCCAAGGTCTCAGCTCGGCGCTGCTTGCCATCTCGTTGGGCTCGGGCGCATCGCCATGAAGCGACCTGGTTCGGTCTCGGCAAAGCCAAGCGGCCGGTAAACCTCGTGGACGTCGAGGGTGGCGAGCAGCCACAGCGGTACGATCTTTAGCGGCGCGCGCACCTCATACACGCCAAGCAACATGAACCCACCCTAGGAAAAATTGCCGCCTTGCGCTAGGTTGGCGCATGCGCAGGGTTCGTCTCCATCTCGCCCTCGTGGCGATGAACACCGCCTTCTTGGTCGCGCTGGCCCTTGCGGGCTTCGTGGCGTTCGAGGTGTCGGTAACGCTCGCGGGCGCGCTGGGCACCGCGTTGGTGGTGGCGGTTGCCGCATGGAGCCTGACGCGGCTGGCGGTCTACACCACCGAGCGCTCGCTACGCCGGCTGCTCGTGCCAAGTGAAGGCGCTAGCAACTCGGCCGCCATCCCGAGCCGCTTTGAGATCACCTCAGATGACTCGGGCATGTACGACCTGCGCTCGACGCTCGACCGCCGCCTTGCCAAGTCTGAGCAGCGCCGCGACGCGGCCCGCAGCGAGCGCGATGTCGCGATGCGCATTCTCGAGTCGCTGGCACACGGCGTGGTCGCGCTCACCCCCGAGCGCCGGGTCGAATTTTGCAACCGACGCGCCAGCGAATTGCTCGGCCTCGTTGAGATGGGCCGCGGCTCGCTGCTGATCGAGCAAGTGCGCATCTCGGCCCTGCATGAGCTCATCGATCGCGCCGTCGATGGCAGCACCTGTGAGCTAACCACCCCGCCCGGCCAACGCTTGCTTGTTACCTACCAGCGCTTGTCGGAAGGTGGCGTCATCGTGATCGAGGACGTATCCGAGGTCAGGCACCTCGAACAGATTCGCCGCGACTTCGTCGCCAACGTGTCGCATGAGCTGCGCACGCCGGTCAGCATTCTGCGCGCGACAAGCGAGACCTTGTCGCACGTCATTAGCGAACGCCCCGAGATGGCGGGCAAGCTGGTCGACAGTCTGTTGCGCAATTCCGAGCGCCTTAGTAACCTGCTCTCCGATTTGCTCGATCTGGCGCGCATTGAGGCCGGCAAGTTGCACTTGCAACCGGAAGTGCTCGTGCTGCCAGACTTGCTAGCCGAAGTTCAGTCGTTGCTCGCCGGCAAGCTCGCCGAACGCCAGCAAACCCTGCAAGTTGAGATCGCCACCGACGCCGCCTGCTTCGCCGATCACCTCGCGACGACGCAGGTGCTGATGAACCTCATCGACAACGCCATTCGCTACACGCAGGTCGGCGGCCACATCGCGGTGAAGGCCAGACAATCCGGAACGCGCTGCATTATCGAGGTCGCCGACAACGGACCGGGCATCTTAGAGCACCACCGCGCACGCATCTTCGAGCGATTTTACCGCGTCGACGGCGGCCGCGCGCGCGAGGCAGGCGGCACGGGCCTTGGCCTATCAATCGTCAAGCACCTTTGCGAGGCAATGGGCGGCGGCGTACAGGTCCATCCCAACGATCCGAGCGGCTCGCGTTTTGTCGTCGAGCTGCCGGCAAACGCGGCCAAGTAGGCAGCCAAACGGCAGCCAAAATACTTATTTAAGCCATATATTACAATTACTTACAATTGCCACACGGTTGTCACAAATGAGGCCTAGTGTGGCGCTTGTGTACGCCGCTAGCCGCGTCTTAACAGCAGTGATCGCGATGGCCGTGGTGGCAGGCGGGGTGCTCGTTGCCGGCTGTAGCAAGCGCAAGCAGGGCGCGATTCGCATCGATGGCTCGAGCACGGTGTTTTTGATCTCTCAGGCGGTTGCTGAAGACTTCTCGAAGGCCACCAACTCGCGCGTCGCCGTGGCGGGCTCGGGCACCGGCGCAGGATTTAAGAAATTTTGCCGCGGCGATCTGCAAATCACCGGCGCCTCGCGGCCGATCAAAAAAAGTGAAATCGAAGACTGCCATAAGGCGGGCATCGAATTCATCGAGCTGCCGGTGGCGTTCGATGGTCTCGCGGTCGTGACCAACCTAAAAAACGATTGGCTCAGCGAGATCACCGTCGCCGAGCTCAAGACCATGTGGGAGCCCGAGGCGCAAGGCAAGGTTACCAACTGGAACCAAATCCGCGCCGGCTTTCCCGACCGGCCGTTGCGGCTCTTTGGCGCCGGATCAGACTCGGGCACGTTTGACTATTTTACGCATGCCGTAAATGGCAAGGAGCGTGCCAGCCGCGGCGATTACAATGCGAGCGAAAACGATAACCAGTTGGTGCAGGCCGTCACCATGGACGACAACGCGATTGGTTACTTCGGCTACGCCTATTATCAAGAAAACCAAGACAAGCTCAAGCTCATCGCGATCGATGACGGCAAGGCAGAAAATGGGGAGGCCGCGGTCTTGCCATCAGTGGAGACCATCGCCAACGGCAGCTACACGCCGCTGGCACGGCCGATTTTTATTTACGTTTCACGCCAGGCCTTGGCGACGCCTCACGTCATGAATTTCTGTACGTATTACATCGAGCATGCCGGCGCGCTTGCGGCCGAGGTTGGCTACGTCGCCATGCCTGACAGCACCTATGCGCTCGTAAAGGAACGTCTGCGCGCGCAGACCGCCGGCACGATCTACGGCGGCGACAACACGCACGCCAGCCTGGAAGCTAGGTTGATCGCCGCAAGACCGGCGGCAGCGACGCAAGGCATCAGCCCGACAGGAGGCAACTAGCATGCCGCCAGCACTCGCCACCCCCGAAGCAGGCGCGTCCCAAGCCGCCACAACTAGCCGCGGCCTGCGAGGCCTCATCCGCATACCGCGACGCCTCGAACGCGCGATGGAGATCGTGCTCATCGCCTGCGCGGTGCTTTCGATTTTCGTCACCATCGGAATCGTCATCGTCTTAGCCTTCGAAGCCGTCGATTTTTTTACGGAGGTGCCGGTCAGCAAGTTCTTGGGCGAGCTGGTGTGGACGCCCCATACGGCGCATTTCGGCATTTGGGCGCTGGTGGCGGGCACGGCGCTTACCTCGGCGATCGCGATTGGCGTGGCCTTGCCGTTTGGCCTCATGGCGGCGATCTATCTCAGCGAGTATGCCAGCCCACGCGCACGGCGCATGCTCAAGCCCGCCCTCGAGCTGCTTGCGGGCGTGCCCACTATTGTCTATGGCTTTTTTGCGCTCACGGTGATCACGCCCTGGCTGCGCGGCATGTTCCCGCAGATCGCGGGCTTCAACGCCCTGGGCCCGGGCCTGGTCATGGGCATCATGATCATCCCCATGATCTCCTCGCTTGCGGAGGACGCGATCTACGCGGTGCCCAACCACCTGCGTGAGGCGTCGTACGGACTGGGCGCCAGCAAGCTGCCGACGATCACGCGCGTCGTCGTGCCAACCGCATGGTCGGGCATCGCCGCCGCCACGACGCTGGCGATTTCGCGTGCGGTAGGCGAGACCATGATCGTCGCGGTCGCCGCCGGCCAGAGCGCCAAGGCCACGCTGGATCCACGTGGGCCCGTCGAAACCATGGCCGCCTATATAGTTCGCATCTCGACCGGCGACGTGCCGACGGGATCGGTGGAGTACAAAACCCTATTCGTCGTCGGCGCCTGCCTGTTCTTGTTTACGCTGGTGATGAACCTCACCAGCTATCGCCTGTCGCGCAAACGGCGCACCCAAGGAGGGCTGTAGCCATGGAGCCGGCCGCGCCAATCACCCAACGCCACATCGTACGGATCTCTCATCCGCCGCTGCCCAGTTCACCGCCGAGCGCGGGCGCGGCACACGTGCCCATCACATCCAAGCGCCCTGGCAAGCTCGCCGAGACGGTGTTTCGCGCCGCCTGCGCCACGGCGGTGTTCGTGCCACTGCTCGTGCTTGCATGGCTCATTGGCGATGTCGTCGCGACGGGCCTGGGGCGCATCGACTGGTCATTTTTTTCCAACACCGACTCGATGCGTCCCGGGCGCGCCGGCATCTTGCCACCGCTCGTTGGCACCCTATGGTTGATGATCCTCACCTCTGTGATCTCATTGCCGCTGGGCGTCGGCGCCGCGGTTTACCTCGAAGAATACGGGAAGCGCTCGCGCATAGCGGGCGTGATCGAGGTGGCGATCGCCAACCTGGCTGGCGTGCCCTCAGTAATTTACGGCCTGCTCGGCCTGGCATTGTTTGTGCGGGCATTTGGCCTCGGCGAGGTGGTCATTGCCGGCGCCCTGACGCTTTCGCTGCTCGTGCTGCCGGTTGTCATTGTCTCGGCGCGCGAGGCGTTGCGCACGGTACCCGACAGCCTGCGCGAGGCCGCGCTCGGCCTTGGCGCAACCCGCTGGCAAATGGTGCGCAAGGTCGTGTTGCCGCAGGCGCTACCTGGCATCCTAACCGGTGCGATCTTGGCCACGTCGCGCGCCATTGGCGAGACCGCGCCGCTCGTGGTGGTCGGCGCGGCAACCTTTATGACCGGCATCCCCGACGGCATTGACTCCGATTTCACCGCGCTGCCGATGCAAGTCTATGTGTGGACCGCGAATGCCAAGCATGAATACATGGTGAACGCCGCCGCCGCGATCATCGTGCTGATGACGACGCTGCTCATCCTCAACTCCGCGGCGATCATGCTGCGCAACCGCTACCAAAGGCGAATCTAACCATGCCGCTAGCCCAACAAGCCGCCGCCCAGGCCACCAACCCCGCCAAGTTTTCGGTGCGCGAGCTGCGTGCCTTCTTTGGCACCAACGAGGTGGTCAAGGGCGTCACGCTCGACATTCCGCAAAACACCGTCACCGCGATTATTGGCCCCTCAGGCTGCGGCAAGTCGACGTTCGTGCGCTGCCTCAACCGCATGCACGAGCTGATCGCCAGCGCGCGCAGCAGTGGCACCGTGCTGCTCGATAGCGACAATGTCTACGACCCCAAGGTCGACCCCGTGCTCTTGCGCCGCCGCGTCGGCATGGTGTTTCAAAAGCCGAACCCATTTCCCAACATGACCATTCGCGAAAACGTGTTGTCGGGCCTGGTCATGACGGCACGCCTCGACCGCGCGCATGCCTCGGACATCGTGCAGCGCGCGCTCACCCAGGCGGCGCTGTGGGACGAAGTCAAAGACATCCTCGACAAGCCGGGCACCAGCCTCTCAGGCGGCCAGCAGCAGCGGCTCTGCATCGCGCGCACCTTGGCGGTGGATCCGGAAGTCATCTTGATGGACGAGCCGTGCTCCGCGCTCGACCCGATTGCCACCGCGCGCATCGAAGACTTGCTGCACGAGCTGCGCCACAGCTACACCATCGTCATCGTGACGCACAACTTGCAGCAGGCGACGCGCGTCTCGCATCGCACCGCGTTTTTTCTCAGCGGCGAGTTGGTTGAATTTGGCCACACCGGGCAGATGTTCACCTCGCCGAAAGACCGCCGCACCGAAGACTACATCACCGGCAAGTTTGGCTGATCGCGGGCGCTTAGGTACTTGCTAAGTGGTTGGCGTGCATGCTGCAATGCACCATGCGAATCTTTAGGCTCTCTCTTGTTTTGGCGTTTGTAGCGATTGCTAGTTGTCGAAGTGGTCATACGTCCGCGCCGGCAGCGCCACGACCGACCGCATCGGCGGATGTGCCCAGCGACCACTACTACGCGGGCACATCGATCATGACGATGGGCGGTCGGCACGTTGGGGAAACCAAGGTTTTAGCCAAGCGCACGCTCGACCCCAGCAGTTCGACAATTACAGAGGAGGTCGTTAGTGAAGATGGACGCTCGGGAAAGGCTAGCGTTTATGTGGTGGTGATGGCCGTCAATGGCGCCACGTTTACGATGACCGAAGCGTCAGGTGCCTTTGAAGGCAAGGGAACTCTTTCAGGAGCGCCATGGCAATGGACGTCTTGGGAATCGACCTCCACCATGCCGGACGGCGGACTCGTGACCTCTAAGGACTCGTTGACAACGGATGGGCTACGCGTAACCAAAACGTATGCCGGACAAGGCATCGAAGTTTTTTTTGAAGAAACCTTTCAGGAAGTCAGAAAGGAAGAATACGAGCTCGCCAAGAAAACCATGCTTGCCAAGTGAGGTACTGGTGCCGCTGAACTGCCCACTATTTGTGCAAATAGTGCCAAAAGCTTGGTTCCTCCCAGCTATTGGAAATTCAAATATCTGAATTTAATCATGTTTTATATCATGGTAGCTATAACTCCAATTTGCATGTAATTTGGAGTTATGTTTCACAGGGCGCTTACGCCGCCGCAGACCAAGAGCTTTTTTTTGCTCGGGCCACGAGGCACCGGCAAATCCAGCTGGGTGAGGGCTGGGTTTCCAGAGGCGCCCTACATCGATCTGCTCGATAGCGAGACCTATGCCGAATTGCTGGCCAACCCAAAACGACTAGAGGCCTATGTCGCCAAGCAGACCAAGCGCATCGTCATCGACGAAATCCAGAGGGTCCCCGAGCTGCTCAACGAGGTGCATCGGCTGATCGAGGGGAAACGCCTCGCCTTTGTGTTGACGGGATCGAGTGCGAGGAAACTGCGACGCAGCGGCGTCAATTTGCTGGCGGGACGCGCCCTGTCGCTAACCATGCACCCCCTCACGGCCAGCGAGCTCGGCGAGGCCTTCCAGCTTAAGCACTCGCTTCAGTTTGGCCAATTGCCTTTAGCATATACCGAGCCCGACCCAAGGGGCTTTCTAAAAAGCTATGTCAGCACGTACCTGCGCGAGGAGGTGCAGCAGGAAGGCCTCACCCGCAATCTGCCCGCCTTTGCGCGATTTCTCGAGACGCTCTCATTTTCGCAAGGCAGCGTCATGAACCTCAGCGCCATCGCGCGCGACGCGGCGGTAAATCGCAAGATGGTGGAAGATTACGTCGGCATCTTAGAAGATCTCATGCTCGGCCTTAGGCTGCCCGCTTTTACCAAGCGCGCCAAGCGACGCGTCGTGCAGGCTCCCAAGTTCTATTTTTTTGACTGCGGCGTATTTCAGGCCATTCGTCCGCGCGGGCCGCTCGATGCAACCACGGAGCTGGGCGGGCTAGCACTCGAAACCCTGGTCATGCAGGAGCTGCGCGCGGCGATCGACTATGCCCAGCGCGACGCGACGTTGCACTATTGGCGGACGGCGTCCGGCCACGAGGTTGATTTTGTGCTCTATGGCGCCGACGGGCTGCGCGCCATCGAGGTCAAGCATACCGATACCTTGCGCGGCGCCGATTTCCACGGCCTGAAGTCATTTCGCGAGGAGTATCCGATGGCGGCTTGTACGATTTTGTATCTCGGTCGCAAGGCCTCGATCGTCGACGATGTTGAGATCCGCCCGGCCGGAGACTTTCTGCAGCAGCTCCCGACATGGATCTGATATGCCGGTCGCGGCGCGCCAGACAGACGAGACCTAGCGCACCGGCGCGCCGTTGGCCGCCGCGGCGGCGCGCTCGCCTTGGGTGCCGAGGACCGTCGCTGGCGCCCGCGCGGTCTTGGCGAAGGCGCGCTTGGTAGCATCCGCCGTCACCGGCAGCACAAACGTTTGGCTGGCGTCGAGGCCGGTTACATCGAGCGTCACCGTCGGCCCCGTGGCCTCAACCGAGATGCAATTGCCGATGGCCGCAACAGGTGGCATGCCATCGATGCTGACTTCCCATGGCACGCCTAGCACGGTGTAAATGCCAAAGCGCCCCTCAAAGCAAACGACCTCAGAATAGCCGTCACTGAGTTCGTACTCATCCGCAAGCAAGATTTCTTCGAGCGCAGTGATAGTTGGCAGGTCGACGACATAGTCACTGACGCCCGCGGAAAAGGTTAGCGACGCGCTTTCACCGGCCGCGTCGACGGTGAAGGTGTCCCAGGCCGCGGTTGCGACCGTCGTTGGGCCGCCATTGACGATGACCGCCAGCGAGTCATCAATGAGGCGCTCGCCAGTTGCGCTCCGCAAGCCAACGACGATGCTCGCCGGTTCGCCGCGCGCCAACGCGATCTCGCCGGCATTGGGCAGCGATTCGCCAAGCGCCGGCAAGATATCGAGGGCAGCGAGAAAGGCGGTGTCGATCTGGATTCGATCGTAGAGCGCATTGGCGTCGTCGGTAATCCGAAGCCACGCCGTGCCGACCGCGGCGCCTTCGATGGCAACCTCGTCGCCATCCTGCCCCGTCACGACCAGGCTCGCGCCGCTGCTCGACGCGAGATACGGCAGATTGAAGAAGCCGCCGCCTGGCAGCAAAATTTCGATATGACTCGTTCCACCGTCGGCCACAGGTCGGATGGTGCCATCGAGAATCGTATCGCCAAGTGCGGGTCCGCTAAACAGGAGACCATCTGGTGTACTTGGTGAACACACTTCGTCGTTAGGGCAGCCGTTGGCGTAGCGATCGCCGGCGCTGACGCAGCCCTGCAGCGCGACCACGCCGATAGCTAGGCCTGCGCGTGCGGACCAAGTCGCCCGTCGCGAGCCCCGTGTGACCGATGTTGCGTGAGTCAAAGACTGTCGTTTGCGATTAGCTTGCATGGCTGACGACATCAGCATGAACCGTGCCAGCTACGCGTAGCCTTGTTCCCACCCGCTCGGCGCTGCGCGCCCGCAGCCGCGTTCACACCCTGGCGAAAATGTCCGACATGACGCGCGTTCGGGGGTGCAATTTCCGATTGATCTTCTTTCTAAACTGGTTTAACCATTAAACCAATGGTCGTGTCCGTCCGTCCCGTCGATGCCGCGCTGGCCAACCTGCGCGCCGCCATTCTCGCCGGCCGCCCGGCGCCCGGAGAGGCGCTCCCACCCGAGCGGCAACTAGCCGGCACGCTGGGCGTCAGCCGCTTGACCCTGCGCGCGGCCATCGCCCGGCTTGAGGCCGAGGGCCTGGTGCGCGCCCGCCAAGGCGATGCCGTGCGGGTGCTTGCGCCGGCGCAGCACGCCAATCTCGGCATGCTCGCGCACATCGACGTCCACCGCGACGTCACCAAGGTGGCGTCCTTTCTAGAGCTTCGACGGCTGCTCGCGGTTGAGACCGTGCTCAAGGCCGCGAGCAAACTCTCCACCGCGGGGCAAACCACCCTCGCCGCGCTGATCGATCGCCAGCGGCATGAGCCGGCGCTCGACGCGTTTATCGAACGCGACGTCGAGATTTCACGCGCGATCGTCGTCGCCGCCGATAATTTTGCGATGCTGCTGCTGTTTAATTCGCTCGCCGCGGTCTATCGCGCGCAGCCCGCGCTTGCCGCCGCGCTACACCACGATCGCAAGCAGGCCATGCGCAACTACGACGCGCTCCTCGCGATCGTACGCCACCAAGGGTCCGCGCCGAACGAGGCCCTGCGCGCCGGCTTGCGCACCGCGCTCGAGATCGCCGACCGCGCCGCCCTTCGCCGCCTCGCCAAGTGGGGGCCCAGCAGGTCGCCATCATGACGCGCGCGCCCTTGCTGCACGCCGATGCCATCGCATCGTTGCGGCACGCGAGCCGTGGCGAGCTGCGCCGACGTATCTCGCACGGCCATGCGATCGCGCCCAGTCAGCTAGCCGGCTGGACCTACCGCGGCACCGTGCTGGGCGCGGCGACGGTTGTCGAAACGCTGACGTGGTCGACCTTTCAAAAAGTCTTCCATCGCGATGCGATCACCGGGGCGCTGCTCGGCTGGAACGTGCGCCTGCATCAAGACGGCCTCGCTGCAGCGAGCAGGCCCATCGAGCACAACGGCGCGCCGCGCTGCGTTTGGTTCTACGAGGTGATCGAACCGCGTGGGGTCGCCGTGCCGCAAGGCCTCGATCGCGGGCTCATCATCGACTACGGGCGCAGCGCCTACAATCCACGCTGGGAGCCGATGCGCGCGATCAAAGACCCGCTGGTCGCGCTCACGCCAGGTGATCCGACATGCCTCATCGGGATGAGCTACGCCGTGATCGGCGGCGCCTGCGTCGAGACGCCGACATATTTCGCCTTGCAGCGCGAACATCGCACGACTTATGTGCCGGCATGCATCGCCGGCGCGCTTGCCACCGATGCCGTTGGCGCAGCTTCACCAAGCCCGGCGCGCGATAAGCATGCCACGTCGATCGCCACCCGTCTCAACGCCTTGACCGGCAACGAGCGCGCCTTAGCCGACGCGATCTTCACCGCCATCTACGCGACGACCACCGCCGACCTGCCACCACGACGTGACGTGTCGCCGGCGGTATGGGAGATCATGGCAGGCGCGACGGCGCCGACGTTTGGCCCCGGGCTGCGCGCCATGTTGCACGCGTTTAATGCCTTGCCGCTAGGCTATGCGGGCTTTCATCACCGCTTTGCGCGCCTGCCGCCTGCGCGGCAAATCGCCTTGCTTGAGGTGCTGGCCGCGGATCAGCGCTACCTCGTGCGCCAGCTCCTAGCGACCTTTAAGATGCTCGGCGGCTTTGGCTATTTCGACGACCCCGCGGTTCGCGAAAGGTTTACCGCGTGAGCGGCGAAGCGCACCACGCGCTGATCGCGCTTGACGGCGCCGACGTCCGACGACGCCTCACGCTGGCGAGCGAGGTCATCGTCGTGGGCAGTGGCCCCGCCGGCGCCACCGTCGCGCGGAACCTCGCGGCGGGGGGCCTCGACGTGCTCGTGCTCGAGGAAGGCGCCCATGTCACGCCCGCGCAGTTTCCCGTCAGCGCGGTGCGCGCGATGGGCCTGATGTATCGCGACATGGGCACCTCGATCGCCATGGGCAGCAGCCCGATGCCATATCTGCAGGGCAAGGTGGTTGGTGGCACCTCGGTCATCAACGGCGCGATCAGCTGGGCGTTTCCGCGCGAGATCTACGACGCGTGGCTGGCCGCCGATCCGGCGCTCGCCGAGGGGCTATCATGGGAGGCGCTGACCGCCGCCCAAGCCGAGATCATGAGCCGCTTGCATGTCGCGCCAACGCCACCTGCCATCGCGGGCGCGAAAAATCTCGTGCTCGCGCGAGGCGCCGAGGCGCTCGGCGTGGCGCATCGGCCGATCTCGCGCAACGTGACGGGCTGCATGGGGTCGGGCCGTTGTCTGCAAGGCTGCCCCAATGGCGCCAAGCTTTCCATGGAGCGTACGTTTTTGCCAGACGCCGTTCGTGACGGCGCACGCCTCATGGCCGGCATCCGCGTTACCCGCGTGCTCACCGATGCGCGCGGCGCGTATGGCGTCGAGGGCATCACCGCGGCCGGCGCGGCGGTCGAGGCGCGCGCACGTTATGCGGTCGTGCTCGCGGCGAGCGCGATCCAAACTCCGATGATCTTGCAAGCCTCCGGCATAACGCACGGCGCGGTTGGGCACGGCCTGATGGCGCATCCCGGCGTGTCGTTGACCGCGCGCTTTGACGAACCCGTCGACAATTTCCGCGGCGCCACGCAAGGCCACGAAGTCACCGGCTGGCTCCACGAAGGCCTCAAGCTCGAAGCGATTGGCTTTGACCTGCCCATCTTGGCGAGCCGCCTCCCGGACGTCGGGCCGGCCTTCGCGCGCCGCCTCACCGAGCTCAACCGCTATGCGGTGGCCGGGGCCGCCATTCATGCCGAGGCACGTGGCAGCGTGCGCCGTGGCCTCGCGGGGCGCGCCAGCGTGCGCTACTCGCTAACTAACGCCGACGTGCGCAAGGTGCGCCTCGGCGTGCGTCGGCTGGGCGAGGTAATGCTCGCCGCCGGGGCGCGCGAGGTGTATCCCGGGGTCGCCGGTTTTGATGCGGTCGTCAGCGATCCGCGCCGCATGGCGCAGCTCACCGACGAGGGCTCGCTGAATCCCAAAGCCTACGCGATGTCGATGACGCACCTCTTTGGTACCGCGCGCATGGGCAGCGATCCTGCCACCAGCGTCGTGCGCCCCGACTTTCGCCACCACACAACCCCAGGCCTCTACATCGCCGACTCAAGCGTCTTCCCGGGCAACCTCGGCGTTAACCCGCAAATCGCCATCATGGCCATGGCGGCCGTGATGGCGGCGTCGCTGGCCGCGGCCACCGCCTAAAGCGTCAACACGCTGCCATCGCGCGCAGCGTCGAGGGCGACGGACGTGCCGCCGGCGGCGTCGAGTTCGGCGCGGCAGGCGGCGAAGAGGGCGTCGATGTCGTCGTCGGTGTAGTCGGGGCCGTAGTGAAACATGACGAGAGTTTTGACGTTGGCGGCGGCCGCGGCCTGCGCGGCCTCACGCACCGATGAGTAGCCAAGGGCAAAGTTTTCGAAATCGTCGGCGACGGAAAACGTCGTGTCGTGAATTAGCACGTCGGCGTCGCGATACAGGGCGATGGTTTCGGCTGGCGCGCCCGCATCGGCATACCCCACGTCGGGCGCGAACACGAGGACCTTGCCGGTCGCGCGCTCCAAGATGCGAAAGGCCAGCGAGGTTACCGTGCCGTGGGGATTTGCGATCGCGCTGATGGTAAAGGCGCCCACCTCAAACGGCGCACCAACCGGGGTCGCCTTGATCGTGAACGCCGCGCCTAAATTGCGCAACGTCTGAAGCGGCGACACGTTGGGGTTCATGCCGCCTTCCATGATGCGCTCGAGGGCATCGGCCGTGGCCGCGTTGCCCCAAAGCGTAAACTGATTGCCAGGCACGAACACCGGCGCAAAAAAACCAAGCCCTTGCGTGTGATCCCACATGGCGTTCGCCATCAAGATGGTGGCGTGGCCCGCGCCGTCGCGAAACTCTCGCGTCATAAGGTGATTACCGAGATGAAACAGGCCGGTGCCCATGCTCAAAATGAGCAAATCGCCGGCCTCGCTCTCCACCGAAATACACGGCGTATTGCCGCCGTAGCGGTTATACGCCGCGCCCGCCACGGCGATCATGCCGCGCACGCCCCAGCATTGCACGCGCACTAGAGGGCGCCTCCCAGCGCCAGCTCTTGGCCTTCGTGCGCCGCGATCACCGCAAAGGCATCACCGGCCGCAGCGCTCTCGGCGCGCGTCGCGACCAAGATCGCATCTTGCTCGTCATCGCTGCGTAGCGGCGCGTGGTGAAACAGGCACAACGTCTTCACCTTGCCCAGCCGCGCCATCTGCAGCGCGTCGCTTGGCGTCGAATGGCCCCAATGCGGGCGTTGCGCATATTCTTGCGCGGTAAATTGCGTGTCATAGATCAGCAGATCCGCGCCTTGCATGAGCGCCACCAACTGGCCCTGCATATCGGCCAGGCGCGCGGCGACCTTGGCATCAAGCGGCGCGCCCGGCACGGGCGCCTCCTTGACAAAATCATACTCGAGCAGAACGTCGCGAAACGGCGCGGTGTCCGAACAGTAGACCAGGGAGGCACCGTCGCAATCGATGCGATACGCCATCGCGATCCACGGGTGGTTGAGCCGGGCACATCGGACGCGCGCCTCGCCGATCATAAAATCGGAGTCGTCGCGCAGCTCGCGAAAAGCCAGGTCGGCGCGAAACTTGGTCAGCGGCGCCGGCAGATAGACGTCATCGGTTTGCGAGGCGAACACCGCCTGCATCTTGTCGTCGTGGCGCTCCCGCGCGTAGATCTGAAAGCGATTGCCCGCGACGCGAAACGGCGCAAAAAACGGCAAGCCCTGCACGTGGTCCCAATGGGTATGACTAATGAGGATGTGGCCTTCCGCGCGGCCATCAGCAAAGCGCTGCGCGATCTCGTCCTGCCTGCCAGAAGCTGCCCCACCCATCAACGCCTTGCCCAGCGGCCGAAGGCCCGTGCCCGCATCGATAATGATCGGCAACGCTCCCCGCGGCGTGACCTCGACGCAGGAGGTGTTGCCGCCATAGCGGTTGGTCGACGGCCCCGGCATGGCGATCGACCCACGTACCCCCCAAAATCGAACGTGCATGGCTAGCCCCGTCACGGTAACACGATAGGACGCTAAAACTCTAGCCGCAGCGTGGCGCCAAAGGAGAGCTGCTGCGCTTTGGAGGTATAGTCGCCTACGAGATCGGCGGGCGATGCCTTGATATGCGCCTGCGTCGGCTGCACTGCCCACTGCGCAAAGACGTCGAAATATAGTGGCCGCGACAGAATGCCAAAACCTTCTGACCTCACGCCCATGCCCGCGGCAAAGGTCTGCAGCGCGCCATCTATGAAATTGTTGACGTTGGTCTGCGGCGCGCCGGCCGCGCTTTGATAGCCATACCCGCCGCGAAACGCAAAGCGCGAGGTGGGACCAGATGGCAAGAATTCAAACCCCACGCGCGCCGCATAGGCGTCTTTGAAACCCGGTTGTGGGCGGAGTGTGCTCGGCACAATCGGCACGTCAAACGTGCCGAAATCGCTTTCGACGGTGACGCTCGCCTGCGGATTGCGAAACGCGCTCCAGTCAAACCAACCAAGGTCGGTGGTCAGCTCAAGCCGCTCACTGGGTTGCACGGTCAGGCTGGCCCACGCGGTCGCCGGTTGAAAGGTCTTGATGGCCGCCGCCTGGACCTGCAGATACGCATCGTCAATTACGGGTGGCAAATCCGGGAGCCCAATGTCAGCATGCACCGTGATGCCCTGCGCCTCAAGGAACTCGAATTTTTGTCGATAGAGCCCCCCAAGCGTCACCGCATCGCTTACGCGCCATGTCGCGCCCACTTGGGTGTAGCGCGAATTCTTGACCTTGCCATCGAGGTTTAGCTGCAAGCGGCTGTCGTCGCCCGAGGGATAGCCCAAGGTGCCGTCGATGCCTAACTGCACCGACAGCCCGGCTAGGTGTTGCACGCTGACGCCGACCGAAAAGCGCTCGGTGATCGCAAACGCCGCGCTCGTGGCGAGCAGCACGCGCTTGGTCCGCCCCTCAAATTTCATGAACTCGGGCGAGTTGCTGCGGCGCAACGGATCTTTTTGCAACGGCGCCATGATGACAATGCCGCCGGCAACCGCGTGGCCAAACAACGTCCCCGGCGCCGCAAACGCCAAATACCACGCCTGCAAATCGCCCGGCCCAACCGGGACATCGTTGAGCGAGAGCTCGGGCAAGCCCACGGTGTAGCCGAGATCGAGATGTGCGCCGCCCAGCCACGCCAGCGCCGAAGGATTATAAAAGCTCGCCGAGGCGTCGCGCGTCGACGAAACGCCGGTGTTCGCCATGGCCGAGTTGCGCGCGCCGGCGCCAATATAGTCGGCAGGACTAGCCAACGCTGCCGTCGGCAGCCCACTCGCCACCAACATCGTCGCGGCCCACGTAAGCATGGTGCAACGCCCAGCCTTGTAGCCGTCCATGCGCCCACTCATAGCGACGATCCAATCGTGACGCCGCCGGCCTTGATGCTGCCGTCGCTGGTAAAATCTGCACCGAGCTGGAGATGACGCCGCTCCGCCAGCTCCTGCGCTTGCACCCAGGCATCTATGTACCAGCGATTGCCACCCATCGTCGCCGAAAAGCCGACGCCCGCACCGACCACGTGGCGATCGTTGTCGAGAATTGCCTGCGATGCGGGGGCATCCGGCGCGGGCGACGAAACAAAGCTATAGCCGCCGCGCAACGCGAACGCCATGGCTTTGGCGCGGCCGCCATCGCCGACGCGCAGGATCACGTCAAGACCTGCGCGCGGCACCACCGTATCTGCAAAATTGGGCCGCGGCAGCGCCGGCAAGGTATCGGGGGTGATGCTTTCGGCGGGACGAGGATACGCCCCCCACGCCGCATAGGTGACATCGGCAAAAAACCGTAGCGCCGGCACCGGACTCCATTGAACGCCAAACTCAAAATGGCTCGGCTCGTATTGGCCAACGCCTTGCAGCACCAACGCGGGCAGCGGCAACGGAAACGACGGCTCAGTGCGGCTGATAAAATCTATGTAATACGTCGCCGCTAGCGCACCGCGATAGGCGCCGCCAACGCGCAACTGGGACGTGATATCCCATTGCACCCCCACCAGCGGCGCGGCGTCGACCAAGACCGATTGGTCGGCCAAGGTATCGAGGCCGCCAAAGCCGTTCGAGCGCAGGATAATCAGGCCATTGAGCGACAGCACCGCCGACGCGCCGGCCCCCACGCGCAGGCGCGGCGACAACGCGTACGACAACGTGGCGCTAAGCTCGGTCATTTGCGTGCGTTGCTCGAGCAAGGTAAAGGCCGGCGTCTCGCCGCCTGGGTAGGACAGGGTGACGAGGTTTTCGCGGGGCAAGAATGCCTTGGCGCCGAGGATGAAACGTTTGTTGGCCCAGCCGTTGAGACGAATCGGCATAATCGCCGTCAGCGTGGTGCCGCGTGGCGCTTGTGCCGGCCGCGATTCGCCGCCCGCCACCAGCTCGATGGCGCCGAACATCTCGCCAATGCTGACCGCAATATCTGGCTCGGCGGCAACGCCGCTTGGGTTTGATCCCAGCGCCTCGCCGTCGACGGACGTCACTGCCCCGGCGCCGGCGCGTCCCGCACTTTTGGCGCCCTGCCCAAAGAGGTCCAAGGGTGAGGCAGCCGCGTACGGCAGCATCCCTCCAAGCTGCGTCACGCCGCTGGCGATGACGGCGATGACGCTCGCGCTCGCCGCAACCACGGCTCGACGACGCAAGCATTGTAGGCGGCAATCTCGCACGTGCGTGTACCCTAGCATAGCCGTCACTTCACTCAATCATGCGACGCCGCAAATGGCCGCCTGCCTTGCGTCATTGCGGCGAGGGATGCACCGCCAAGGCAATGCCGCTGCGCGCGCCCTTTTGCCCGCTAAACGCCATGATTCCCGTACGGGTCCCAACGACAAGCGAGGGTTCGCGCCCTGGCGCCGCAAGCACCGGACGCGATGTGGAATAGCGCTCCCACGTAATGCCATCGAACGTGCCAACGTAGCCAACCGACGCGGTATCACTATTGACGACGTCGGTGAGGCCGGTGAACCACACGCCAACCAGCACGCGACCGGCCGAGGTGGTGCGCGCAACGATCGTCGGCGAGCCGACGATGGCGCGATCAAAGGCGTCTTCCACCTCTCCGCGCGCCGTTGCGATCGGCTCGGCATCAAAGACCCACGCCTCGGGATCGGCCACCGGCGCCTTGGCGCGCCAAATACCCGGCATGTCGATGCGCTCCGCAACCAGCCACAATTCATCACCAACGACCGCCACCGACGGAGAGCGGACGTCGCTTAAGATTGGATCAGCCTCGGCCGTCCAGGTGGCGCCGTCGTCTGATGAGGTGGCCATCCCGACGCTGCTAGCCTCGTCGCCGCCGGTATAGAACATACGCAGCTGGCCGCCGATCTCGATTACGCTTGGCGTGCCGATCTCGGTTGCTTCCCACGGCCGCGTTGGCCCCAGCACCCTGCTCGGCGCGACGTCCGGCGGTTGCGCGTAATTGGCGAATTCGGCATACCAAATCTCTCTTGGCGCCGCCTGGCCGGATTCCTGGCGTGAGTACCAAATGCGAAAGCCGCCATCACCGCGCGGCATGATCCAAGGCTCGGCGAGGTCGGCCTGTAACTCGGTCAAGATCCACGGCTCTTGATTGGGCGTCTCAAAGACGTCCGGTGGCCGGACATACGGTCCGATGCCCGACGACGGCAGATTGTCGTAGCCACCCGCGGGGCTCTCGCTCAGCCCCAGGCCACATGCGGCCGTGAGCGACGCCGCCATCATCATGGCACTGACCAACACTCGACTGTTTGCTTGCGTCATAGCTTGCTCCCTTGCCTAGTCACTTAAAATTTCCATCTACTGGTGAGGCCAGCCGCCCACACCGTACCTGACGAGCGAAAATCACCAATCTCGTCGACCGGTGAGGTCTTTACATGCATGCGCGATTCGAGCACGGTGAATTGCACGAAGGCATCAAAGGCGACCGGCAACGGCACGATGGTGCCCAGCCCCGGCAGCTCAAGCCCGCCGCCCACCGAGGCAATATGCTTGTTGTTGTCGATAAAATTGGAATCCCCAGTTTGCGCCGGCGCCGGCGAGGGCTCATAGGCGTAGCCCGCGCGCAAGGCGATCAAATTCTTGCGCCATGGCATGACATATTCCGCGCCAAGCCGTGGCACCAAGATGTCGGCGAAGTTCGGATCTGAGATGGGCGCCGACGGCGGAATATCCACCTGATCGTTAAATTGACCGACGTCGAGCTCGACCTCGGTGATGGTCGAAGGGTTCTCGAATTGGCTCCATCGCTGATACGACAAATCGAGCGCCACCGCCAAGCGTGGCGTGGCCTGCACCGTCGCGCCGAGCACCAGCTGTGCCGGCTGAAAAAGATCTTGAAACGCGGTCTTGAGCGCGAGAAAGCCATCCTCGACCAGTGGCGTTCCGCCCGGCGCGCCGATGTCGCCGGTGACGCGAAACACCTGCTTGACGCGCAACGTGAACTTGTCGCGATAGACCGCGCCCACGCGCAGCCAGTCGGTGGCGCGAAACGCGAGCCCGACGTGGGCGTAGCGGATGGTGTTGAGATCGACGTCGATGTCGAGGGCCAGGTTGCTCTGCTCGGGTACCGGCACGGCGATCAGGCCATCGAGCACCACCTCACCTTCAGATTGCGACATCACCATCATGCCGGCGCCAAGGCTCAGCCGCTTGGTGATCGCGACGCCAAGGGCCGAGGAGACAAACAGGCGTTGTGGCCGATTGTGGTAGTAGAAAAACCTCGGCCTCGCCGCGCGCGCGCTCTGCAGTCGCGTCAAATAATTGTCGGGCGAGAAAAAGGTGAGCCCTAGCGCGACCCGGGTCTTGCCAATATTGCCGGGCTGCACCAGCGATACGGTGAAACCGTGCAGCGAATCGACGCCGACATTTTTGCCATTGAGGCGCAGATTCGGCTGCGCCACCATGTAGCCCAGATCGATGTGCGTGTGCTCGCCGCTCACCAGCAGCGCGGGGTTATAATAACTGGCCGAGCCGTCGTCGGCGTTGCTCACCGAGGCGTTGCCCATGGCGGCGCCGCGCGCGCCGTTGCCGTAAATGTCATTAGGATTGGCGCTGACGTGCGTTGCCAGCGCGCATGTCGCCAAGAGCGCCATCGCGGTCGCACGCGGCCACGTCGCGCGCATAGGGCCGCGTCGCGACCTCACAGGCTCACCCCCACGCTGACGCCGCCGGCATAAATTCGGCCACTCGTGTCGATCTGATCAAATCCAGGTGTTGTCCCCTCGGGTTGCAAGTCGGGGTCTTTTTGATGGGACCGCGACAAGAGCACATGCGCCTGCCACCATGCATCGATCGTAAACGTGTTGTGACCGGCGCGAATCGCCGCGCCCAGCCCCGCCGAGGTCACGATGCGGTGGTTATCGAGCAGCGATTGGAAGCCCGTCATCTCTGGCGCCGGCGATTGAAAGAACGCAACACCGGCGCGCGGCGTGAGGCGCAACCTGCGCCAGCCACGTGAAAATTCAACGCCTGCGCGTGGCACCACGATATCGTGAAAATCGGGTGATGGCTGGGCCGGCATGCTTGCGACAGGATTGAGCGTCGGCAACGGATATTTGCTCCACTGTTGCCACGCCAGCGCGGCGATGAGTTTAAGCGTGTTGTTGGGCGAGCCGGCGGGCAAGGTCCACGCGGCCTCGGCGTTGGCCGAGAGTGGCTCAAACTGTGGCGTGCCAGCGATCCGCATCTGCGGCAGCTCGATGGGCACAACCGAGCCAAAATCAGAGGAGACACTTAGGTCGTAGCCCGACGACGTCTTGCCGCGTACGCCAAGTCCCACCAACATGGCCGGCATGGAGTTGGGCGACCATTGCACGCCCACGATCGGCGCGGCCTTGGTGACCAGATTTTGCGCCGAGGTCGAGTTGAAGCGCCCGAGCTCGTCGGCCGTAATATTAACGTCGCCGGTGAGCGTCGCCAGCGCGGTGATGCCTGCGCCAACTTGCCATTCGTCATTTAGCCACACGCCCAGGCTGACGTTGGCCGATAAGATCTGGCTGCGCTGCTCGAGCAAGGCGAATTGCGGTTGGCCGGGAAACGGCGCCTTGTTGTGCGCGAGCGATTCGGTGGGCACGTAGAAGCCAATGCCAAGTGTCACGCGATCGCGCCATGGCCCGCCAAAGCCGATCGGGATGACACCGCCGATGACAAAGCCGTTGGCAGGCGCGACGTCGCGCGCTTCGCCATCGATGAGCAGGCGCAGCTTGCCGTAGAGGTTGCCGATCGATAATCGCTTGAGCCGCGCCGAGGCCAGGCCCGCGGGATTAAGCAACACCGAATCAAAATCGTTGCTCGTCACCAGCCCGGCCCCCGACATGCCCGAAGTGCGCCCGCCAAAACCATAGAGGTCAAGCGGCGAGGCTTGGGCCGTGGTGGCGTCGAGCGCAGGTAGCGCCGCGAGCAGGCTGACCGCGCCTAGGCACCCGAGCGCGGTGCAGAACCGGCGTTTTTCGCGCATGCGGCGCAATATATAGGTGACGCATGCGGGCACAAGCCCCGTGCGCCTAGAAACATTGACTTCGACTTAGGCGTCGCGAGGCCGCACCTTAAAAGCCACGCGCAGAATCGAGTAAAATGGTCACCGGCCCATCGCCACAAAGCGAGACTTGCATATCGGCGCCAAAGACCCCGGTCGCGACGTTCGCGACGCCCCTTTGACGCAACAGGTCAACGCCGCTTGACCACAGGGCTCGAGCCGGTTCGGGCGCCATCGCATCCGTGAAGCCGGGCCGTTTGCCTTTGCGCGCATCGCCATAGAGCGTGAACTGCGAGATCCACAACACGGCACCGCCACAGTCGAGCACCGATAAATTCATCTTGCCGGCGTCGTCGCCAAAGATGCGCAGGCCAACCAGCTTGTCTACGATATAGGCAAGCTCGGTCTCCGTATCACCCTGCCCGGCAGCGACCAAGGCGACCAGGCCCTTGCCGATTTCGCCAACCACGGCGCCATCGACTGTCACGCTGGCGCTGGAGACGCGCTGGAGCACCGCTCGCACCGGCGCACGCTCTCATATCGCTCGGGGGAGGGCAAGCGCACGCGGCGAGGCACCCCTCGGCGAGGCAACCGCGTCGCCTTGTCATGAGTCTGGTATCTCTATAGGATGCCGGCCATGAACGTGTTTGCCTCGTTGCCATCGCGACTGCGTCAGGTCGCCGCTGTGGCCGTACTCTTGGCCGCGGCCGGCGCCGGGGCTGCTTGCAGCAAAGAAATCGGCGACAGCTGCTTTATCAACAGCGACTGCGACATCAACGGCCTGCGCATTTGTGACAATGCCGCAAACGGCGGCTACTGCACCATCCTGGGGTGCGACTACGACACCTGCCCGGATGAATCCGTGTGCATACGATTTTACTCCGGGGTGTTCGAAAACCGCCCATGCGACCCCGCGACCGAAGACGCGCTCAATGACGGCACCGATGACTGCTCGCTTGACGAGGTGTGCACCCTCACCGGCAAGTGCGCGGTTCGCACCACCGAGGTGCGCTATTGCATGCGCCGCTGCGGCGACTCGGGCGATTGCCGCGACGACTATGAATGTCGCGACGAGGAGCTAATGATCGCCAATGGCGGCGAGCCGCTG
Organism: Myxococcales bacterium; assembly: GCA_016716835.1. Lineage (NCBI taxonomy): Bacteria > Pseudomonadati > Myxococcota > Myxococcia > Myxococcales > Myxococcales bacterium. The sequence goes on along the minus strand of JADJUW010000003.1, from coordinate 225,852 downwards.
CCGGCGCCTGAACAGTCAATCGATCCAGAAGGCCATAAATTTTGCGCCGAAGCGCCGTAGCGCCCGGATTGCGAAGCGCGCCTAGATCTTCTTGAGCACGAGTTGCACGGAGGCCTTGAGGTCGCTACCAACCTTGCCTTCGGCGTTGCCGAATTTAAAATCTGCGAGCGTAAAGGCGGCTTCGCCCTTCACCTTGACCGAGCCATCGGCGCCGACTTCGAGGACTTCTAGCTTGATCGGGAGTTTCTTCTCGATGCCCTTGAGGCTTACGGTGGCTTCGCCGGAGTAAGTCTTGTCGCCGTCTTTTTTCAGGCCGGAGACTTTGACCGAACCCTTGGCCGACTTGGCGACGTCGAGAAATTCGGCCGACGCGAGATGCGCGTCGCGATCGGCGATGCCGCTTTTGACGTTGGCGAGGTCGAGCTCGATTTCGAAGGTGCCGGCCTCGAGCTTGGCGGGATCAAAATCGGCCTTGACGATCTTGTAGCCGACGTCGACCAAGACTGGATCTGTTGGTTTGGCTGGCGTGTGCGAGGCTTCGATGCGGAAGTACTCGGCAGGCGCCGCCGCGGGCTCTGGGGTGGGCGCAGGGGCTGGGGCCGGTGCGGGCGCTGGCGCTGGCTCAGGTTGCTTGGCCTCGAGCTTTGGCTCGTCGGATTTGCTGCAGGCGGCCGAGGAGATTGCCGTGGCGAGGAGGAGGAGTGAGAGTGATTTGGTGATGAGTTTCATGGTGTATTCCTTTTTCTTTCGGGTTGCGGTGCGGTTTCGAACAAACGACTAAACTTAGTTCGCGGCGACATGCCGCAAGACGAGCGTAACTAGCACGGGTAGCTCATCGCGATCAAAGCTTGATTGGTGGGCGGCCAGCCCGGTCTCGCTGATTTTTAGCGAAAACGAGCCTTCAATGATGAGCGCGGCGGCCGCCGCGGCCAGGCCAAGTCGCTGCATCGCCGCGCCGTCGAGGCGCCCAATCGTTCCCGAGAACACGACCGGCTCTGCCTGCCCCATCAACGTCAGCGTCCCGCTGGCGCGCACTTGCAGCGAGGTTGGCGAGGCAATGCGCGTTGCGGTAAACGCGCCCAGCGCAAACGAGATGGTGGGGAATTCGTCGGCGTGGAAATACTCCTTGGCGTGGCCGTTTCGCATGGAGATGCCGGTGTCGATGACGTTGACCGGCACGGTAAAAGTGGCCTCGATGGGCGCGCCAGCCGCACCGATGTTGGCGAGATCGCCGCTCAAGGTGCCGCTGACCGCGCCGGCGAAGGCGGCGTCGAAGGCCTCCTTGCCCGCTTCGAGCTTGGCGACCAGCGTCGAATGAGCCGCGACCACCTCATACGTGCCAACCGGCGATGGCAGGCCGCCATCGATCACGTCGGGTAGTTGCGCCAGCGGAACCGCGGCCGGCAGCGCGTCACGTGCGCCAGTGGGGCGACCGCCCGACACAAACGCCCCGCCGGGCACGATAAATGACATCAGCGCGCCCAGCGTTAGCGCTGCGCGGGCGACGGCTTGCTTGCGCTGCCGCGCGCGCTCTCGCCGCGAGATGAGGTAGGCCGCCAGGGCCACGCCGAGCGCGCACATGCCGAGCACGCCGATCGCATCGAGGCCCAGCCACACGCGCTCAGTCTGCGCCGCCTGCCACCCAAGGTCGGGATGCGGCACAAAAAACCGCTTGGCCTGCGCCGTATAGAGATTGCCCGAGCCTTGCAGCAGCCAGCGCCCGCCAGCCGCAACGGCGGCCGCTATAGGCAGCCCAACGATCCAGTATGGACCACGTGCAGAATTGGAAACTGGCGCGGCCATCTTGCCGTACCTGTTATCACGATGTTGCGCTTCGACAAGGGTGCCTTTTACAGTGTAATCAGTTAGTTACACAACAGACTGTTGCATGGCTGGAACCGGCGGCCCTCTGGAGTCGCCCAAATTGTCGGCGTGCACTCATTCAGCAAATGCAAATGGATCGGTTCGTGCGTCCCAAGTGCAAATCTGCACTTATGTGCACTTACTTCCCTCGCGTTGCACATCGTATCTACCAGTAAACACGTAGAAATCGATTGGCATGCAGCCTGCACAGCTTCAACTCGGAGGCAATGAAAAATGAAAAAAATTAATGGCTCAAAATTGAAACTGTCGCGAGTCGCTGTGGAATCACTATCGAATGCAGCTGGTGCGTTGTACGACGCAGCTGGTCCTGCTCCGTGGACGGATCTTCGGGAGGGACACGTGGGCGAAGATACCAGGGCTCTTGGCGTACCAGTAGCCGACGCGAGAGCGACGGATATCGTCCGAATTCAGTTCTGCAAGGATCCTCAAGGGAGCCGACAAGCCCAAAATACGTGTGGCTGCTAGCACTTTGTCGACAATAGTCCGCGAAACCTAACCGACCCCAGCTACCGCTGGGGTTTCTTTCGTTTGAGCCGTAGCCGTGCGGTCGCACAAACAAAAAGCGCTACAATTCAGTTGTGTCATCCTCTTTGATAACAGGCACCCTTGCCGACACATGCACTGATGTGGTGCACCAACTTGCCACAACGCTGATCGCGGAACCTCCGCGCGATCCTATGTCCAACGCACTCTTTTTGGCCTATTACGCGGAGTTTTCGCAAGAACCGAAAATAGAGATCCTTCTAGAAAATGCTATTCGAAGGGCAATCACCTCGCTCGCGGATGGGTCATCACCGACTTTGCTGCTAACCGGCTCAATCGGCGCTGCATGGTCGATAGCTCACCTCGTAGATGACCCTGACTACGTTGATGAACTACTAGTAACTTTTGATCGATCGCTAGTTGATAGCTTACGGCACCAACATCCGCTGAGGGAAGATGCCGGCATCATTGCCGGCATGTCCGGAGTCATTGTTTATGCGCTTGAAAGGGCCACCAATGGCAATCAAGCCATCGCGTCTCAGCTCGCTCAGCTCGCCGTTGCGGGTATTAGTCGCCTCGCGACAACAGATAACAGCGGGACCCGTTGGATCACCAAAGCAACGGAACTACCTGCCGAAATGAAAACAAGCTTTCCACATGGGCTCACCTATTGCGGGCCTGGCCACGGCGCTGCCGGCGTAATCGCTGCACTAGCGTCCGTAAAATCCCTGGGGCTAAACAACGTAGATGAGCTAATTCTTGGCGCGGAAGCGTGGCTTTCATTTCTTGAAGCAACGGCCTCCCCCCCTTGGACCGCGGTGGGTACAATTGCGGAAGTGCCTGGCGAGAGGCGCCTCGCGAGTCGCCTGTCATGGTGTGAGGGCAGCTTAACCTCTGCCATTATGCGAATGCAGGGCGCGCTTTCCTTGAATGCCGCGGTTGAGCCTTACCTCGCAGCAATTCTCGCAAGCGCCGCTATTTCACCGACGGAACGACCATCCCTCAACGCCGAGCTCTGTCATGGCGCACTGTCTCATGCATATTTTTTCCATCGCTGTTGGTTGGACTATCCAATTGCCGAGCTGGCGGGTGCCTGCCTGGCGTGGGTGGAGGACGCGCTCTCCTTGAGGAGCATGGATGCAAATTTTTTACGTTTCAAGACCAACCGCACGCGGCCTGACGGCACCTTTCTCCAAGGTGAAGCGGGCATTGTGTTGGCTCTTATAGCGCTGATAAAAGGTGAAGCCCCGGGATGGGAACGACTACTCGGCATACTCACCCCGCTTCGACGCACCCTAACCGCGTAGTTTTCTTACGCGCTTAACGTTCACCTGAAAATTGTGCGCTAAGCTAGGGCGGCATGGGCGCCACCAATCACGACATCGGGCCAGGTCGCAGGCTAGGCGCATTTGTGATCGGCGAGCGCATCGGCGAAGGTGGCTTTGGTGCGGTCTACCTGGCGACCCAAGAAGTCTTAGACCGGCAGGCCGTCGTCAAGGTTTCTCATCCTTCGCTGGCTGCTGAAGCCGATCGCGTGGCGCAATTTCTCCGCGAGGCCCGCTTGGCCTCGCGCATTGATCACCCATTTGCCGCGCACGTCTACGACTTCGGCGCCGAGGCCGACGGCACGCTTTGGATTGCCATGGAACTGGTCCGCGGCACGTCGCTTTCAGACATGCTCAAGGCCGGCGCTTTGCCTCGCCAACGCGCCATCCCGCTGCTCAATCGCCTGTGCGAAGTCGTCCACACGCTGCACGAGCAAGGCATTGTACATCGCGATCTAAAGCCACACAACGTGATGGTTATCTCGCGCGCGGGTAATATGTTTCCCAAGCTCCTGGATCTTGGGATTGCCAGTGACCTCGCCAAATCCATTGGTTCTCAGGCTTCCTTGGCCGGCACGGCCACCGGCTCAGACGTCGCGGGTACGCCGATGTATATGGCACCGGAGCAATGGGTGCGAAACGGCCCGATTTCGCCCACCACCGACGTGTACTCAATCGGCGTGCTTGCCTACGAAGTGCTTACTGGCAAGACGCCCTTTACCGGCAACTCCCCGATGGAGCTGGCGACGCAACACGCGCGCAAGGCGCCGCCACCGCTTCCCGGTGACTTCGAAGCCGATCTGAGCGACGTGCTGATTAAAGCTATGGCCAAGCGGCCCAAAGACCGCTACCAGACCGCGCTGGCGCTTGGCGAGGCGCTGCGCGATGCGTCTGGGCTTGCAATTGATGCCGTCGATTTGCCCGCGTTAGATCCTCAGCTACGCGACGAACTCATGATTGCGGCGCCTCAGCCGCTTGCGGAATGTATCGCGGCCATCGATGGCGCGCGCACCCCATCGGCGCTCCGCGTGGCGATGTGGCAGGCGACGTACGTTATCGCGGCCTATGCGGGAAATCTCGCGCTTGCGGCCCGCCAACGAGCCACCGGCCGCCATGGCGACGCGCCTGAAACCCAGGCGCTGCTCGACAAACTTGCCACTAGCAGCCTAGACGCCAGCGATTGGTGGCAATTGTGCCGCGAACTGGTGCGCCCCTTCGCAGATGCGCCGGCGCTGTACCCATTACCCGAACTCGTCGAAGTATTTTTCACGGGTAGCAGCGCGTTGAGAAATGCGATGGACACCTTGCTGGCGACACACAAGGAAGACCCGGGACCAAAGGCTTCTGGCGATGCCATCCGTACCTACCTTGTTGGCGCCCTGCTCCTGCTAGGCAAAGTGCTGCAATCCGTGCGATTTCTCAGCGCCTATCCAGTTGTCGTCGTCAATAACGGCAGCGCCAACTATTGGATGGGCCTGCGCCGCGGCGCCGCCGCGGCTGGCGGCGTCGACGCTACGACCGACGCCGTGCTGCTGCTCGATGCCAACGATCAGCTCGTTTGCGATCTGAGCTCGGTGGCCGCGGGCGCCGAATCGAGCGCGGGCTCATCGGTAGAACTTTTTTGGCTCGTCGGTGCGCACCAAGACAAGGCAAAGTGCCAGGCGCTCCCAGGCAATCTTGAGCTGCGACGTGACGACATCTGGCCCATTCACTTGGGCCCAAATTTCGAAGCGCGTCTCCGCGGTGGCAAGCTCGAAGGCGAGGCCGATAAGCCCACCGAGGATGTGCCTCCATATCTTGGGTTGGCAACGTTTGGCACCGGCGACGTCGACCGCTACTTTGGTCGCGAAGCCGAGGTCGTCGGCTTTGTCAATCGCATGCAAGGGCGCCGACTCATAGCAGTCGTCGGCCCGTCAGGCTCTGGAAAGAGCTCGTTCGTTCAAGCTGGCGTACTCCCAAACTTGCCCTCTAAGCATCACGCCATCGTGATGCGCCCCGGCGGCAATCCGCTTGAAGCCTTGGCATTTGCGGTTGGTCAGCTGGGTATCACGACATCTCCGGACGAACTTAGATCAAACCCTCTCGGGCTTGCCTTGTCGCTCTCAGCGCTGCAGCAAAGCGGCAACGAGGTTGTGCCCTTGCTGCTCGTCGTCGACCAGTTTGAAGAATTGGTCACGATGTGCCTCGACACGCCGCAGCAAGCGATCTTCGCCGAAGCCATCCTTGGCCTCGCCAACCATGCAGCGCTTGATGCCCACGTCATTATTACGCTGCGCGACGACTTCCTGATTCGGGTCGCACAGGTGCCGGGGCTGCGAGAGCGGCTATCTGCCAGCCTTCATCTGCTGACGACGCCCGTCGAAGAAGATCTCCAGCGAATTCTTGTCGAGCCAGCGCGCCGCGTCGGCTACACGTTCGAGGACAAGGCACTTGTCGAAGAGATTGCCAAAGAGGTCTCGACCCAATCCGCCGCGATGGCGCTGTTATCTTTTACCGCATTCCAGCTCTGGCAATTTCGCGACAAACACTACAAAAAACTCACGCGCAAGGCATATCAGACGCTCGGCGGCGTCGGCGGCGCACTGGCCCACCACGCTGAGTCAGTCCTCGGCGCGCTGAGCGATGATGAACAAAAAAGCGTGCGCGAAATTTTTCGCCACCTCGTCACCGCCGATGGCACACGTGCCTCGCTTAGTCGAGACGAGATTTTGCAAGTCGCAGGCGGCCAACGCGCCAACGCCGTGCTGGAGCGTCTCATTACCTCGCGGCTCTTGGTCGCGCAGGAAGGCCCTGACAATTCCGAGCGCATCGAGGTTATCCACGAAGCGCTGCTCTCCGCCTGGCCTCGTCTCGTCAAATGGCGTCACGAAGACGCCGAAGGCGCCCGCCTGCGCGACCAACTGCGCGTCGCCGCCAAGCAGTGGGCCGATCGCGGCAACGACCGCGGCTTACTATGGCGCGGCGATACCCTCACCGAATACCGCATTTGGCGATCGCGCTATCCTGGGGCCGTCACCACCGTGGAGGACGCCTTTGCCACCGCCAGCCTCCGCGAGGCCCAGCGCACGCAACGCATTCGCCGCGGCATCTTAAGCGTGCTGGCGGTAGCACTCGTCGTAACCGCCATCGTATTCGCAGGCCTTCGTGAAAAAGCGGTGGCAAGCGAAGCCCGCGCAAATGAACAGCTAACAAGCAGCTATGTAGAACAAGGACGCCAGCTGCTCGTTTCAAACGAATACCAACCCGCCATTCTCTATCTGTTCCGAGCGTTTACACGACACTCAAACGATGAAGCAGTTCCTTTTATGCTGGCGCGCGCAATCGCGCCACTGAAAGCCGATCTCGGAACGATTGCGAAGCACACAAGCGGCGTTTGGAATCTCGAATTGTCTCCGGACCGCTCAAAGCTCTTATCAAGCAGCGATGATGGCACGGTCATAGTTTCTGACTTTGAATCAAAGAAAGCTATTAGAACCATAATCGTACAGCGAGGGCCGCTTGGATCTGCAATTTACGCAACCTGGATAAACAACATTGACATCGCAACGGCCGGACCTGATGGAATCGTACGCATATGGAATATCGAAACGGGCTCTCGAATTCACGAGCGTAAACTACACGATTCTTTCGTAACGTCGCTTTGGTGGCAGCCTAGTACCGGTTCAATTACAAGTGGCTCGACCGATGCAAGTCTGAAACGATGGACGCTAGCAACCAATGATGTGGCCGATATCATTACAAACAAGACGGAACCGGGCGGCATGTATTTTGTGTTTCCAAACCAAGATGCGGCCATCGCTATTCGAACGGGCCACGAAAAACGTGCTTGGGTCATAGCCAAAGATGGAACGACAACCTATCTTGGCACCCTCAAAACAAGTCGCGCGTGTGTCTCGGCCGATGGTGTTCTCGCTGCGGCTCCCAGCAAAGATGCGGCAGCCGTCGCCATTTTTAATGTCAAAACGGGAAAATCGCAATTCACAACAACACCACATGATCTCGGTGTAACGGCGTGCTCGATCAGTCCCGATTTATCGCGGATCGCGACTGGCAGTCTCGACAAGGCAATTCGCGTAACTGAGCTAGCGAGCGGAAACGTCAGCATTCTGAGGTCTCACACCGGGTTGATCTCGAGTCTAACGTTCCTCGATAACAATCGCCTCCTGTCTCTCTCCAGCGACGGCAGCGCGAAGCTCTGGGACACTCAGCGTGAGTTTCTCCTCGCAACGCTACCTCACGGCGGTGTCTTGACAGGTGCCGTTTATAGCGACACACGGCAAGAACTCGCGACATCATCAGGAATTGGAACGGTTAAGCTATGGGACACCTCAGGTGATTCGCTGCCCTTTTCGCTTGGAGCAGGCGATGACAATCGCTCCGATTTTTTTGCGCCACCAATTTTTACAACACCAAACTCTCTTATCTATGCCGACAATGGCGGCATCTCAAAGTGGGACCTCACAAGCCGAGCATTTGAGCGATTCAATACGGAACCGGGACTTGCAGGGCAGATTGGCCTCACCAATCAAATGAAAACGATTATTAGCCTCGACGGAACGGGGGTGTTAAGGCTACTAAATTTGCAAGATTTCGGAATTCAAAAAATTATCGGCAACGACATTTTAATGGTTGCCATTAACCCAGTCACACACGAATTTGCCACCGTAGGCAAGTCAAACCTCCTGACATGGCACGAAGCAAGCGGCGCAACGGCGGGAACGCATCAGCTAACAGAAGAGCCATTCCAACTGCTTTGGTCTGCGAATGGAAAAACGCTCGCAGCTGTTGGATTTTCGGCAGGAATTTCTATCTTCGATGCGAAAGCTAAGCAACTAACCTCTGTCATCCCAGGAGAGTTCACGGGAATAGATGTGCCTCCCGACGGAAGCTATATCGTGGCGAGTGGCACCCAATCAGAGAAACTATTTGGCCTCACAGGAAATCTCGTCGTCGAAATGAACCACACCGCATCAATAAAGGCGGACGAAATCTCTGCCGCAGGTGATCAGCTCTATGTTGGTCTCGACGACGGAACTATCGCGATATGGAGTCTTCCTGCCGGAGTACGAGTCGCAACCTTACAGGGAGGCGGTGGCATCATACGAACGATTTCAGCCAGCAAAAACTACTTGTTTTCGACGACCTACAACAATGAAATTCTGATCTACGACTTGTTCAAATTCCGGTTGGTCGCGAAATTCATTGCCCCGAGCCGGTCGCTGTGGGCGGGTACTGACCCAACCAATCACTGGCTTTTGAGCATTGATCGTGAAGGGTCTCTCACTGTGCGCGACATCGCCCCACTCACCAGCGAGGACCTTGCGTCAGGAAAAGTCGAAGAGATTATTAGCCACAAAATCGATAGCGAATTCAAGTTGCGCTCAGGACTGTACTAGGACTCCATAAAAATCTGACTTACGCGCGATTGCCGGCTCTTACCAAACAAGTAGCTACTGTTTAGGCATAATTGTTGTAAGCAACAATCGATCCCAGAGCGGTTCAACATCACCGATTGCCGCTAGCAATGCGGCGCCAATGCCTGATGTCCCGGTCAGGAAATTCCAAGATCCGACTTTTGCGGTCGTCATTGATTCCGATTGAGTATTCTTTCCAGTGAATATCGTTGCAAGATCTAAATACCCACCAAAGCCGATAGCAGGGTCAAACGCACCCACGCATGCCTCATAATACGATACGGCCGCTCGTTTAAATATCGGGTCATTTGTCGCATGATACATGCGATTGAATATGTGGGCGATCCCAGCAGACCCATGGCAAAGCGCATGGCTCCGAAGTTCAAAACTACTCAACGACACATCTGCGCAAGCGCGCGCAATATTTACGGCTTGACCGTGCCAATCACTCCTCGAAAATACTTGAGCGGCGCGCAAAACGGTTGCGGCTAACCCCAGGCCACCGTAGCACCACGCAACTTGGTTACCGGTGTAGGCATTTTTCCCATGCTCGACCCATGAGTCGTATCCAGGCCCGCCGTCTAAGACCCTAACACTCAGAATCCACTCCACGGCTTTGCCCGCAATGTCTAAGGCAACTTCGCGTGCGATACCACGCGCGTAACTTTCTGCTGCAAAGGCAATAATGCCGGGTACGCCATGGGCAACACCTAGGTCATAGACACCGTCCGGATATGCTTCACGATTGGACCCAAATAGTAGTTCTCGCGGTGTGAGCCAGCGCGATCGAAGCGAATCCACCGGCTCGCTGCGATCTGCGAGCAATGATAGAACCACTGAAACAATTTCTGTTCCTGCCTTAGTGTTGGTACTTTCTAACCCATAGATGCCGAGCCCCACCAAACCCGAAGCTAGATCGTACGCTCGAGGCGGGGCATCTTTTAGAAGCTTGCAGACAACCAAAGCGACCTCAATGTCATCGCTTGTCTCGTCTTCGAGATTCCCGTGCTCCGGATCCCGCTCAAAAAACTCTCTGCAATAATGCGAATAAACCCAATCGGCGGCGATGACACCAGAATTCGGACGCAAGCTGTTAGGCGCCGCTGCGCAACTAGCGGAGATGGCGTCGAGTAACTCAACAGCATACGCGGCAATGTCAGAACGTGACTTATCAGTTGCCCAAGCGTATGAAAAAAGGAGCGCGACATATGGATCAACCGGGCTATTCGCTACAACAATTCCCGCGGGAAGAAGCGTCGATTTCTCCAACTCGGCTTTCAACTCATCTATGATGTGTTGTACGATTTTTTGAGCTTTCAACGCTAACTCGCCCGATAATATTGGATGCCACGTCGACTGGGGACTCACGGGAGAGATCGTATCAACTTTTTGCAACTAGTGGCGAGGCGCACGAGAGAAACTAGGTCTTTACGCTTATTCAAGCCTCGTAACGTTTCGCGATCTATTATTTTTCGTGTGATTAATGACTAGCGACGCAAAATTTTTGTTGCCGAGCGACACCGCGTTCGCAGTTAAAACGGTTTGTGATAACGCTAAGCAACTGTGGTTACCTCAAGCTCTCCCCAGTTTTTATGGTGAATTGGCACTTTTGTTGCAAGCCACCGATTCTCCAGAGTATCCGTCGTTCCGATCCATAGCAGTTCAAGAACTCGTGCGGCATTTTGAGTCAAATGGCGCCGATAGCCAATTTTTCGAGGGCTCAATTGGGCACGCATGGCTCCTCGCAAACCTAATAGAAACTGATCACAATTCGGACGCAACCGAAATCCTTAGCCATCTCGACGCTATTTTGTTGGAGAGCATCTCTTCAAGTGAAGCTAGTAAAGATGAACGAATCCCGTTTGAACTTTTTGATGGGCTAGCTGGGATGTTGTTCTACGCAATCAAACGTCATAATTTTACGCTCGCCACGGCGTTATGCAATGCTTTGGCGTCTTCTGCCAGAACCAGTGGCAGTTCTGGTTGCTGTTGGACATCGGTGAAGCGAGGTGAAGAAGTAGTCGAAACAGGCCTTGCCCATGGCGTGGCAAGTCTCCTCGTAGCACTTTCGCACCTAACGTCGCTACCTGCGGCGCGGTCCATGCTTGAAGAGGCCACGACGTGGTTAATGGGCCGCATCCGCAGCGATGGCTACTCGTGTTTTTCTGTCTACGAGTTTCCAGAGCGTCCAAATAATTTGATCCGCTCGGACGCGGGATGGGGTCACGGTGACGCCGGGGTCGCACTTGCACTTCTTTGCGCGGCCACGGCTCTCGGCAACGATGATTGGCGAGAACGGGCAATTCAAGTCGGCCTGCGTAGTACGCTAAGGCCACGTAAAGACTATATTCAACCACCCTCTGTTAACATCTCGCACGGTGCTGCGGGAATGGCTCACATTTATCATCAGCTCTACAGGGCTACGAGCAACGAGCGGTTTAGCCGAGCGGCAAAGCATTGGTACGATGAATGTTTATATACGTACAAGTTAGCAAATCCAAATCTTCCTGCTTTGACAGCCAACGTCAAGTATGCGTTCTTGGCCGGCCATGTCGGCGTTGCCGCGGTGCTTGCAGCGGCTACGGTAAGTGAGCAGCCTGCTTGGGCAAACTATATCGCGACCGGCTTACCGCCTGCTTGAGCGACGATAGCGCGATCTATACACAAGGTTTTACCTCCGGGCGTTGCCGCGCACAGGCCATGCGGCTACAACCCGCGCGTGAGGTTTCGGGTTGAGGCGACGGCAGCAGGCACGCGGGCGCGTGCGGGCACGCTGACCACCGCGCGCAGCGAGATCTTGACGCCCGTGTTCATGCCGGTGGGCACGCGCGCGGCGGTGCGTTCGCAAAACCTCGGGCAGCTGCAGCAGCTCGGCGCGCAGATCATTTTGGGCAATACGTATCATCTTATGGTGCGACCGGGCATTGAGTTGTTTGAGCGGCTCGGGGGCCTGCACAAGTGGATGCGGTGGGACAAGTCGATTCTAACCGACTCCGGCGGCTTTCAAATTTTTTCGCTGCCTCACATCCGCGCCATGAGTGAGGATGGCGCGACGTTTCGTAGCCAACTCGACGGCACGGTGTTTCACTTAACGCCGGAGCGATCGGTCGCGATGCAGCTCGCCATTGGTTCGGACATCATGATGGTGCTCGACCAATGCATTAATTCAACGAGCCCACACGGCGAGGCCAAGGCGGCCATGGAGCTGACGCATCGCTGGGCGGCGCGGTCGCTGGCGGCGCGCGGCGACGCGGCGAGCGCGTTATTTGCCATCGTGCAAGGCGCGTGCTTCGCCGATCTGCGGCGCCAGAGTGCGGCGGCGCTGACTGACATGACTGGCTTTGACGGCTATGCGATTGGTGGGCTGGCGGTGGGCGAGAGCAAGGCCGAGCGCGAAGACATCGCCGAGATGACGGCGGACCTCTTGCCGCGCGACAAGCCGCGCTACCTCATGGGCGTTGGCACCCCGATTGATTTGCTCGAGGGCGTGCATCGCGGCGTCGACATGTTCGATTGCATCTTGCCGACGGCGTGGGCGCAACAAGGCACGGTGTTTTCGTCGCGCGGCAAGCTCGACTTGCGGCGAGGCGTGCACAAGTTTGATGAGGCGCCCCTCGATGAAGCGTGTGCTTGCGACGCCTGCGTGTTGTATGGGCGATCATACCTGCACCATTTGGTTAAGTGCAAAGAGCCGCTAGGCTGGCAATTGCTCGCAAACCACAACCTGCACTTCTATTTAGGGCTGATGGCGAAAATGCGCGGGCACATTATCGCGGGCACGTTTCCGGCTTTCTATGCCGAGCAACGCGAGGTGTTGATGCGCACCGATGAAGACAACCCGCCGCTGCGAGCCGAGCCTAAGAAGTCGCGTCACCGCGGGGCGGAGGCGCTTGGGAACTTTCGCGTCCACATCGCCAGGGGCGGTGACCATGGTGACGTCGCGGGTAGCAGCGCAGGTCCTGGCGTGGCGAGCATCGCGCATATTGCCTCGGGCGAAATCATGCATTCAGTGAACGACCCCAACGCCGAGGCCGAGCGGCTCTACGTCGCGCAGTCGGCGTGGATCGAATGGGCGTGCCGGGCTGCCGCGCCCGCACGCCCCTTGGTGGTATGGGACGTGGGACTTGGCGCCGCGCACAATGCGATGGCGCTGATCCGACGGCTCGGAGCGGTCAAGGGCACCGACGGCCCTCGCGCCGAGATCATTAGCTACGAGCACGACCTCGATGCGCTGCGCCTAGCACTCGACAACTTAAAATTGTTTCCGCACTTGCGTCACGGCGCGCCCCACAAGCTGTTGCTCGATGGCGCGTTTGCGCATCCGCAAGGTCGTTACACGTGGCGACTGTGCGCGGGCGATTATCACGCGCACTATGCCGCGCAGCCGCGACCCGACGTGATTTTCTGGGATCCGTTTTCGGCCAAGGTCGACACGCCGATGTGGTCGCTTGCCATATTTCGCGCGCTCTATGACGTCGTAGCCGCGCCGCCCTCGCCCGTCGAGCTGTTTACCTATACCAATTCCACCGCCGTGCGCTCGAGCATGCTGGCGGCCGGTTTTTACGTTGCATATGGCGTGCCGACAGGGCCCAAAAGCGAAACCACGGTGGCGCTCGCTCATCGAGTTACGGAGGGTTCTTCGCGCTTCCCGTCGCTCGCTCGCCATCGATTGCTCGATGCCGCGTGGCTCGTCAAGCGCGCGCGTTCGACCGCACGATTTGGGGCCGATGTAGAGCCGTCAACATTGGCAGCACTTGACCACGCCATTACGACCCATCCGCAGTTTGAAACGGCGCTAGGGCAACCTTAGAATGTGGTAATTACGCAGTGCGGGGGGCAACCTATTGTTATCGCTATACTATTTTGCCTATGGAGTGACCCTCAGTCAGGGTGGCGAGAATGGCGGCGGCGGCGGGGTGCTGGGTTTGGAAGAGGAAGGCGGCGAGGGTCGAGAGGATGGTGTTGCCTTCTTGCGGTACGAAGGCCCAGCCGCGGACCTCGGTGTTGCCATCGCGGTGGTGAATGAGCAGGTCGTTTGCGACAACGATGGCGTGGGCGTACAAACGGCCTTGCACGCCGTAGCGGCGGCCGAGTTCGAAGAGGCGATTTGCATCAAACTTTTGCGTCGTCGCGACCAACGGCTCGCGCGCGATGGCGGCCTGCAAGTCGGCGGCAGATTGCTCGCCACGCAGCGTGAGCGAGAAGCGCAGCGTGTGCATGAGCTGGCTCGGCGTGGTGACGTCTGAGCTCGTCACCTCGACGTTGATGCCGCGCGTCGCGTAGATGCGCTGCGCGGCGGCGGCGTGGTGCGTACCCAGCGGCTCGGCGTGCCGCGACACCACCGTGCCCGAAACGAGGCGCTCATGCGCGCCGATGTCTTCGCTGCGTCTCACCACCACAAAATCACCGCGCACGAGCCCCGCCAATTCGTCGCCGGCAAACACGCGCAGCAACGTCGCCACCGCGTGCGCATTGCACGAGGCCACTTGCACAAAGCGCTCGCCGCGCACCGCGGCGTCATTGACGCCCGTCACGTAGGGCACGCCATAGCCGTGTTCGCTCCCCTGGGCCACCGCGCCGCGTAGCTGCGGCATAGCCTCTAACGCGACTTTGTCTGCGAGAGGCATTCCAGCGCCACGGCAGTCAAAAACATAATCCATGCCATCGCCATGCGCAGCGAGCTCGCGCCCCGTAACAACCTCGGCGCCACGTGCGCGCAGCAAGTCGAGATCGGCCTCAAGATAGGGCTTGGGCGTGCCCTTTTGCAGGCGCAGCCGCGAAATGCCAAGCAGCTCGCGTTGCGCCAGCAGCACGTTTGCCAGCGTGGTGCCAATATTGCCTAAGCCTAAGAGCAAGACCTTCATGTGTAGCTTCGCCTCCGCCAACCTGCAAACACCTGGGCGACCCGCCTCTTCCCGAAAATCGCGCACAGGCCCGCGGCGCCCACCAAGGCGACATCGCGCGCCAGCGACGCCTGCCGCACATAGCCGCGGTCGTACACCCAGCTCAGCCGCGCATCGCACTGTCGCGTCGACCACAGCTGCACCGGGCCGACCACGCCCGGCCGCACGCTCCACCGAAGGTCATAGTCGGGACCATCCCATTTCAGCCGTGCGATGTCCGTATGCAGCAACGGTCGCGGCCCCACCAGGCTCATGTCGCCGCGCACGACGTTCCACAACTGCGGCAGTTCATCGAGGCCGGTCTTCCGCAGCACGTGCCCAACAGGGGTTACCTGGCCGTCGCGCATGGTGCGCAGCTTGTAGATCACAAATGGCTGCCGCCCCAGCCCGACGCGCGTTTGCGTGAACATCGGTTCGCCGCGATCAAACACGCAGATCGCCGCCGTCGCGGCGAGCCCCAGCGGGAGCGCAAGCGGCGCCAACAGCGCCACGCCAACCAAGTCTGCGGCGCGATTCATAACCTCATGGCTCCGCAAAGTAGGAGGCGAGCTCGAGCGCCGCGAGCGTAAGCAATTTTTTGGCATCGACCGCGCTGATGGACGTTGAAAACGCCAGCACGCGATCGGTTGGTTGCAGCGAAAAGTTGAGCAACGCGTTCTTGGCGCCGACCCGCGACAGCACGAGGCCCGCGATTGGATCGCCGACCGCCTCGGCCTGCTTGGCGATCACCACGCCCGCAAAGGCGCTTGCCGCCGCGGCGTCAGCAAAGACCAGATTGCCGCGCACGACAAAGCCGGTGGCCTCCATGATCACGGAAAGCGTCATTTGCGTCGGCAAGGCCAAGCCCGGCGTGCCGAGGCGCTCGCCCACCTTGGCCGATGGCTTAATCGCCGCGGTCATCATCAGGAGGGGCGCCTTGCCCGCAGGGGAATTCGCAACGACGTGGGCCTCGAGTTGCATGAGCTGCGACAGCCAGCCCGGCAGCGCGCCGTGGGCGACGCTGGTATCGATGGTCGACGAGGCGCTCGCCGCTGGCGCTGGCGCTGGTGCAGGCGCGGGCACGGGCACGGCGTCAAGCGGTGCCGTCGAAGCCGCCGCTGGTGTCGCCGCGGTGGCGGCAGCCTGCGTGCCGGTAGGCGGCGCCATCAAATCGCCGAGCTCACTGACGCGCGCGAGCAACATGAGGTCGAGCGCCGGCGCCAAGAACACGCGGCCATCGCTCGGCAGCCGTTCGCCGGCGGCGCCGCCGCGCACCACGCGCCAGAAAATTTTGTCGCCGTCGGCTACGGACCTGCGCACGACGTCGCGTGCTACGCGCGGCCGCACCGCCAACATCGTCGCGTCCACCCGCCGCGGCGACGACGTCGAAATCAAGATCGAGTCGAACAAGCGGCTGGCGGATTTATCGCCGGCGGCCTGCTTGCCGAGCAAGGCGCGGTAATCGGGCATTGGTCGCAAGATGGCCTCGACCATGGGCTCCCACGGCGTATCGCGCAGTAACGACAACCGCACGTAAACCGCAACGATATGGCGCGGCGGCGCATAGGCGAGCAAGTTTGCGCCCGTGGCGAAGCTCGCGTTGCCAATGCCGGCCACCAACACCGGCGCCACGCCAGGACCCGCACCACCGGCCGCTCCAACGCCCTCGCCACCGCCCAGCGCCGCATCTGCGGACGGCGCAGCCGTGGCGGGCTTGGCGCCCTCGACCGGTTTCGGCGGACGCTTGGGCCCTGGTACGTCCTTGAGTGCACCGGCCACGTTGGGCCCGGATAGTGCTGCTACCTCGACCGCCGGCTTCGGTTTTGGCTTGGGCGTGCTTGTCGGCTTCGGCGTTGGCCAGTCGATCAAGGCGACTTGCATCGGCACCACGGGCGTCGCCTCGCTTGCGCCCGCTGCCACGCCACCTTGGCCAATCGTTTCGACCTCAGGCTTGGCCGGGGCCAGCTCGGAATTGATATCAATAGCAGGCGTCGATGAGCCTGCCCGCGCCGCCCACCAAGCCGGGCCCCAAATGGCCAGCGCGATCAGCGCATGGGCGCACAGCGACAGCACGACCGCCGCGCGCACCCCTGCGGTTTCATGCCATCGTCGCGGACGCGTCGCCAAGCCCATTGCCCCCAAATCTGCTACCATTGTCGCACGGTTTTTAGATGAAAATTGAAAATGAACACATGGCCGCCGTGGTCGCTGAGGCCTCCAAACGCATGGCCGAGCCCGATTATTCCGCGACGCTGGTCGGCGAATTTGTGCAGGACCAGATGGCGCTCACCCAATACATCACCGCCCACGAAAACGAAATCGGCGGCGCCGAGGGCGTCATCTCGGTGGTCTTCCACGCCGCGCTGTTGGTGCGGGCTATCGAAAAGGCGATCGAGCTGCCCTGTCCTATCGCCGGGTTTGAAGACCTCGATCAGGCCGCCAAAGGCGATGCGAGCAAGGTCCTAAAAAAATCCCAGCCCGCGATGCACGAATTCATCATGAGCAATGTCGAAAACGCCGACCACCAGCGGCTGCTGTGTTTGGCCGGCGTTGCCATGACCATCGCGATCTCAGAGCTCTAGCCTCTAGCCCCAAGCCGGGGCGAGGCATGGCCGCGTCTACCAGATAGACATCAGCCGGCGCCCAAAGGCCTTACCAGATCGAACAGTCTTGAATGATGGCCGGGTTGAAGTCGAGGCTCCACCCAAAGATATAGCCGTTGTCAGCGCCCCACAGGTCGGTGACCTTAATCGACCACGCGCCATCCAGCGTGCAGCCTTCGAGGCTTTCAAACGAGCCGACGGGCTGATAGTCGCCGGCGGGAATCGTCGTGATGCCGGGGTTGGCGTTGGCGTACTCGAGCAGCGGTAGGTTGGTGGCGGTTGGCGTCCAGCAATACTCATACCCTACGCCTGGCTGCGGCACGTCGTAATCCGTATCGATGGGCTCGCCGAGAAAAACCTGACCACCGGTGGTGCCCAAGAATTCTTGCAAGACGACGATTTCGCCGGATGGGCAGACCATTTCGATTTGCAGATCGCGAATCCAAGAGTGTTCCATGATGACGCAGGCGCTGAGCAGATCGCCCGCGTTTTGCAACGTCGCGCCGGCGCCAAAGCCTTGTAGCTCGGCCGTCCCCAAGAAGTAGTCGAGCTCGTCGCCTGGCTGAGGGCCGTCGGGAAGCGGCAGTTCGAGGTCCGACGCCGTCACCGTGCCGCAGGGAGGCGGACACGACGGATAGCCCGCACAATCTGGATCGGAACAGTCGGTAAAGCCGTCGCAATCCTCATCGAGGCCGCCTTCGCAAATGTCCGTGTTGGCGACGGGTTCACACGTCGCACCGGGATTTATCCCTGTATCTTCGGGACCACATGCAGAGATTGCTGCCGCCAAAACCGTGAACAATACGCTTCCATACAATTTCTTCATGGGTCCTCTTTGATCTAGTTGTGGCCAAACGGGCCGTCTCTTGCTGGAATATTGCAAAAGGGATACCGCTTTTTTGAGGCCCATTTGTAACCCAGCTGACACTCGTAGGTATCTGTTTTTTTTTGCGAACTTGCCTAACAGCTGCTGACAGGGGGTGCCGCAGCGGCCAGTACAGTTGCCGTTACGGCGGGCGTGGGCGCCGGGGCTTACTGTCCGCATGGCCAGGTGCCCTGCCACCTCGGCGCTGCGTTATTACGAAGGCTTAACGTCGGTTGGCGTGACGCTGAGCACCCGACCGCTGTGCTCCATTTGCACCTCTAACATGTGTGGGGCGCTACGCGTCACGACGGCCGCCTGCCACCGCCCTCGATGATCCGCGACCCGTACCCGGGCGCCGAACGGATAGGCTGGATGCTCCACTGGTTCGGACCCGTGCGCCTCTTGGCTTGGTACGCCTGCGGCTGGCGCCGCGACCTCTATATCGGCATACGGCTCGCTGTCATCTTCGGTGGCCATCGCCGCGCGCGCCGCCGCGAGCGAGGGTGCCGTGATCTCGCTCGCCGCGCGTTCGTTATCGACCGCCGGCAGCACGTCTGAGCTAAACAAGACGATTTCGCTGTTGGTATCGCCCGCCAGGGCGCCGACCATGATCGACGACACATCGATTTCCTCGGTGTTCGTTAGGTCTTCGACGCGATGCGCCGCCGTCGCCGCCGTAACCGGTGGGGTATCGCCGGCGCGGCCCGCCTCACCGGCGCCCGCCGCCGTGGTCGCCCGCGGCGCCTGCCGCTCGCATTGCGAGATGATGACCTGGCGCAGCGCCACGCCGGGGCAAATCGGGCGAATGACATTCGTCCGAATTTCGGACACGATGACCCGCTGCAATTCGCTCCGCACCGGCCCCAACTCGGCGAGCAGCCACGACACCCGCCGCGACACCGCGCGCGCGACGAGCACCTCGACGATGTCGTCGGGTTCCTGCTGGTCGAGCAGCCAGGTTGCCAGCGCCGCCGCATCGACGACGACGAAAGAAATCTCGAGGTCGATCGCAAACCGATGTCGCTCGCGGCCGCCTTGCCAATCGATCGCAACCCACGCTAGCCGGCTCGGTGCGAAACCACCACAGGGCCTGGCCCGCGAGCGCGACCGCGGTGGTCGACCGCAACACCTGATCGATCGCGTGGCTGCGCACGACGACCGCGACCTCGCCTGCGCCCACCACGACCTCGTACCGCGACGGGCCCACAAAGGCTTGCTGCCATGTCGCGCGAACGTAAGGCGACGCTGGCCTGGCCACCATCGAGACGCCGCTGGCGCCGGGCCCGCTCACGCCACGAACTCCGTAGGCACGCTGCGGTCAGCAGTCGCCTCCGCGGGTTCGGTGATGCCAGCCGGCCAAATCCGCACCTTGCGCACCCGCCGCGGCGAAGCCTCGATGACCTCGATCACGCTGCCATCGCCGACGGCGATGCGTTCGCCCGTGGCCGGAATCGCGCCCGCAAGCCCCATGCAGAGGCCCGCAATCGTCGTGCGATCTCGTCCCACGGGCAGCGCTATGTCGAGCTCGCGATTCACCTTGCGCACCGACACCCAGCCCGCGACGATGGCGGCCCCGGTCGTCTCGCGCTCGACGATGACCTCGGGCTCTTCATCTTCGCTGAAGATATAACGTCGCGCGCCATCACGTAACCGATCAGCCGATCTGGCGAATCGCTAAACACGGGCATCCGGCTATGGCCTTCTTCGAGCAGCACGCGCTGCACCTCGTGGCTGGGCGTCGACTTGGCCAAGGCCACCACGCGCGAGCGCGGCACCATGAGCTCGGCCACGGTGACCTCGCCAAACTCGAGCGCGCGCGAGGCGATCTCGCTGACGCGCGGATCGACCGAACCGGCGACGGCGGCCTCCTCGACGAGCTGCTGCAGCTCATCGCGCGACAGCCGCGATTCAGAAAACGTAGTGCGATCGCCAAAGAACCGCAGCACGAGGTTGGAAGACGCCGTGAGCACCCAAACGATCGGGCGCGCCAACTTGGCGAGGCCGAGCAGCGGACGGCCGATCCACAGCGCGTAGATATCCGAGTAACGCAGCGCGAGCGACTTGGGGACCAGCTCGCCAAAGACGACGCTGAGAAACGCGATGCCGACGACCACCGTGCCGATCGCCAGCGGCTTTGCATACGTGCCAACGCCAAGGTCAAAAAGGATCGGCTCAAGCGCATCGCCGAGGGCGGCGCCACCAAAGGCCGCGGCGGCGGTGCTAATCAGCGTGATGCCCACCTGCACGGTCGCCAAAAAACGCTCGGGCTCGGCGCGCAAGGCTTGCACCGCGAGCGCGCGCTTGTCGCCCTTGCGCTGCAACTCGGCCAGCCGCGTTTTGCGCACGCTGAGCAAGGCAATCTCCGCGCCCGCGAACAAGCCGTTCGCGAGCATCAGCGCCATAATGATAAAGAAATCAGTGGCCATTGGCCGCGTGCCAGCATACTAGAGAAGCCCGGGCCCCTAAACGTTGGTAGGTATCTTTTGCGTGCCGTAAGCCTCCTAACCATCTAATTTTATTATGTCGATTCGCGACCGCATCCACCGCCCAAAAGGCAGCGCCTATATAACCGCGGCGGGAGCCCGGCGCCTTCGCGAGGAGCTAGCGCAGCTTTGGACGATCGAGCGACCTCGCGTCACCCAGGAGGTCGCGGACGCCGCCGCGCAGGGCGATCGCTCGGAGAATGCCGAGTATCAATACGGCAAAAAACGCCTGCGCGAGATCGATCGCCGGGTGCGCTTTCTTACCAAGCGCCTCGAAGAGCTGGTGATCGTGAGCGAGCCGCCGACGGATCCGCAGCGCGTGTTTTTTGGCGCCTATGTCGACCTTGAAGATGACGACGGGGAATGCGCGACGTATCGCATCGTTGGACCCGATGAGTTCGATCCTGATCGGGGCTGGATTAGCCTTGATGCCCCGGTCGCGCGCGCCTTGCTCGGCAAGCGCGTCGGCGATGAGGTCGCGGTGGTGCGGCCTAAGGGGACGGCGAGCTTTACCATCACCGAGGTGCGCTATGAGGCGTAAGCTCACGCCCACGCCGGCAGCGCCCGGGCTCCGCCCCGAGGCCACCGCGTTGCGGCGCTACACGCCGCGCCTGCTGCGCTGGCGCGCCGGCAATCACGTCGAGTTATTGCGCGCGGGCGCCGAGGCGTTTCCCGCCATGCTCACCGCGATCGCCGCGGCGACGAAATCGATCTGCCTTGAGTTCTACACCATCGTCGACGATTCGCATGGAAGGCCATTTATTGACGCGTTGGCGGCGCGCGCGCGCGCGGGCGTACCGGTGCGCGTGATGTTCGATGCGGTGGGTAGCTGGGATCTTTCTGACGCGGCCAAGACCATGCTGACGCAGGCGGGGGTGCAGGTGCTCGAGTATCGCCCGGTGGCGCCGTGGCGGCGGCGCTTTGGCCTGGTCAAGCGCAACCACCGCAAGGTGCTTATTGTCGACGACAGCGTCGGCTTTACCGGTGGCCTCAACATCTCCAAGCAATACGCGTCGATCGAGGATGGCGGCGAGGGCTGGCACGACTATCACACGTGCTTTACCGGCCCCGTCGTCGCCGACGTCGCGCAGCTCTTTGCGGGCACGTGGCGCGCGGCGGGCGGCGAGGCCTTCGCGCCGGCCGCACCGTCGGCCGCGCTGCCCTCACCGGCGCCGTCACACTACGATAGCCCGGTCGCAGGAGCAGTGCGCGCCGCGCTCGCCGAGCTGCGATGGTTTGGCCGCGCATCGCGTCGCGCCGCCTATGATCGCGAACGCAGCAACGAAGCGTTTAACGAGAGCTTGTTGGCGCGCGGCGACGACCAAACCGGCGTGCTGGCGCGGCTGATCAACAATGCCGAACACTCGCTGCGCGACGTGTTTCACCACGCCTACGTCGCCGCCGCCAACGCCGCGACGTCGTCGATCACCATCGAAAATGCCTATTTCTTGCCCAACGTTCGGATGCGCCGGGCGCTCTATCGCGCGGTGGCCCGCGGTGTCGTGGTGACCGTCATCGTCCCTGCCAACTCGGACGTCAAAATCGTCGAATACGCGGGCCGATACCTGCATCGCCAGATGGCGCGTGGTGGGGTGCGCGTGCGGCTGTGGTCGGGGCCGATGATGCATGCCAAGGTCGCGGTGGTAGACGGGAAGTGGTCGACCATCGGCAGCTACAACCTCGACAGCCAGAGCCACTACTTCAACCTCGAGGCCGCGCTCGAGGTGCTCGACGCCGATTTTGGCGCCACCATGCGAGCCGCCACCGAGCGCGATATCGCCAACACCACGCCGTACGATGAGCATGCGTGGTTCGCGCTGCCGTGGTGGAAGCGCGCGCTGGCATGGCTGGCCTTTCGCCTTAGGCGTTGGCTCTAAACGACCTAGTTTAGCGTCCGATCGCGCTGCGGATCGAAAAAAAACCTCAGCACACTGACCATCGACCTTAAATCGACCTTGCGCTACATTCTAAGGTAGTGACTGCGGCTGCAAGTGCTACTCAACCCGCAAATGAAACGTACAACCGTTAAGAAATTGCGACTGAAGGCAACCGCGATGCAGCAGCTGGGGGCGGTTTCCGCTGGCGACCATGGGGGATGGATTCGGTCAGAGGTGTCGCAATGTATAGTTTGTCCACCACCTCCGCCCGTTCCTAGCGATGCCAATGGCAACTGCCGCACCTACACACCATCGCGTTACTGCTAGGGTCAGCATCTCCCAACGTGATGCCACTCCTCAACTAGCGGCGACCGTCACGGCGCCGGCCAGCACTTGGTGAGCTGATCGAGCGTGCGCGCCTGCAATTGGCAAGCGACGGAGGCCGGCGAATAGTCGCGGCGGCAGCGCGCGACAAACCCGGCGCCCATTTTTTTGCGCATGCCGATGAGCGAGGCGTCGTATTGCGCCTTTTGTTCGGCGGTGAGCAACTTTAGCCCGCGCGGCGCGGCATAGAGCTCCACCGTCTTGTCGAGCAGGCGCTCGCATTGCGCGGTTGCGGCCTTGTCGCCGCAGCCGCCCCACGCGGCGAGGCTAGCGAGCGCGGCGGCCAAGGCGATCGTGAACGTGCGATGCGACATAGGCGTGGGGTGGGACTGCCGCTAGAGCGGGATGTTGCCGTGCTTGCGCGGCAGGTTGGTCTGGCGCTTGTTGCGCAGCATGTGCAGCGCGCGCACCAAGTGGCTGCGGGTCTCGCTCGGCACGATGACGCCATCGATGTAGCCCAGCGACGCGGCCTTGTACGGATTGGCAAACCGCTCGCGATAGTCGGCGGTAAACTGCGCGCGCGCCTCGCCCCGCGCCGTCTCATCGGCAATCTTGTCGAGCTCGCCGCGAAAAATGATATTGACCGCGCCCTCGGCGCCCATCACGGCGATCTCAGCCGATGGAAAGGCCAGATTAATGTCGGCGCGAATGTGCTTAGACGCCATGACGTCGTAAGCGCCGCCATAGGCCTTGCGCGTAATGATCGTCACCTTGGGGACGGTGGCCTCGGCAAACGCATAGAGCAGCTTGGCGCCATGCTTGATGATGCCGCCGTACTCCTGCGTGGTGCCGGGCAAGAACCCTGGCACGTCGACAAACGTCACCAGCGGGATGTTGAAGCAGTCGCAAAAGCGCACGAAGCGCGCCGCCTTGACCGAGGCGTCGATATCGAGGCACCCCGCGAGGTGCGCCGGCTGGTTGGCGACAAGGCCGACCGAGCGGCCGCCGAGATGCGCAAAGCCGACCACCATGTTTTTGGCGTAGTCTTTTTGCACCTCGACAAAATGGCCATCGTCGACCACGGCCAAGATGAGTTTTTTCATGTCATACGGGCGATTGGACTCTAGCGGGACCAAGGTGTCGAGTTCCTTGGCGACGCGCGCGGGATCGTCGTCGGTCGCGACCATCGGCGGCTCATCGTTGTTGTTGCTCGGCATGAACGCGAACAGTTCGCGAATACGCGCCAAACACGACAGCTCGTCGGTTTCGGTGAAATGCGACACGCCCGAGCGCGCGGCGTGGGTCTTGGCACCGCCGAGCTGCTCCTTGGTGACATCCTCGTGCGTGACGGTCTTGATGACCTCGGGCCCGGTGATGAACATGTAGGAGGTGTTCTCCACCATGAGAATAAAATCGGTAATCGCCGGCGAGTACACCGCGCCGCCGGCGCAGGGCCCCATGATGGCGGAAATTTGCGGCACTACGCCCGAGGCCAGCACGTTGCGGGTGAAAATGTCGGCGTAGCCCGCGAGCGATTCGACGCCTTCTTGGATGCGGGCGCCGCCGGAATCATTTAGCCCAATCACCGGCGCGCCAATCTTAGTGGCCAGATCCATGATCTTGGTGATTTTTTGCGCGTAGGCGCCAGAGAGCGATCCCCCAAATACGGTGAAGTCTTGCGCAAACACGCACACCGTGCGGCCCTCAATAGTGCCGTAGCCGGTGACCACGCCGTCGCCGAGGATCTGCTGCTCGCCCATACCAAAGTCGCTGCACCTGTGCGTGACAAACTTGTCCATCTCGACAAAGCTGCCGGCGTCGAGCAAGGCATCGAGGCGCTCGCGCGCGGTGAGCTTGCCGGCCTGGTGCTGCTTGTCGATGCGCGCCTGACCGCCACCTAGCTCGGCTTGGCGGTCGAGCTCCTGCAGGCGGGCAAAGGGATTGTCGATGAACTTGGTCATTACTGGCGGCGCTTATACCCCAAAGCGCGGGCGCGATCTATGGGAGGCCATGAGCTGGGTATAATGCTGGGCTTTCGTAGACGGCTGCCTTAGGATCTCGGCGTGCGCACCTCGGTGTCTCGACAATTGCTCTCACTGAGCGCACTTGCCGGCGTCGCGGCCTGCGGCAATGGCGCGCCAGCCCCGGTCGACATGCCCGGCGCGGACTTGGCGATCCATGCCGATGGTGAGTATCTGCGCGATCGCGAGGGCCGCGTCGTGATCTTGCGCGGCATGAATTACGCCGGCATGGAGTTTGGCAATTTTGTCGGCGCCCCAAATGGCCCCGCCGCCGAAGACTTTGCGCAAATGGCCAGCTGGGGCGTCAACGCGGTGCGGGTTGCGATTTCATGGCAATACCTCGAGCCTGAGCCTGGCGTATTTGACGAGAACTATCTCATCGACAATCTCGATCCGGTCATCGCCTGGGCGGCCGCCAATGACATCTTAGTCATTCCCGAGATGCACCAGTTTTATACCTCACCGTGCTTTGGCGATACCAACGAGCCCCCGCAGTGGAGCGGCATTGGCTTTCCCAGCTGGACCTGCGAGGGCCAATACACGCCAGAAGAGCACTTTAAGGCGATGTGCGAATTCTTTGCGGGCAAGCTCGCGCCTGATGGCCGCACCCTGATCGAGCATTTTACCGACGCCTGGCGCCTGGTCGCGACGCACTATGCCGGCGATCTGCGCATCGGCGGCTTCGATCTTTTTAACGAACCCATGTGCGTTGGCAATCTCCGCGACTTCCAGCGCGATCACCTTAACCCCGTGCTGCGCGACGTACGCGAGGCGCTGCGCGGCGCCGGCGCGGAGCACACATTTTTTTATAGCCCGGTGGTGACGCGCAACCTCGGCTTTGGCGTCGAGCCTGAGTCGATGGGACAAAATGTCGTTTATGCGCCGCATTTGTACACACAAACCGGCGGCCTGCCGACGTCCAAGTACGGCGGCAACATCGACCTCATCACTGCCGACTACGAGCAAGCGCGCCTCGAGGCCGCCGTCATGGGCGCGCCGTTCATCGCCGCCGAATTTGGCGGCAGCACGCAACCCGAAGATGGCTTCCTCGCCGCGACCACGGCGTTTTTGGCCGATTCGCAACGCGTGCAAGATGACTTCTTGGTCGGCGGCCTGTGGTGGGCTTTTTTTCCTGGCGACAATATCTTCAGCCTCGTCGACGCCGCGGGCACACCCAAGGGCGAGCTCGCGGCGACGCTGGCCCGGCCCTATGCGCAACGAATTGCCGGCGCGCCAACCGCGATGGCGTACGATCACGACGCCAGTCAATTTTCACTCACCTACGACACGCGATTGCCGGGCCTGCGCAGCGCGCCAACGCAACTCTATGTGCCGCCCGCGTGGTTTGACGCTGGCTTTGACGTCAGCCTCACAGACGGCGCCACCTACGAATCGTTGCCGGGCAGCCTGCGGGTGCACGTTACCACCGCCCTTGCGGGCGAGGTCACCGTTATCCTTCAGCGACGCGCGGCGCGCGGGCCGTGAGGCGGCGCACGGCGCCAATTGGCCGCTGCCGCCCAAAGCACCGACGCCCCCAGAAATCGTAGACTCGCGCGATACTGCCAGGCCGGGCCGTCTGCTAGGTTGCCGGCATGTCTAGCGCCTCTGATAGCCTGGCGAAGGGCCCCGCCACCGATGCCGTCGTGCGCGCCATGACCAACGACGGCGCCTTTCGCGTGATCGGCATCGTTTCAACGGGCACCGCGCAGGCGGCGGTCGCGCGGCAACAAGCAACCGGCGACGTGGCCGTGCGGCTCGCCGAGCTGCTCACCGCCGCCGTGCTGATCCGCGAAACCACGCAGCCAACGCGACGCGTGCAGGTGGTGTGGACCGACAACGATGGTCAGATGCTCGTCGCGGATGCCCTTGCCGACGGCAAGAACCGCGGCATCGTTTCGCCCGGTCGCGGCGAAGACGACGGCGCTGATGGCCACGGCGCGCGCAACGGCGACAACACCCTGCAAGTTAGCTACACCCTGCGCAACGGCTCGCTGCACCAAAGCATGATCGCGGTGCCCCAGGGCCAAGACATGAGCGCGGCGCTCATGCGCTACATGCAGGAGTCGGAGCAGACGGTGTGCATTGCGCAGCTGTGCGCGATGCCTCACGGCGGCGCCCGCCGCGACGACGACGCGCCCGCGGTGCGCGCCGTCGGTGGCTACCTGGTGCAATTGCTGCCTGAGGCCACGGTCGAGGTCATCGCCGAAATGACTGACAAGGTTAGCGCCCTGCCCGCGCTCTCGCACTGGCTCGAAAATGCGCAAGATGCCCGCGGCGTCGTCGCCACCTTGCTCGATGGGTTCGCCTACACCGAGCTTGCGGCGAGCGATATAACCTTTGGTTGCACGTGCAGCGAGGAGCGCTTCATCATGGGCATCCTCACCTTGCAGACGACCGATCTCGAGGAGATCTTAAACGATCCGATCATCGAGGTCAGCTGCGACGCGTGCGGCCAGCAGTATCACATCGCCGCCGAGACCGTGCGCGAGATGCAGGTTGCGGGCAAGCGACGCTATGAGGCGTAAGGCGCCACGTTAGCTCGCAGGGTCGCGATGCACCGCGAAGCCCGCCATGGCCTGCGCCGTGGGCATGAGTTCGATTGAATTAATGTTTACGTGCGCCGGCGTCGATAGCGCGTACATGATCGCATCCGCCACGTCATCGGCGGTGAGCGGCTCCATGCCCTGGTAGATGTCGCGGGCCTTGGCCGCGTCGCCGCCGACCCGCACCACGGAAAATTCGGTTTCCGCCATGCCCGGCTCGATCGACGTCACGCGCACGCCGGTGCCGAGCAGGTCGGCGCGCAGGTTGTATGAGAACTGCCGCACGAAGGCTTTGGTGGCGCCGTAGACATTGCCGCCGGGGTACGGATAGGTCCCCGCTACCGAGCCTAAATTGATGATATGGCCGCGCCGCCGCTCGGCGAGGCCTTTCACCACCAGCTGCGTCATGTGGACCAGCCCGGTGATGTTGGTCTCGATCATCGCATGCCAATCCGCAAGCTCGACGTTGGGCACTTTGCCAACGCCGCGCGCGAGGCCCGCGTTGTTGATCAAAATTTCGACGGGCGGCAAGGTTGCGGGCAGCGCCTGCACCGCCGCGGCCAGCGCGGCCTCGTCGCGCACATCGACCACCACCGGCACCAGCCGCGACCCGAGCTCGGCGGCCAAGGCGTCAAGCCGCTCGCGACGACGGCCGATCGCCACGACGTGCGCGCCTGCGCCATGGAGCCTGCGCGCGATCGCCGCCCCAAAGCCGGCGGTGGCGCCGGTCACGATGGCGGTGCCCGTCGTCGTCCACATCACAGACACTGCCGGATCGCGACGCAATCCTTGGCCGCGTCCATGCACGCGATGTGGGTATCGACGGATTTTTTGCCGACCACGTCGCGCTCAAGCGCGGCACAGGTCGAGACGCATTCGGCTTCGTCGAAGGCCTTGTTGTCCGCGGGTATGGCGCAATCGGCGCCGCGCGAGCAATACTCGCGACACCGTTCGCTCGCCGGCGTGCGGCAACCCGCGCTCGCCGCCACGATCAGCAGCAACGCCATCACGCGGCTAGCGCACGAGCTCATCGATGACCTCTCGCAATTCTTTTTCTTCGAGCGCGCCGCGCTTCATCGTCCGCCGATTGCCGGCGCGATCGTAGATAAACGTGGTTGGAATGGCCTCGGGATAGCCAAAGGCCAAGAGATTGTCATTGGTCGCGGGAATCACCGGATACGTCATTTCGTAGTCGCTCATAAAATTGAGCAATATGCCTGGCTCTGGCGCATCCGTCATGACGCCGAGAAACACCACGCCTCGATCTTTGTAAGCGGTATAGACGCGATTGAAATCGGGAATTTCTTTTTGGCAGGGCTTGCACCACGTGGCCCAGAAGTTCACCACGACCACCTTGCCTGCGAGCGAGGGGGCGGCAAACACGATGCCGTTGTGATCGACAAAATCGAGCTTGGGCAGGCAGTCGCCGCGCCCAGGATCGCACGCGGCGGCCGCGGCCGGCACGACCCGAGCCGCGACGCCGGGGGGGCCATCGCCCTGCGGCCGCGACGTCACTTGCACGACGATGAAGGCGATCAGCGCGAGCATCAGCACCACCGCGCCGCCTACGAGCACCTTTACCTTCATAGCCCCGTCACCATACCCTACCGCCGCGCCAGAAGGGAGGGCAACATGCCCTCAGGCGCCTGGTAGCCGAGCAATTCTAAGCATGTTGCCGCGACATGGCCAAGGCCGCCGGCAGGCGTTACCGCAACTTGTGGCGGGGCAGCGCGCCAGATGCGTTGCGGCGCCGCCAACGCGTACTCGCCTGCATAGCTCGGGTCGTAGATCATAAAGGGCACCGGCGCAAGGCTATGGCTGGTCTTGACCAGTGGCGCGCCCGTCTGCGCATCGCGCAGCGTTTGGCCGCGCTTGTCGCGCTGATACATCTCATCGGCGTTGCCGTGATCGGCGGTGAGCACCAAGATGCCCTGATGCTGCTGCACCGCGCGTTGCAAGCGCGCCAGCTGCAAGTCGACGGCCTCGATGCCAAGCACCGTGGCGTCAAACGCGCCGGTGTGCCCCACCATGTCGCCATTGGGATAGTTGACGCGGACAAAGCGCGGCGCGCCGGGCCCACGATCGGCAAGCCGCGTAATCAACGCATCGGTGATTTCGGCGCATTTCATCCACGGCCGCTCGTCAAAGGGCGCCCGATCGGAGTCGATCTGCACGTAGGTCTCGTAATGCGGATCGAACATGCCGCTGCGGTTGCCATTCCAGAAATAGGTCACGTGGCCAAATTTTTGCGTCTCTGATAGCGCGAGCTGTGGGACGGCGTTGCGGGCAAGGTATTCGCCCATCGTGTGCTCGATGATAGGCGGGCTTACTAAGTAGTGGCGCGGCAGCTGCAAGTCACCGTCGTATTGCATCATGCCGGCGAAAAAGAGGGAGGGAACGGGGCCGCGGTCAAACGGCGCCCACGGCGCCTCGGCGGCGGCCTCGAACGCGCGGGTGATTTCGATCGCCCGATCGCCGCGAAAATTAAAAAGAATGACGCTGTCGCCGTCACGCATCGGCGCGATAGGTGCGCCCCCATCGGCGTCCGCAATCACAAACGCCGGCAGGTCCTGATCAATGATGCCGGGCGCCTCGCCGCGAAACGTCAAGATCGCTTGCGCCGCGCTGGGAAACCGCCGCGCCTCCCCGTGCACGTGGGTTCGCCATCCGCGCGCGACCATGTCCCAGTCGGCCTCGTAGCGATCCATCGTGATCGACATGCGCCCGCCACCCGAGGCGATGGCCGCTTCACATCCACCCGCACGCAGGCTCGCCAGCTCGCGCTCGAGCACCTCGATATAGGTGAGCGCGCTGGTCGGCGCGACATCGCGCCCATCGAGCAAGATGTGCACGAACAAGCGCCGCACCCCTGCGGTGGCCGCCGCGCGCAACATGGCGATGAGATGATCGATATGCGCATGCACGTTGCCGTCGGACAATAAGCCAAGCAAGTGCAAGGCGCCTCCCTGCGCGCTGCGGCGAACACAGGTGACAAAGGCCTCGCTTCGCATGAGCGCGCCGCTGGCGATGGCCCGTTGCACGAGCGCCGCGCCCTGCGTAGGCACCATGCCCGCGCCGAGCGCGTTGTGGCCAACCTCGCTGTTGCCCATGTCGTCATCGCTCGGTAGGCCGACCGCCGTGCCATGCGCGGTCAGCGCACGGGTGTGTCCGAGCGCCGCGATCGCGTCGAGCGTGGGCGTTTTCGCCGCGACCACGGCATCGCCGGCGTCACCTGCCCCAAGCCCAACGCCATCGAGCACGACCAAGACCACTGGCCCTGGTCGCCCAGCAAACCGCGAATTGCGCGCCAACTGCCAATTCATGGCAACGGCTACCTTCGCTCCAACCGCACGGTGGGCGTCTCGTCAAAGTTCACAACCCATTGTACGCGCTGCCCGCCCGGCGTCGCGCTCTCGATCACGCTAACCCCGCGCGCCTCGACCGCTTGGGCCTCAAGCGGCGTCGTACCAACCATTTTGCCCTCGACATACACTTCATCGCCACGTGAACCATGCACCGTCAGCGTCGCCACCGGCTGCAACTCCGCCATGATGTACGTGGTCGTGCCGCGCGCCACGGTCACCTCGCGCACCACCTCCTTAAAGCCCGGCTTGCGCACCGCAATGGTATTTGGCTGGTCAGGCGTTAGGGCAATCGCGCCACCAGCTGCGTGGGGGGCACCGTCATTTACCGTTACGACCGCGCCAGGCGTTGTTGCATCGACCCAGGCGCGCGTCGGCCCTTGCTGCGCGAGATACCAGGCAAACCCAATGGCGGCTGCGCCGCCCATGGCGCCAAATGCCGCTAACCAGGCGATCAGCGCATGGGCCGTCCAACCGCTGCTCGGCGTGGCAAGCGATGCGTCCGAGGATGGCGTGGGCGCGGCGGCGGGCACGTACGGACTTGGCGCGTCCACGGCCGCGGACATTTGTTGCGAGGCAAACGGCGGCGGCGGTGGCACCGATGGCATCGCCGGCCGCGAGCCCGAGGTTAGGTGCGCCGGCAACGCGTGTGGTGCGGGCGTCGGTGACATGAGGACTTGCGGCGGCAAGCGCTCCGCGGTGAGTTCCGAGGCTCGCCGCGCGCGCGTCGACATATCGCGAGGCCTGGGCGCCGGTGGCGCGCCGAGCGAGTCGCGGCGAAATTGCGCGCGCGCCGCCTCCAGCTTGGCCGGCGCTTCGCCGATGCCCATATCCGTCTCGGTGAAGATTAGGCTGTTGGTGTCGCCGACCTCGCGGTCGTGCATCATCTGATTGGTTTCGGCGAAGCTCGAGATCTTGCGTGCCGAGGCCTGGCGCGGCGCCACGGGCCCTACCCGCATGGGCGTGGTTTGGGCCGCCACCACCGCGGGCGCCGCCGCGCCCTTTACCGCGGTCGCGCGCGCCGCAACCAAGGCCGCATCTTCCTGGGTAGGGACGTTCGAACCAAGGGACACGGCGTCGGCGGCGTCGCCACCCTCGGCGCCGACGCGAGTGCGAATGTAGTCGCTGAGCATGAGCGCGTTAAAGGGCGCGCTGCCGCGCAAGAACGCGTCGAGCGCGACGGCAAAATCGCGCGCCGAGGCAAAGCGATCGCCCGGACGCTTGGCGAGCGCGCGCATGATGATGGCCTCGAGCGCCGGTGGGATCTCACGACGCAGGGTGCTGGGCGGCGCGACCTCGGCCTTGCGCACCATCTCAAGCACAACCGCGAGATCGTCATCAACGAATAACATCTGGCCTACCAGCAATTCATACAGCACGATGCCCATCGAAAAAATATCGGAACGCGCGTCGATGGCCTCGCCCCACGCCTGTTCCGGCGACATGTAGTAGTACTTGCCCTTGAGCACGCCAATCGCGGTTTTCTTGGCGCGCATCGACGCCTTGGCGATGCCGAAATCGACCAGCTTGACCTCGCCGGTATAGGACACCAGGATGTTTTGCGGCGAGATGTCGCGGTGAACAATCCCCAGCGGCGTGCCATTAGGCGCCGTCTTGCGATGCGCGTAGTCTAGGCCTTGCAACGCCTCGCGAATGACGTACGCACACAGCGAGACCGGCAGCGGCACGTCGTTGTCACCGCTGTAGCGCAACACCCGGTAGAGATCGACGCCGTCGATGAACTCCATCGCGATGTAGTAAATGTCGCCGACGCGGCCGAGATCGAAGGTCTGCGCGATGTTGCCGTGCTGCAGCTGCACCGCCAGCTTGGCCTCTTCGACCAACATAGCGACAAACTCGGCGTCCGAGGCAAAATCGGGATGGATGACCTTGAGCGCCAGAAACTTCTCAAAGCCCGCAAACCCTTGGGCCTTGACCAGATAGAGCTCGGCCATGCCGCCCGAGGCGATGGGGCGGACCAGTTCGTATGGTCCAAACTGCTGCCCGCCCATAGGCCATAAAGTATACTGCAAGTTCGCGGCTAAATGCATGTTCCCCGGGCGGCCAAACCGGGTACCATTTTAGCTTCCATGGAGCGCGCACCAAGCGAAACCAAGCTCTCGGCGGGTTCGCCCGAGGCGCCGGCGCCGTTTGGCAAGTACTGGCTGTTTGGCCTGATCGCACGCGGCGGCATGGCCGAGGTCTATCGCGCCCGCGATGGCAAGGACCCCGAGGCACCGGTGGTCGCGATGAAAATCATGCGCCCCTCACTGGCGCGCCAAGCCAAATTCGTCGACATGTTCAATCGCGAGAGCAAGCTCGCCAAGCTGCTCAAGCATCCGTGCATCGTCGGCACCGTCGATGCGGGGCGCTGCGAGGGCCGCCATTTTTTGACGCTCGAGTACATCGCGGGCTGCGATCTATCCGAATTGCTGAAGCGGTGCCAACAGAGCGACACCCGGGTGCAGGTGCCACACGCGCTGTATATTGCGAGCAAGATCGCCGAGGCCTTGGCGTTTGCGCATGGCATGGTCGACGCCGAAGGTCGCCCCTTGCAAATCGTCAACCGCGACGTCTCGCCGGCGAATGTCCGAATTTCGTACGACGGCCAGGTCAAGCTCCTAGATTTCGGCATCGCCCAGGCGCAGCTGCGTTTCACCACCGAGATTGGCACCCTCAAGGGCAAATACAGCTACATGTCGCCCGAGCAGATTCGCGGCATGCCGCTCGACGCGCGCTCGGATATATTTTCGCTCGGCATCGTGCTGCACGAGCTGCTCACCACCGAGAAGCTCTTTCGCGGCGACACCGAATTTGGCCTGATGGAAAAAGTGCGCAAGGCCGAGGTCGCCGCGCCATCGGCGCAAAATCGCCGCGTGCCGCCTGAGATCGACACCATCGTGCTGCGCGCGCTTGCGCGCGATGTCGAGGCGCGTTATCAGACCGCCGCCGAGCTGCACCAAGATCTCGAGGCGGCGCTTAAGCCGTTTCATTTTGAGCCGCGCGAGCTGCGCCAGTTTGTGCGCCAAATGTTCCGCAAAGAGCTCGCCCTCGAGGAAGAGGCCATGGCGACGATCGCCGCCTACAAGATGCCCGAACCGTCCGCGTCACTTTCGATGAGCCGCACCATCACCAATCCACCCGGCATGGGCGCCGCGGTCAGCGCCAGCGACATCTCGGATGCGGTCAATACGGTGCGCTTGCGCGCGCTTGCACGCGACAAGGACAAGACCGATCTAACCACCACGCCGCCACCAATTGACTCGGGCCGCATTGCAACCGGTGCCGGCCGCGATCCGACCGCAACCGGCGTGTCAACCGGTGGCGCCGCCACGCCGCAGCTGCCACCCAAAAAGTGGTGGGAACGCATTATCGGGCGCTGATCCCGCTACAGCAAGCCCAAGCGCAGATACGTCTCCGCGCGGTCGCGCGCGATGTCATTAGAGATGGCCTGTACGTCGGCCGCCTGCGCGCGCATCGTTTCGTGATTGCGCGACGCAATCTCGTCCGCGGTGCTTTGGCCGATGAGCGTTTTGTGGCCGATCAGCGCGGCCAGCTGCTCGCTGGGTTCGATCATGTTGGCGCCACCTCGTGTAACCGATTCAATGGTGGTGCGCCGCGCGAGCTGCAACATCGGATCGGGCGAACGTCGCACGAACGGCAAGAGCCGACTGGGCGAACGCAGGTCGGGCTCGGCAGCCGCTGGATGAAAATCGGCGATGACGAGGCCGGGCCACGCGCCGAGTTTTTCTTGCACGCCCGCGTGCGCGAGCAGCAAATCCCGCACTTCGAGTAATTTCTTTGACGACATGTTCGAAGCGGCAAACACGATCATGCCAATGGTAGCAACCGGACGAGTGCGCCCGGTTGGCGACGTGCCATCGGCGGTTTCCACCACCGGCTCGCTGGCACGTACAAACTGGCCAAGCTGCGCCGCCAAGGTAGCCAGCGAGGTCGACACGGCGACTTCGATCCATAACTCCTCGCGGCTGCGCGTCGCCTTAGCCCACGGACAAAAGTTAAACGGCTCGACGACTTCTTGTAGGTACCTCATGAGCAAGCGCTCGGCCTCGGTGCGAAGCTCAAGCGGCACGATCGGAGGCACGACGGCGGACATGATGGTCGGCCATTGGTAGCAAGGCGCGCCCGCGATCGCATCAGGATTTGCGCGCCAAATGCTTTTGCTGCATGCTGCGATGCATTCCACATGGCGTTGCTGCCTGCCACCTCGCGTTTTGCGCCATCGCCGACCGGCGAGCCCCATCCCGGCACCTTGCTGTCGGCGTTGCTCGTCTGGCTTGATGCCAGGCACGACGGTGCGCAGGCGCTGCTGCGCCTCGAAGACGTCGATCATACCCGCAGCACCCCGGCGCTGGCACAGGCGATGATCGACGGCTTGGCATGGCTTGGGCTTACGTGGGACGCCGTGGTCTTGCAGTCAAAGCGGCGCGGCGCGCACGACGCCGCGATCGATGAGCTCGCGAGGTTGGGCGTTTTGTACGCGTGCACCTGCAGCCGCAAAGCTCGCGCGGGCGGGCGACGTGCCGCCGACGGCAGCTTGATTTATGACAACCGCTGCCGCGAAAGCGTGCTAAGCGCGGCGCAATGGCGATCGTCGCCAGCGGCGCTGCGCGTATGCCTGCCCGACGGCGTGGTGCAGGTTCGCGATGAAGGCGGCGCCGACCTGTCGCAAGCACCCGCGCGCGACCTAGGCGATCCGGTCGTGCGCAGCAACAACGGCGCCATCGCGTACATGCTCGCGGTTGTCGTCGACGACGCGGCGGACGGCATCACGCGCATCGTGCGCGGCCGCGACATCGCGCCGAGCACGGCGACGCAGGTGGCGCTGCAACGCATGCTCGGCTACCCCACGCCGACCTATCGCCATCATCCGTTGCTGCTCGCCGCCGAGGGCGAAAAGCTCGCCAAGCTGCACGGCTCGTATCCCTTATCGCATTTGCGTGCCGCCGGCCTCACCGCGCCGCAGCTCTGCGGCATGTTGGCCGCGCTCATGGGCCTCACCAGCGAGGCGACGTCCACCTCACCGGACGCCCTCGTGCGCGATTTTTCGTGGCAACGCGTCGCCGCGGATGACGTCGCGGTGCGCTTCGATCCTGCGCAAGCGCGCTTGTTGCCGGTTTAGGACGGACACAGATGCGACGCCGCGGCAAGCCCCGTGGCGCCCGCGTTCCCGCCGCTGCCGCCTACACCGCCCGCGCCAGGAGTTAGCGTTGAAGCTTCCACGGTCAGCGTCGTCGCGCCGGCACACACCAGCCCGATCGACGGACCACCGCCACCCCCGCCACCTTGGCCGCCACGACCACCACCACCACCACGCCCCCCGGCAGCGCCATTGCCGCCGTCGTCTTGTTCGCCGGAACCGCCGTACGGGCCACCCGCGCCGCCATTGCCGCCGTTACCGCCATTGCCGCCGACGCCGCCCGGCCCACCGGTGCCGCCACCACCCGCGGTGAGCCGCGATGAGGTCAACAACAGATTGCTGTCATATGAGATGACGGCGAACGAACCACCGGCGCCGCCACCACCTTTGCCGCCCGCACCCCCGCAACCGCCGCCGCCACCGCCGCCGCCCGATGAGCCGTAGCTGTTGCACGAGTCGTTGCCGCCACCACCACCACCACCGCCACCGCCACCATTGCCATGGCCGCCGATCACGCCATCGCCACCCTTGGCACCGATATAAGCGGCCAGCGTAAATGTGCCGAGCGCGCCACCGCCGGCGCCCGCCACGCCAAGCGTGCCCGCGCTGCCGATGCCACCGCTGCCACCATGACCGCCGCCGCCGCCATAACCGCCAAAACCACCCGCGGTGCCGATGCTGCCGATTCCGCCAGGATCTGCGGCGCCGCCACCTTGGCCTGGTCGTCCTCCGACGCCACCACTGCGGCTGCATGATGAATATCCGCTCGAGCCACCCGTTGGTCGCGCACAACCTGAGCAAAATAGACCTGCGTCCTGTTCACAACCAGGCCGACCAATGCCGCCCGCGCTGCCGCTTGCGCCAACCGTGCCGGCGCCGCCTACCGCGCCATCCGCGCCCCGTCCCGCCAGCACGTCGACATCGCGCAATTGCACGTCGCTGCTGCCGAGCAACACGATGCCTATCGAACTTTGGCCGGCGTACTCCGCATCCGCGCTCTTAACGACCACGCGATCGAGCACGGTTTTTGCTGACAGATTATTGAAGATCACCGCAATCAGGCCGCCGCGAATTTCGGTGGCGATGGCGGCATTTTCGGGACGCGCCCACGCGGCGTCAAACCCGCCATGCACCGCGACGCCACTGGCCATCGCGATCGACTCCGCATAGATGCCGGCGCGCACAAACACCGCGCGCGTCGTCGGGGTAGCTGCGGCGGCCGCGATGCCGGCGCCGATGGTCTTTTTGGGTGCCACCTTAGTGCCGGCCGCGGCATCGTCGCCGGCCGTTCCATCGACGTAAATGGCGTCACACGTAAGGTCGCCGCAATCGACCGGGCTGGGGGTTGGCGTCGGGTCGGCATCGGGCGTCGGCGCTACCGCCGAACCCTCGGCGCATGCCAAGAGGAGAAACGCGACCAGGCTGGCAAACGCTCGCATGCGCGCAGCATCACAAAGTTGCCTGGGAGGCGCAATTAATTATCACCCCGTTCGGGGTGCCAGGGCCCGTGGTACGGTATGGCGCACTGCACGGACACGGCTTGGTATGACACTTCCCACAAAACCTCGTGGCAATGCACGACGCCTACGCGTTTGGCGGCTGAGGTGCGTAAACACACGGATCAGGCGTGGACGCAGGTCAAACGATGGATCGAAGGCGGCAAGCTGGCCGTCAACGGCCGCGTCGTGGTCGATCCGGGGTTTTTACTCCATGCGGGCAACATGATCGAGCTGAACCTGGGCGCGCCCAGGCCCATCGACCTCTCGCGCGAGGCCGTGCTCGCGTATGATGATGCGCACGTCGTCGTCATCGACAAGCCGAGCGGCATCTCGAGCGTGCCGTACGACCATCGCGAGGGCAACACGGCGATGGACATGATCCGCGCCGCTTGGCGACGCGGTGGCAAGGGCGCCACGGAGATTCCGTTGCACGTCGTGCATCGCATCGACAAGGCGACCTCGGGCCTGCTCGCGTTTGCCAAGTCTAAGCGCGCCGAGCTCGGGCTGGGCACGCAATTTCGAGATCACTCCATTTCGCGGCATTACCTTTGCCTGGTGCACGGCATGGCGGGCAGCAAGCGCATTGAGAGCTACCTCGTCGCGGATCGCGGCGACGGCATCCGCGGCTCGACGCGGCATCTCAATCAGGGCAAGCGCGCCGTCACGCACGTCACCGTGCTCGATCACAACCAGGATGTGTCGCTGTGCTCGGTGCGGCTCGAAACCGGCAAGACGCACCAGATTCGCATCCATCTCTCCGAGGACGGCCATCCCTTGCTCGGCGAAGAGGTTTACATCCGCAATTGGCGCAAGCACGAACACACCGAATATCAGGCGCCGCGCCTCATGCTGCATGCGGCGTCGCTTGGCTTTGTGCATCCGGTGACCGGCCTGCGCGTCGACTTGAGCAGCGCGCTACCCGCCGATTTCGTGCAGACCATGCATCGCTACGGGCTTAAATTTCCGGTCACCACGGCGACGTAAGTCGCTGGCACCATCGTCACCAAGACTGAACGTTACCCACCGCTTAATTGTTCGCCCTCGTTGATGTTTTTCGTTGCAAGCCAAGGGCTTCGATCATAACCACGGTGGCCCGCCGCTCCGCCACACCAACGAAGAAAGCGAACCCCGCC
Source organism: Myxococcales bacterium (assembly GCA_016716835.1). NCBI lineage: Bacteria > Pseudomonadati > Myxococcota > Myxococcia > Myxococcales > Myxococcales bacterium. The sequence continues at coordinate 186,993 of JADJUW010000003.1, read as the reverse complement.
ATGCAACGTAGGCATCGAACTTTACACAGCGTCGCCCTCCTCATCGCAACGTCAGCCCTCGCCGGAGGGTGCAAGCAGTCATCTAGCTCCAAAACCGAACCGCCTTCCGCTCCAGCGAACGCTGCCCCGACACCCGCGACGACCGCGGCCGCACCTATCGCAGCGACCGAGTTTCCCACGGGGCGCTTTAAAATGACCCAGGAGCCCAACGGGACTGAATTTTGGATCGAGATTTCTAAGTCAGGTACAAACTACGCGGTCAACCAATGGCAGACCGATAGCGGGAGCAGCGAATCGCAGCTCCGCAAGGCACAAGCGGAGCGCGCGACATGGCTAACGCTTGCCGCTTCCACCCCCCAAGCGCTGAAATTTAAATATCAATGCGAAAACAGCGACCATCAAGGCAATAGCACCGTGGAAGGCTTCGCCACCTTGACCCGCGTTAGCGACGGCGAAATCCGATACGCGCTCGTCTCACCTCCCAGCGTTGGTGCGGCGTGGGATTGCAATGGCGACTTCGATGTCGAGTTTAACAGCTACAAAAAGATGGGCGAAGCGCTCGGCGAAGCCAAGCCTCTCGCCGCGGCGCCCTCATCAAGCGACGCCTCGTTCATTGCGGGACGCCCATACGAAACGCTTTTTGTGAAAGGCGCGACCTGGACCATCAAGAGCCGCGTCCAGCTGACCCGCGGCGATGAGATTCAGAAGGGCCCTAGCTTCAAAAAAGAAGCCAACGCGCTCAGCAATACGTGCATCGTCGAAGCGGTGGCCCAGCGACCGGGCAAAATTGGCGCCACGATCAGCTGCTCACCGCACACCTGGCAGCCCAAGGCGACGAACGGCGCGATGCTTGGCGCATGGCCGCTGCCGGGTGGCTTCTGGATCGCGAGCGAAAAGGGCCTGCAGCTCGTCTCCGGGGCGGAAACCCTCGAGACCGCGATCACCATGGACCTTAAACCGGACGGCGATGCCGTTTCGCAAGTGCTGGTCAAGCCCGCGCCAAGCGACGCCAAGGCGTGTTTTCCCGTAAAGTTATTTACCGAGGAGAGTGCCTACGAATTTTCGCTATGCATCGAACGCGCCCTTGGTTTTTCCATGGTCGAAGCCTCAATCAATTGGAGCGCCGACGTCGAACCCGAGGGGTTAACCGGCAAGACCACGGCTATCAGCTATGCGGCACCTACCGCCGCCAAGTGACAGGGGCGCGCGTTAGACTGACGCGCCATGCCTAACATTACCTGCCCCAACTGCCAGCACGCGTTCGAGCTCACCGATGCGGTGCGCAGCGAGCTGGAAAAGCAGGTGCGCGGCGAGCACGCGGCGCGCTTAGCCGACGAGCGCAAGGCGCGCGAAGCAGAATTTGCGGCGCGCGAGGCGGTGCTGGTCAAGCAAGCCGCCGATGCGCAGGCTGCGCTAGAGGCGAAGTTTGCCAAGGCCAAGGCTGAGGGGGCGGCCGCGCTCGAGGCCGCGGTCGCCACGCGTCTAAAAGACGAATATGAGGTCAAGCTCGGCCTGCTCACGCAAACCAGCGCGGATAGCGCCGCCAAGCTCAAAGCCGCGCAAGCACGCGAACTTGAGTTTCTCAAAAAAGTCGAAGCGCTGACGTCAAAAGAGGCCGAGCTCGAGCTCCAGCTGCAGCGCACGCTCAGTGAAGAGCGCGCCAAGCTCGCCGAGAAAATCCGCCAAGAAGAAGGCGAAAAAGCCAAGCTCAAGGAATCCGAGTGGGATCTACGCCTTAAGGAAATGGCCTCCAAGCTCGAACAGCAAAAGGCGCTCGCAGATGAGATGCAGCGCAAGGCCGAACAGGGGCTCACCCAACGCCAAGGCGAGGTCATGGAGGTCGCGCTCGAAGAGCTCTTGCGCGCCACCTTTGTGCATGACGAAATCGCCGAGGTCGGCAAGGGCGTGCGCGGCGCCGACTGCGTGCAGACGGTTCGCAATCGCCAGGGCCAACCTTGCGGCACAATTATTTTCGAGAGCAAGCGGACGGCAGCCTTTGCCGGCGACTGGATCGAAAAACTCAAGACCGACATGCGCGCGTGCGGCGCCGATGTCGCCGTGCTCGTGACGCAGACGTTACCCAAGGGCGTCGAGCGCTTTGGCGAAAAGGAGGGCGTGTGGGTGTGCACATTTGCCGAGGTGGGCGCGCTCACCCACGTGCTGCGCGAAGGCCTGTTGCGCGTCGCGGCGGTGCAGAAGAGCCAAGAAAATCGCGGCCACAAGACGCTGATGCTTTATGAGTATCTCACGGGCAACGAGTTTGCCGAACAGTGGAAGGCGATCCGCGAGGCCTTCGCCGCCATGCAGGGCAGCATTCAAAAAGAGCGCGATGCCATGGAAAAACTGTGGAAGGCGCGGGAAAAGCAGCTGGCCAAGGCCCTTATTAATATGGCCGGCATCAAGGGCTCCATCGAGGGCATCTCGGGCCAAGATGTTGGCCTAGAGTTGCTGGACGAGGCAGCGCCGGCGGAGCTGCCAGAATTGGTTTGACGCGGCGGCTGGCCGGCGATCCCCAGCGCACGAGGTGTCTGTTTTCGACAATTAGCGTAGGATGGCTTGATGTCCTCGACGCACGGTTCCACCTTCCAGCGACTATGCCGCGGCGCCGCCTGGGCGATTCGACCTTGGATCTTGCTGGGCGCGGTGCTGCTCGTAGGCGCGCCACAAACCGCCCATGCGCAGGTCATCTGCGCCAACTTCTTTGTGCCCGTCGACGGGACTTACGGCGACATGTGCGGCGTTACGCTCAGCACCACGCCGACGGTGGTCACCGAGAGCGGCGTGACGGGCTATCAACTGCAAACGCCGGGCGGCGGCGGCGCACCCGCATGCTTCACGCTGACCTACGACCAAACCGTTATTCGCTTTGACCTCGAAGTCGTCGGCGTCGATCCGGGCGAAACGCTCAGCGTGTACTCAAATGCCGTGCAGGTGCCGCAGGCCAGCTTCTTGGCGGTCGCTAATCCGCACCCGAGCGCTTCGCTCCAACCCGTCAGCATCGCGACGGGCGGCGATATCACGAGCGCAGGCGTCGGTGGCTCCATCTTCTTCGAGCACATCAATGTTGCGGCCACCTCATTTACCATGTGCTTGGCGCCCGCCAACGCCTCCTCGGTGGTGGTGCGCGTCATCACCAACTCGGCCTGCCAGTGCGCCAACGGCAACAAGCACGTCAACGAAGATTGCGACGACGGCTTCGAAGTATCAGGCGACGGCTGCTCAGACGTTTGCGCGATTGAGAGCGGATGGGCGTGCAACGGTAACCCGAGCGTCTGTTCGCTGTTGTGCAGCAACAGCGCGCTCGACGCGGGCGAGGCCTGCGACGATGGCGATATTGATGATGGCGACGGCTGCTCGGCCACGTGCGCCATCGAAGCCGGCTGGGGCTGCGCTGGCACGCCTAGCACCTGCGCCCTGCTTTGCGGCAATGGCGCGCTCGACGGCGACGAGGCCTGCGATGATGGCAACGCCGACAACAACGACGGCTGTTCAACGGCCTGCGCGCTCGAAGCCGGCTGGATCTGCGACGCCAATGCGCCCACCGTCTGCGTTGCGGATGGCGATGAAGACGGCGTCGCCGACAGCGGCGACAACTGTCCGCAGGACGCCAATGACGATCAGCTCGATACCGACGACGACGGCATCGGCGATGCGTGCGACGAGCCGGCTGAGCCGCCGCCGCCCCCTCCTCCACCGCCGCCCCCTCCAGACGATGTAGACCTAAAAAACACCGGCTGTGGTTGCGGCACCACCGACGCGCCCGGCTTGCTGTGGCCGGTCTTGGCGCTCCTCGGCTTGGCACTCAGACGCCAACGCGATATTCGTCGCACGCGATAACGCGCCAGGCCTCGCCGCTGCGTTGCCGCGTTTCCACCACCCGCGTGGCGCTGCCGTCACGCGTTCGCACAAATTCGATGTGGGTAGGCAACAACGCGCGATCTGCCAAGGCGCGCGCAATCAACGCGTGTCCCTCGCAGCGCACATCAAACACGAGATTCGCCTCGGTTGTGTTTAGCAACCGCAAATCTTTGTAGCCAAACACCACGGCGGCATCGGCGCCGAGCGGAGTGAAGCGATTGTCGTCTTGATACAGGTCCACGCTATGCGCATGGCGCTCAACGATGCCTAACCCCAGCGTAAGGCCTACATGATAAAGCAGGCCGGAGAGCTGACAAATGCCTCCGCCAAGCTCTTGCCGCAGTTCGCCGCCAACTAAGTTGCGGCTGCGCAGGTAGCCGCGGCGCGCGGTCGCCCTGCCGACGGCGCGCCAAAACGAAAATGTCTCGCCCGGCGCGATGCTTATGCTTGTAACCGCGCGCGCGGCGACCGCAATATTGTGAATTTTGCGCTCGGGATTTGGCGTTGTATAAAGCGGCTGCGCGAGTGCATGCTGCAAGGTCAGGCCCTCGCGCCACCTCGTGGCCGCGGCGCGCGAAGCAAATTTAGTCCCGGCGAACTCGTCGCGCAGGCGGCGTTGCGCGTGCCGCACATAGGCGCGGCCCTCGGCCGGAAGCACGTGCCCGACCTTGCGCAGCGCCGAAATGAAGTCGCTCGGAGCGATCATAAAGATAGCGCGGCGTGAGGCGCAAAAGGCTTCTGGCACTTAACGAGATAGTAGCTTGCCAACCGCGGCGCGACAGCACCCAACCACGCGTCGACGGCCACCAACGCCCCGCGCCACCGCGAGGGTAGGCGATGCACCGGAAGTGCCAGCAAGCCCTGTACCTCGGCAACGTCCAAGCCTGCCGCCAACGCTCGTAGTTTGCTTAAGGCATACGACGTGCTGCCGTGCCAACTCGCGCGGCGACGCCCAGTCATCGCCCGCCGCTCGGCCGCCGGCACATCAAAGATAATGGTGCCGCCTGGTCTTATGACGCGGCGAAATTCGCGGACGCACGCAGCGACCTCCGGCCGCGGTAAATGCATAAACACATGCAAGCAAATCACCGCGTCAAACGTTGCGTCGGCATATGGCAGCCGCCGCAGTTCTGAAACCACTAGCTCTCGATCGGGCCATTTTTGGCGCGCGACGTCGATCATGTTAGCGCTGCCATCAACCCCATGCTGTGCCAAGCTCAACATGCGGCCCGTGCCACAGCCCGCATCAAGCGTGGCAGCAGCGGGCACGCCTTGCAGCCAAGCGGTTAGAATGGTCCGCTCACGGCGATCGATGAAAGCGCCATAGCTGTTGCCAAAGCGACTGGCATCGTACGTGGGCGCCAACTCCTCGTAGTAGCGCCCTACCTCGTCCACCGCCCAGAGCCTAACACGAGAGGGCGTGCGCCGCTCGAGCCCTCAGAACGCGTTTAGCTGACGCATCGCAACCACGCTGAAATGAAGGAGCACTGCAAGCGGCGGCGCGGCGGTGGGTGCACGTCTCTTCCGCGAGCGTAGATTGCACTTCGGTGTTGGTAGCACCGAAGGATGTGGATACCACAGCGGTCTCGTAATGCTCCGGAGGGCCGCTATCCGCGAGCAGGAAGATATGTGCACCCGCCTGCCAGCCGCCGCGCCACATTGCTCCTACGGCACCCGATCCGCGAGCAGGAAGATATATGCCCCACCGCCCTGCCGCTTCATCGTGATCCGGTGCGACGCTGCCAGTCTGCGCTTCGATCTCAACGTATTGTTTATATTGAACATTCTGCTACTGTGTCGTCGTCAGCGCGCAATTAGCCGCTTGCGCTTCCAAACCCGCGCGCAATGAGTAGACTCCGCGCAAATGGCGCAACAATTCGTCTATGTCATGAAAGATCTGCGCAAGGTGGTGCCACCGAAGCGCGAGATCCTCAAAGGTATCTGGCTCTCGTTTTATCCCGGCGCCAAAATCGGCGTGCTCGGCAACAACGGCGCGGGTAAGTCAACGCTGCTGCGCATCATGGCGGGCGTCGACAAGGATTTTACCGGCGAGGCGTGGGCGGCCGACGGCGTCAAGATTGGCTACCTGCCGCAAGAGCCGCAGCTCGATCCAAACAAGACCGTGCGCGAGAATGTCGACGAAGGCGTTGCGGTGCAACGCGCGCTGCTCGCCAAGTTCGAAGAGGTTACTGCCAAGCTGGGCGACGACCTAACCGACGCGCAGATGCAAAAAGTGATGGACGAGCAGTCGCGCCTGCAAGATCAGATCGAAGCGCAAAATCTGTGGGACCTCGACCACACGGTCGAGCTCGCCATGGACGCGCTGCGCTGCCCCGATGGCGACGCCGACGTCACCAAGCTCTCGGGTGGTGAGCGCCGCCGAGTCGCGTTGGCGCGCCTGCTCCTCTCCAAGCCCGACATGCTGCTGCTCGACGAACCGACGAACCATTTGGACGCCGAATCGGTGCAATGGCTCGAAAAGACGCTGGAAGATTTTCCAGGCACCGTGGTGGCCATCACGCACGACCGCTACTTTCTCGACAACGTCGCCAAATGGATCTTGGAGCTCGACCGAGGTGAGGGCCATCCGTTCGAGGGCAACTACTCGACCTGGCTCGAGCACAAGGCCAAGCGCCTGGCCGACGAAGAGAAACAAGAATCCGCGCGCCAACGCATGCTGCTCCGCGAGCTCGAGTGGGTGCGCTCGTCCGCCAAGGCGCGTCACGCCAAGAGCAAGGCCCGCCTCTCGCGCTACGATGAAATGGTCAGCGAATCGCAAAACGACAAGCGCGACCCAACCTTGGAAATCTACATTCCACCTGGGCCGCGCCTGGGCAACGACGTCGTCATCGCCGAGGGCGTCAGCAAATCGTTCGGCGAACGTTTGCTCATCGACAACCTCAACTTCAAGCTGCCGCGAGGCGGCATCGTCGGCGTGATTGGCCCCAACGGCGCCGGCAAGACGACGTTGTTTCGCATGATTATGGGCGTCGAAAAACCCGACAAAGGCACGCTCAAGGTTGGCGAATCGGTCAAGCTTGGCTACGTCGACCAAAGCCGCGATTCGCTCTCGGCCGATAAAAACGTATGGGAAGAAATCTCCGACGGCCTCGACAACATGATTCTCGGCGAGCGCAGCATCAACTCGCGCGCCTATGTGTCGAGCTTTAACTTTCGCGGTGGCGACCAACAAAAATTGGTTGGCCAGCTCTCGGGCGGCGAGCGCAATCGCGTCCACCTCGCGAAGATGATCCGCACCGCCGGCAACGTCTTGCTCCTCGACGAACCTTCCAACGACCTCGACGTCGACACCTTGCGCGCGCTCGAAGATGGCCTGTTGCAGTTTCCCGGTTGTGCGGTGGTCATCAGCCACGACCGGTGGTTTCTCGATCGCATCGCGACGCACATCTTGGCGTTTGAGGGCGACAGCCACATCGAATGGTTCGAAGGTAACTTCCAAGACTACGAAGCCGATCGCCGCCGCCGCATGGGTGCCGATGCCGACAAGCCGACGCGATTTAAGTACAAGGCGATCCGTTAGTAGGCAAATTCGACGGCTTACGCGAATGACGCGCTCAGTCGGACGTGGCTCGCTGAACGCGTTCGCCCACATCACCGCGCATGTAGATTTGAATCTAGGCTGGAAATAGGTTTCGCCCACCGCGTCGTTGCCGATATGATTGTCATTGGTGAGCGACAACCGTCCAGCAAACGCGAACGACGCGCCTCCTGGCGAGGTGACGATCGAGGCCGAGCCACCGGCGCTCGAGGCCGTCGCCGACCCACACGCCGACGAACGCGAGTTTGACTTCGGCCCGCAGATGGTTGCGGAGGGCTCTGGCACCGCGTTGCCCCCGCTGCATACCCAGTCCAAGCAACGCATCATCGGCGGCAAATACGTGGTGCTCGAACGCATCGCGCAGGGCGGCATGGGGCGCGTCTATCGCGTGCGCCACCAACACTTAGAAAACGAGTTCGCGCTTAAGATCATGATGGAGCAAGTCGCCGGCACCCCCGGGGCGCGCGACATGTTCTTTCGCGAGGCGAAGATCGCCAGCAGCTTCTCGCATCTCAACATCGCGCACGTCGTTGACTTCGGCGACGACCCTGACATGGGCATGTACATGGTGATGGAGCTCGTCGACGGCGAGCCGCTGCACCGCATGCTGCATCGCGAGAAACGGCTTTCGATCCGCTTTGCCTGCGACATCGTCATGCAAGTCGCCGATGCCCTCCATCATATTCATCAGCGCGATATCGTGCACTGCGACATCAAAACCGAAAACATCTTGATCACCGAGGTGACGACGCAGCGGCGCAGACAACGCGTCGCCAAGCTGCTCGATTTTGGCTTGGCGCGCCGCTTAAGCGGCAAATCTGATGGACCGTTATCGGGCACGCCGCAATACATCGCGCCCGAACGGATTCGCGGCGAACAGCCAACCCCTGCCAGCGATGTCTATTCGCTTGGCATCTTGCTCTACGAGCTGATCTGCGGCCGGGTGCCATGGGAAGGCAGCGTCGAAGAAATCTTGCGCGGTCATCTCGAGCGCCCACCCGCGGCGCCGTCGACCCTCGTTGCCGGCGTCGACCCCGCGCTCGATCGGCTCATCCTGCACGCGCTCGCCAAGAAGCCAACGGATCGCCACCACGATTGCGCCCAGTTTCAATACGAACTCAAGACGGCCATGGACATGATGGGCCTTCGCGCGCGCCAGCCACGCGTCAGCCGCGGCGCGATCGAAGTCAGCCCCGTCGATCAGCTCGACCTGACGTCGCGTGGCTTCCGCCGCTGTCGGCTGCCCCTGGCTATGGTGGGCGCAAACGGCACGATCTCCGCCGCCAATGACGCATTTTCCATCTTTGTCTTAGGGCGAATTGAATCGATGGTGGGCATGTCTCTGAGTTCGACCGCGTTGCCGGCCTTCTGGCCGTCGTTTGGCGAGGACCTCGCCACCATGTTTGGCGATGCAACGTTGGCGCAGGTTGAGCGGGTGCTGGTGGTCGCCGACGAACACGGCCAAAAGCAAATTCTCGTGTGGATGGAGCGCGTCGATGACGCCACCATGCAGATTGGCGCGCACCAGCTAAACGTGACGCTGCCGGCACCTGCCCTGCCGTCGAGCGGGCGCTCGATTCACTAGCGGTTTGGCTCCGAAATCGCACCGTCGGCGTGCCTATTTTGGCCGCAGATCTATATGCTCCGCGCATTGCAGTTTGCTGGAGAAACCATGATTTGCACCACATCTTCTAAAGCCAGGCGCGCTGTCGCCACGACCCTCATCGCCTTAAGCGGCGCGCTACTCTGCTTGGCCGCTAGCGCCACCGCCGACGCGCCAAGGGCGACGGCGGCGCCCAAGGCGCCAAACATCCCCCACGAAAAGTATATGCTTGCCAACGGCCTCGAGGTCATCTTGGCGCCCGACAGCTCGATGCCGCTGGTCACGGTCGACGTTTGGTACCACGTTGGATCAGGTGACGAAGTCGTCGGCAAGAGCGGGTTTGCCCACTTGTTCGAGCACATGTTGTTTCAGGGTTCGACTCACGTTGGCGCCGATCGTCACTTCGAGGTGCTCTCAAACGCCGGTGCAGGGCCACGCTCGGTCAACGGCTCAACCAACACCGATCGCACCAACTACTACGAGATTGTGCCGTCTAATCAACTCGAAACCGCGCTATGGCTCGAAAGCGACCGCATGGCGTACCTGTTGCCAATGCTCAGCGAAACCAGCTTTCGCAATCAGGTCGATGTCGTGCGCAACGAGCGGCGCCAACGCTACGATAACCAGCCGTACGGCAAGACGCTGCTGGCGACCTATGCGGCGCTCTATGACGCCGACCATCCGCACAAATTCATGACCATTGGACGCCACGAAGATCTAGAAGGCGCCTCGCTCGCCGACGTCGTCGGCTTTTTTAAGGCGTGGTACGTACCCTCAAACGCCACGCTCGTGCTCGCTGGAGACTTCGAACCGGCTGTCGCCAAGGCGCTCATTGAAAAATGGTTTGGCTCGTTTCCACGCAGCGAGAAGCCCACCCGCCACAAGCGGGCCATCCCTAAGCAAGCCGCCCAAACCGTTGAGCTCTCGGATGCCTTGGCCAAGCAAGTCGATATTCGCTATGCATGGCACACGCCTGCCAGGTTTGAGCCAGGCGACGCCGAGCTCGATATTCTCGCCGACACCTTGGCGCAAGCCGGAACGGGCCGGCTGTATCGCCGCCTCGTCGTCGAGAGCAAGCTCGCCACGAGCGTCGTCGCCTACCAACAAAGCATGCGGCACTCGAGCGTCTTTGTTGTCAACGTGCAATTGGCCGGCGGCGCCGACGCCAAAAAGGCGATGGCTATTATCGATGAAGAAATCGAGCGCGTGCGGAATGAGCCAATCGCCGCGCGCGAGCGTGCGCGCACCCTGGCGACCCTCGAAATGGTCAATGCGACCCGCCTGCAATCGTTTCTCGGCCGTGCCGAGGCACTGCAAGGCTATAACCAAATGCTAGGCACGCCCGACGGCTTTGCCCGCGATCTGGCGCGCTACCAGGACGCCACCGTCGAAGGCATCCGCGCCACGGCCGCGGCCTATCTCACCGACGCCACCCGCCTCACCGTCATTACCTCTCCAGGAGCCAACTAACCATGTCGCATCCATCTTACGCGGTTCGCAGCCTGCTTATCGGCGCGGCCATGCTCGCGGGCACCGCGGGCTGCAAACACGGCAACGGAACCAACACCATGACCACCACTGCTTCGCGCCCCGACGGCGCCGCGCCCACGCCAGGCGAGGCGGCATATGTGCCACCAGCCCCCCAAGAACTCGCATTTCCCGACGAGCCCTTTCGCAAGTCACAGCCCGGTGCCTCGGCCGAGCGGCCGTTTCAGCTGCCCGCGATGAATACGTTCCGCCTAAGCAATGGGATGAACGTCTACCTTATCGAGCAGCATAACCTGCCGCTGATCTCGATCGATTTGGAATTTGATGGCGGCAGCCTCGCCGAGCCCGCGGCGAAGCGCGGTCTGGCCGGCATCTGCATGCAGGCCTTGACCGAAGGCACCAAGACGCGCGATACGCTGGCGTTTAGCGAGGCCGTCGCGGACATCGCGGCGCAAATTGGCGGCTACGCCGGCCGCGAAACGATGGGGCTATCGCTCGACATCTTGAGCACGCGTTTTGACGCGGGCTTTGAGCTGTTTGCCGATGCGTTGCAAAATCCAGCCTTTGCCAGCGCCGATATGGCGCGGCTCCTCACCCGCGCCAAGGAGAGCATCAAGCAGAGCAAGGGCGCGCCTGATCGCATCGCGGCACGAATTGGGGCGGGCCTCATCATCGGCCCGCAAAACCCATTGGCGGCCTTTTCCACGGAAGCCTCGATCGCCGCCATCACGCCCGAAGACTGCGTCGCCTTTCATCAGACATGGTTAAAGCCTGCGGGCGCGCGCCTCTTTGTCGTCGGCGACTTAACCGAGGCGCAGGTTCGCAGCGCTTTTGGCGATGAACGCATGGCGGCCTTTGCGGGCAGCGCGCCCAAGCTTCCTGTCGCCAAGCCCGCGGCCATGCCAACTGGCACCATCTATTTCGTGCACGTCCCGGGCGCGGCGCAATCGCAGGTTTCATTTAGCCATCTCGGGCCTCGTCGACAGGCCAAAGATTATGCCGCCACCAGCATTGCGGCGTCGATTTTTGGCGGTTCGTTTTCTAGTCGCATCAACATGAACCTGCGCGAGGATAAGGGCTATGCCTACGGCGCGCGCGGGGCATTTACGTATTGGCGAGGACTCGGCCGCTTCACGGCGGGTGCCTCGGTGCGCGCCGATGCGACGTATCAGAGCCTCGTCGAGCTCCAAAACGAGCTCACCGGCTTTGTGTCGGGCAAGGCGCCCATTAAGGCTGACGAATTGACCCGCGAGCTGTCGAGCGAAATTTATGGCTTTCCCGGTCGCTTTGAAACCGGGCGTTCGGCGCTCGGCATGTACAGCACCCTCGTCTATTTTGGCTTGCCGCTCGATACCTATAAATCGTATGCTGAGACGCTGCGTAGCCTCACCGCCGCCAGCGTGGCCAAGGCCGCCAAGACCCACCTCAAACCCGGGGCCGCGGTCGTTTTGGTGGTTGGCGACGGCGACGCGCTCATGAAGCGGCGTGTCGAGGGCACGGGTGTCGCGTGGGAAATGAATGGCCAGCCAGTTACCCTGCGGGCTGCGTTGTTGCATGCGGCCAAGACCGGCGCCCTGGGCAAGCGCGCCTTTGTCGAGCTTGATGTCGACGGAAACCCCATCAAGGCGATTAAATAAGCGCCACATGCGACGGCGACGTCGCCCTACCTGTAGGCGATGTAGGCCCCGTGGAGCACAACGTTTGGTCGTGACGCGGCCGCCGAATCCGTGCGAAAATAAAACGGTATCGGGGGCTTAATGGCTTTTTTTCGTCACATAGATCAACCTTCTCACAGCGACGATAAGCTGGCGTCGCAACGCGGCAATATCATCGTCATCGCGGTGATTGTGGTGGCCTCGCTGATCGGCGTCGCCGGCATCGCTGCCATGTCTGTCCAGAGCAATATCGCATCAACCGGTACGGATCGCGCCAAAGTCATCGCGCTCTATGCCGCGGAATCGGGCGCCGTCGCGGCGATGTCGGTCTTGCACTCAAACTACTCGGATACGGACCATTGGCAGGTGTGGTTTGGCACGGCGCGCGATAGCCTCATTGACTCAATTCCTTCAAACAATCAACCAGCCTGCGCCGAAGACGGCGACTCTGATTGCAACAGCTATTTTGCCGCCGATCAACAGGCGCGCTATGAGGTCTTGGTGCTTAACAATCAAACCGACCCGCAGGCGGTGTGGGACGCCACGGTCGGTGGCTTTCTCGGCACCGACTCTGACGGTCGCGTCGTGATCCGGTCGACCGGGTTTGGCCCCAACAACGCCACGGCCCGCATCGAATGGGAGGTTGGCAATCCCTCGGGAACCGGCGCCGTTGCCGATTGCCCCAATTACGCGCAGCGTGGCATGAGTGAACTCGGCGCCGGCAGCAATGGCTGCATGAGCAACGTCGACCTCGGCGGCAGCTTCGCGACCTTTACCCCCAACAATTAGAAAGCGCATTTATGACCGTATCGCTCGCTTCGCTGCGCAACCACCGCCAAGACGGTTTCACGCTGATCGAGATCCTGGTCACGCTGGCGCTCACGATGGTGGCGCTGGCCGGCCTGCTCTCGCTCAACGTCGCCATCACGCGCGGCAACGCCACCGCGGCCCAGAGCTCGGAAGCGGTCGCCTTCACCAAGTCGGTCATGGAGGAGATTCGCACCGCGCCCGCGACGTCGTTGGGTTCAACCGGGCCCTTTTCAACGCCCTCGCTGCGAGATGGCCGCAACACGACGTTCGTGATTCAGGCGATCTATCAGGGCATGACCTTGATCATCGGCGATCCGCCCAACTCGACCTTTAAAATTCGAGTCGAGGTCTCGTGGCTCGAGAATGCGGAGAAGCTGCCAGCGGGCGCCACGGCTTCGGATATCCTGCAGTTCGGCCCTGGCGGCGCCGCCGCCAACGGCGTCGGCTGCGATCCCACGGTGGGTTGTTCCAATTTCCACCGCATTGCGCTCGAGTCGATGCGCTCCACGCGCAACGGTATTTAGCCCGCACCACCGGGCCTGATCACGCGAGATTGGGCTACTATGGCGGCATGCAACGCAACCCACGTGTCTCGCGCTCGACTTGGATGAGCCTGTTTGTCGCGATGGTCGTGCTCGCCAGCTGTGGCAAGCCACGAGCGCCTGACTATCCGTATGATAAAGAGCCCGATCCGCGGCGCGCCGAATACGTGCTGGGCGTAGGCGACCAAGTCTACATCAATGTGTGGGAGAATTCGGCGCTCACCACCGATGCCACCGTGCGGCCCGATGGCACGATCACCATGCCGTTAATTGGCGATTTGGTGGCCAGCGGCGAGACGCCGTCGTCGCTCAAGACCACCATCCAGAAGCGCCTCGTAGACTACGTCAAGCTCGAGGGCACAGAGATCACCGTTTCGGTGCGCGAGGTCAACAGCTATCGCTTCACGATTTCCGGCGAGGTTGTGCGGCCTGGGATTTTCACATCGGCGCAGTACGTTACCGTCGCCGAGGCGGTCGCGCTCGCGGGGGGCTTTACGCGTTTTGCCGATCGCAACAAGATGACGTTGATGCGGCGCGACGCCAAGTCTGGCAAGGTGCGCAATATTCCGCTCGTCTACGACTTGCTCGCGACCGGCGACCGACCCGACATGAACTTATTTTTGCTCGCCGGCGACTCGCTCTTCGTGCCGTAGCGCCCCTAAAACTCCGTCGACGTGCGCGCGCCATCTACCCCGAGCGCGCCAACGCCATCGGAGGTTTCCGTGGGCGCGGTGAGCCCCAACAACCACACCTCGCGACCTATCACGCCCGCCCCGGCTAACAACCCGGTCTCGGGATCGATGCGGTAGCGTGCGACGCCAGGCGGCGATGCCCCCAAAATGGCATCGCGCGACGCCGCCGGGGGCGACCACGCAGCCAGGCGCAGCCAAAGCGGCAAGGCGGCATGAGCGCCGTCCTGCCTCGCCGCCAACGTTTGCGCGGCATCGTCGTAGCCAATCCATACGCCGCTCGCCTCACGCTGGGTAAAGCCGAGAAACCACGCATCGGTGTTGTCGTTGGTGGTGCCGGTCTTGCCCGCGAAGACCGCGCCGTGATGGGGCACCGCGGCGGCGGTGCCGTGGGCCGCTACCGCAATCAATAGGCTTCGCATGAGAAAGGCCGTCTGGGGCGACATCACCTGGGCCCGCGATGGCGGCTGCGCCAAGGCGTCCAAGCGCCGCGAGATGGGCGTCCACGGGTCAAAGGCCGAGGTAACGTCGTGGAGGCGCTCGTCACCACGGCTGACCTCAACTACCAGGCTCGGGGTAAAGCGGGCGCCATCGCGTGCGATGGCGGCGTAGACCGCGAGCAGCTCGTGCATGCGCACGCACGACGCGCCGAGCGCCATCGGGCGCAAGGGCGAAATCTCGCTGGTTAGGCCCCAGTGCCGCGCGTAGTCAATAATGACTTGGCCGCCGACGCGGTCAAAGACGTCGATCGCGGGCGCATTAAGCGACCACGCGAACGCGTCGCGTGCCAGCGCCACGCCGCGATACGTCGAGCCCGAGGCCGGCTTCCACGCCTGCTGGGCATCGGCGTCATACGACGTAATCGGCGCGTCGCGCAGCGGCGTCGCGGGGGTGATCGCGCCGCGCTCGAGCGCCGCCGCATAGGTAACCGTTTTCCACGCGCTGCCCGGTTGGCGACACGCCATCGAGGTCCGATCGAATTCGCTGGCAGAAAAATTGGTGCCACCAATTTGCGCTTCGACATAGCCGGTCGTGAGATTCCACGCCAACGCCGCGGCCTGCGGCGGGTCGGCCTGATCGGGTTGGCGAGACGCCGCAGCGAGGCCGCGCATGTACTGCACGACCGTCTGTTGCGCGACAAGTTCGCGTGCAGGCGAAACCGAAACAATGGCCACCAGCCCGCCGCGAGCCACCGCCTCGGCGTGATTTGCCATGAGCCACTTGCGCGCAAGCTCGCTCGCCCATGGGGCCGCCTCGCCCGCCGCTCGCGGCACCAACCGCAGCCCCAGCGGCGCCGCCTGCAGCGCCATGAGTGCGTCCGACGGCAGCGTACCAAGCTCGGCCATGCGCCGCAGGACCTCGTTGCGCCTCGCCAGCGCGGCGGCGGGATGCTGCGTCGGATCGAGCCGACTTGGCGCTTGCACCAACCCCGCCAGGAGCGCCGCATCGGTCACGCTGAGCGCCGCGAGGGGCTTGTTGAAATAGGTTCGCGCCGCCGCCGCGACGCCATACGAGCGCGCGCCGAGAAACACGTAGTTGGCATACACGGCGAAGATGGTCTCCTTGCTCGCAACGCGCTCGAGGCGCCGCGCCATCAAGATTTCTTTGACCTTGCGCGCTAGGCTGCGCTCGCGCCCGAGCTCGGGGATTAGATTGCGAGCCACTTGCTGCGTGATCGTTGAGGCCCCCGAGACCACGCGCTGGGCCTGATAGTTGTCCCACCCCGCGCGCGCAATCGCGGTGAAGTCAGCGCCGCGATGGCTAAAGAAGCGCTGATCTTCGGCGGCCAATAGCGCATCGCGCAGGCTGGTTGGAATGTCCGAATAACGGACTACTGTGCGAAAGCCAATCTCCCCCGCGACATCAAATGGCAGCTCCATCAGCTCGGTCCCGTCGCGCGCGCGCAGGTGCGACGTCTGTGGCGCCTGCGCCACCCACCTCGCCAAATCGGGCGGCTGGGGCAGCTCTCGTGCCTGCCCGCGCAGCCACGCGATGGCGACCGCCGCGCTCCCCAGCGGCGCCGCCCACGACAGCCAGATGAGCAAGCAGAGCGGCACGCGCCACGCCAGGCCCAGCGCGCCCTCGGCGCGCCGATTGGCGACTCTTACATAACGCGCCATGGCTTACAAACGTAGGCTCATCTGCCACGGCGGCGCAAGCACCGTCGACGACCTCGCGCCCAACAGGCCAACGGTCGCATGTGCCGCCATGGCGCCCGCGCCGGTTAAATACAACTCGCGCGGACGCGCGCGCTCGACCATCGCGACGAGTTCATCGCGGGTTAGGGCCTCGGTCCAGCGCCAAGGCGCAGCGCCATGGCCGGTCCCTGGGCCCACATGAAACCTCGGGCGCTTGTCGTGCGCCTGGGCGCGTGAGGCCAACGCCATTGCGACTTGGGGCTGCGCGCCCGTCACCGTGCCAGGCGTTGCCAACGTCAAGCCCGACCGCCGCAACGCCTTGGGCATAACCACCGTCATCCCGAGCGCGCTCAAGCCATTTGCCACCTCGTACGCGATCAGCAACGTGGCACACACGACGACGACCTCGTGCGCGGCGCTATCTGCGATCGCCTGCGCCAAATTCGCCAAGCACGCGCCAATCGGCGGCGAGGCCACCTCCGCCAGCCCTTCGCCAACATCGAGGCACAAGGCGTCGACAGGCCGTATCTCCGCCTCCTCGCCCCACCAATTTGGCGTTGCGCGTGGTCGTCCGAGATAGAGCGCGCGGCGCGTCGGCGCGGTCGCATACAGCGCCGCGGTACCAAACCCATGACCGTTAGGCACCAGCTCTAGCTGCAGGGTGCCGAGCGTGAATCGTTTTCGATACGGCACCGCGAGGTGCCCATCGCCCAGCACCTCAGCGCCACCAAGCAAGGCCAAGGTCGTCGGCGTCGCGATGAGCTGTTGGTGCGCAGGTTGGCGGCCCACGCTCGCATGGGAGAGAAAACAGATCGCCTGCGCGCGCCGCGCGTCGCACCAAAGCGCGGTGTCCGCGAGCTGCACGCCCTTGCGCCACACAAACGCCGACGCCTCGGCGGCCGCGACCCGTCGGCTCGGGCGCGGACGCCTTTTCTCAGTAGTATTCGTCGGCAAGGCTGCCTTCGTGCAGGGCCTTTTCGACGCATGCAATCTGCGTCGGCAACACCTCGCTCGCGGCTGGCGTCGTGAGTTCGAAGCGGAGGCCCATGCCCGGTTGAGCCTCGCGTTCTGGCCGCACCACGTAGACCACGAAGGCGTCGAGGATGGCCTCGCCGCCGTCCGGAAACCGTACTTGCAGCTGGAGCTTGGTTTTTTCCGGCAACAGGCTCTGCGAATACACGAACATGCCCTCTTCGCTGATATCTCGCGAGAACGTTTCGACCAGCCCGTCGATGCCGCGAAATACCACCGGCAACCTAACCATCACACGCCGCCGCCGCCGCAGGTTGAGCAAGGCGCCACGCAAAAACGCGCGGAGGTGGCTTACCTTATCGCGATCGATGGGCGAAATTTCGAGAATCGTGTAGGTGACGGGCGCCAAGGCCTCCGCGGCGACCGCATCGCCACCCGCGGGCGCGGGCATGCCGAGCGGCGCGGTATCCGGGCTCGCGCCGTCTTGGACGATGCCGCCGACGGGATCGAGGGGAGCCTCTTCCGTCACCTCTTCGATCACAAGCCCGCGCAAAACGACCACGGTGCCGCTCGTCCCCAATTCAATGTCGAGGCGCATCGCCTGGCCAAATTGCACGGCCTCGCCGGTTTGGGCCAGGCTTGGCACACGGACGCGCTTGAGCCGTGCGTCGTACATCGCGGCCCATTGAGATTCGCGTTCGAGTCGAAGCGAGATGCGGCGCATCATCTACGAGCTTACGCGACTCGCTTTAAAAACTCTACTGGTGACGCAGATTTGCCCAGGCGCTGGGGCGCGCATACCTGAGACCACATCGGCCCGACGTGCCGGCCGCGCGCTTACATAGGTAGCAGGCATGGCGAGGCGCCACGCGAGCCGCCCATTAACCATCCTGCTGCTTGCGCGACGCGGCGCGCAGCCTCGCCTGCTGCCACTGCTCGCGATTCGCCGCCACCGCATCCACCGCGCCGTTGGCGCGCGCAAGGCGTTGTCCCGCGGCGATCAAATGCTCGCGGTGCGTTGCGCTCTCAGCCGACGCCAGGCGGCGGCCGGCCTCAGCTTGCGCCATCGCCTCGGCCGCGTGCGCGCGCGTGACGGCGGCAAGCGCTAGCTGCCAAGCGCGCGTCGCGATGGCTTGTCGCGATTTATACGCCTGCGTCGCTTGCAGCCAGGTTGTTTGCCTCCGCGCCATCACCTCGGCTTGTGCCGCGAGCGCGCCCTCTCCCCTCGTCGTGACCTCCGCTAGGTGCGCCACGCCCTGCCTTGCCTTGGCCCTCTGCGCGGTGACGCGCGCGTGCCATGCCGCCGCGGGATAGCGGGGATTTCCTGGCCCTGCAAAACTTCGGTCGGCCACGCAACGATGGTACATTATCCGCTGTTCATGGCCAATCCAGTGATGCCGCCCGGCGCCTACCAAGACCGCTACGAGGTCCAAGAATTCTTGTCCGAAGGCGGCATGGGCGCGATCTACCGCGGGGTCAAGCGCGGCGCCGGCGGCTTTGATCGCCCGGTGGTGCTAAAGCAATTGCTGCCCGAATACACCGAACAGCCCGAGTTTATTGATCTGTTTTTGCGAGAGGCCAAGCTCACCGCGGGGCTTGATCACGCCAATATTGTCCAGACCATCGACCTCGTAAACGCCGGCCGCGAATATTTCATCGTCATGGAATACGTTGCCGGCGCTGATGTGCGCACGCTGCTTAAAAAGGCCAAGCGTCGCCGCAGCCGCCTGTCGGTAGGCGCCTCGCTACAAATCGCGCGCGAGGTGCTCTCGGCGCTCGCCTATGCCCACGACAAGCGCGATCCCGAGGGCAAACCGCTCGGCATCATTCATCGCGATATCTCGCCGTCAAACATCCTCGTGTCGGCCTCAGGCGAGGTCAAGGTCACGGATTTCGGGATTGCCAAGGCGGCGTCGCACAACAGCGTGTTCTATCGCGTCAAGGGCAAGATTGGCTACATGTCGCCCGAGCAGGCGCGTTCGGCACCTATCGACCGCCGCAGCGATCTGTATGCGGTCGCGGTCTGTCTCTATGAAATGCTTGCGGGCGAGAAGCTTTTTGTCAACACCGCGCTCACCGCGAGCGTCGACGATATGTATGCGCAGCCGATTCCGCTGGTTTCGCGCAAGGCCAGCGGCCTGCCCGCCGATCTCGACAAGCTCATGCTCAAGGCGCTCAGCCTCGATCCAGATGCGAGGTTTCAGACCGCCTCGGAATTCCAAGAGGCCTTGCTCAAGGTCGCGCATCGCCATGGCTTTATGATGTCCGCGAGCGACCTCGCGCCACACCTCGAGGTAGTTTGCGGGCCGGCGGGCAAATGGCGCGATCTTAATGACAATGGCGACTTGCCCGAGAAAACCGCGGCCCATCAGTCGGGGACGGATCTCTATGCCTTTGCCGACCGCGACGATGACGACGACCGGGTGCTGCAAACCGATTCCGCGCTGATTGCCGCCCGTCCACCGCCTCGCCGCGAGGGCAATCCCTTCGCCGGCGTCGAGCTCACCTCGCTGTTGCCGTCCGATAGCGCCAAGGCGCCGCCGCGGGGCCGCGTCTCCGCACCGCCGCCCATCCCCGCGGGTGCGAGCTTCCCAATTGGGGAGGACACCGGCATCCTGATTGCGCCGCCCGCAGCGAGCAGTGGTGGTAGCCGTGGTGACGCCGCGAGCTCCGACGGCGGCCGCCATGAGCCCTCGCCCAAGGGCCCCAATCCGCGCACCACCGCGCCACCCCCAAACAGTGCCAGCGCAAGTGGCGCGCCGCGTGGCGAACCATCGAGGTCGCTCGCGGGCGTTAGCCACAGCATGATGACTGGGGCCGTCGTCGTGCGGCGTTCGATCGCGACGCGCCTTGCCTCGGCGCCGCGATGGGCGTTGGCACTGTTGGTGGCCGCGCTCTTTCTTGCGATCGCCGCCGCGATTGGGTTTTCCGGTCCAAGCTTTGACGTGCAGATTCCGACGCTGCCCAAAGCGCCTTAGCCGCGACCGCGCTCGTAGATTTGGTGCCGTTGCCGATGTAGGACAATCGGTGCAGCGCCGACGTGGCACGCTGACCACGACGCGAACGCCGAGATTCGGTGCGCACCGGCCACTATCGCCGCCCGGCGTCATGGACACGCTAAACCGGGCAACGCTAAGATGCTGAGACCAGGAGCCTATGTCAATCGAGCGAACCGAAGCGACCTCCGTCATTTTAGACGGCGACATGACGTTTACGCGCCAACACAAGGGCGGCGTGTTTTTGGTCATCAAGGGCCCCGATCGCGGCGATCAGATTCAGCTCGGGGACTCGCCGGTGACCATTGGCAAGTCCTCGGAGTGCGAGCTCGTGCTCAGCGATGAAACCGTGTCGCGCCGCCACCTCACCGCCGAGATGGTGAACGAAGAAGTCATTGTCACCGATTGCGGCTCGAGCAACGGCAGCTTTCTCAGCGGCTCGCGCATAGAAAAGATCGCTATCGGCTTTGGTGCCGAGATCAAGCTCGGCAAGACCGTGATCAAATTTCTGCCGGTCGAAGAGGCGGTCAAGCCTGAGCCTTCGGCCAAGCAGTCGTTTGGCTCGATCGTCGGCGGCGAGACCAAGATGCGCCAGATGTTTGGCCTGCTCGAAGACATCGCGCCGACCAACGCCACCGTGCTAATCGAAGGTGAGACCGGCACCGGCAAAGAGCTTATTGCCGAGGAGATCCACAATCACTCGTCGCGGAAGAATGGCCCCTTTGTGGTGTTCGACTGCGGCTCGGTGCCGCGCGAACTCATCGAGAGCATGCTCTTTGGCCACATCAAGGGCTCGTTTACCGGGGCGATTGCCGATCGCAAGGGCGCCTTCTTAGAGGCCAACGGCGGCACGATCTTTCTCGACGAAATCGGCGAGATGGCGATCGACATGCAGCCTTCCTTGCTGCGCGCGCTCGACAAGCGCCAGGTCAAAAAAGTCGGCGCCAGCACCTACGAGAAAATCGACGTGCGCGTCGTCGCGGCGACCAATCGCGACCTGCGCGCCGAGGTCATGAAGAAGCAGTTTCGCGAAGACCTCTATTACCGGCTCGCGGTGGTTAAGGTGGGCGTGCCGCCGCTGCGCGACCGCGGCGCCGACATCGAGCTCATCATCAACCATTTTATCCAGCAGATCCGCCCGGGCCTGGGGGTCGCACCCGAAGACATGGCCAAGCTCAAGCGCCACAATTGGCCGGGCAACGTGCGCGAGCTGCGCAACGCCATCGAGCGCGCGTGTTTGCTGGCGCGTGGCCCCACCATCCATGTCGATGACGAGGTGTTAAACCAAGGCGTCGCCCAGGGCGGCGGAGCCGGGGTCGGCATCCGCACCGACCTGCCGTTCAAAGAGGCCAAGGGCCAACTCGTCGAGCACTTCGAGCGCGAATACATCGAAGACCTATTTCGCCGCCATGCCGGTAACTTGTCGGCCGCGGCGCGCGAGGCTCAGATCGACCGCAAGCACTTGCGCGAGCTGCTGCGCAAATACGACTTAGTGCCGCGCGGCAAAGACGACGATTTAGAATAGCGTGCCGCCGGTGGCCGCCGCCCTACGGCGCGGGACACGGCGTTTGAAGGCCTAAGGCCCCGAGGGCTGCATCCTCGGGATCTAGCAGGTTGGCCAGCCCGTACATCGACGTGGTAAGGGTGCGACTGTCAGGAGACGAGTTGCCGCGGTCGATGGCCTCGAGCGCGCGCACGCCCTCCTTTTTATTCATGTAGAGGGGCACGTACTTGACGCCGGTAACCACGGTGCCCATCGCGGATTTGTGGATGCCCACGTAGGCCAGCAAGGTCGACTTGCGCGCCAAGGCGGTTTGCCCCGAGACAAAATTTCCTAGGGAATAGATAACAAACACCTCGCGGCCGTCGGCAGCGATGAGCTTGGCCCAGGGCTGCGTAACATGTGGGTGCGAGCCGAAGATGATCGACGCGCCAGCGTCGGCGAACTTTTTGGCCAAGCGTTTTTGCGCGGTGTTAGGGTTGGCATTGTACTCGTCGCCCCAGTGCGGCGTCACCGCCACCAAATCGATCGCGGGATCAGCGGCCAGTTCGCCAATGAGCGCCAAGACCTCGGCCTCATCGTCCCAGCAGTGCAATACCTTTTGATCGCGATCCGGGATGCCGTTGGTGCCATAGGTACACGCGAGCCAGGCAATATTGATCCCCTTGGCCGAGGTCACGGTGTGCCACGCCCCATCCGTGGTCTTGCGCGTACCGGTGTAGGGCAGGCCCACCGCGTGCAGCGCGTCGATGGTGCGATCGACGCCAAGCTCGCGCCGATCGAGCGAGTGATTATTGGCGGTTGAGACGACGTCGACGCCCGACCCCTGCAGATCGGCGAGCAGGTAGGGATGATAGTTAAATTGCGGATAGCTGGTGTAAATGGCGTTGTCGAAGACGAAGCCCGGGTCTGTGGCATTGCGGCCCGTCGCCCGCACGCCCACCGCGGTCGGTCCCTCCAAATTTGCATAGGTGATATCCGCGATCGTTAGCAAGTCTGCGATGGGTTGCCAAAGGCTAGCAAATCGCGCCTCATGGCCAACCGCTTGCACTTGCAGGGGCCCGTGCAGCAAGACGTCGCCCACCGCGGCGATCGAGATATCGACACCGGGCTCGCAAGTGCCTGTGAACACCAACGGAGCGCCTGCCTTGGCATCGTCGGCGAGCGGGATATAGGTTTCGTCGGTCGTGTCGTCGTCGTCGGTCACTGGCTCAGGTGAGTCGGCAAGACATCCAACCGCCAAGCATAGGCTGGCGCCCACCCCGAGGCTCAGCGGATAGTTATGCCTTCGCGCGGGCTTGGTCTTCATCTACAGACCTGGTGCAAGTCCTATACCTAGCCGCGGCGAACGCGGCCGTAGGTTAGGCGAGACCGGACAAGTGGCTAGCGCCGTTGCTATGGGGTCTTCTGGCGCTTGCTCGCTGCCAATGAGCCCAGGCCGTCAACCGGAGCCCGCGCAGTCCATTGGCCTGCTGAAGAAAATATGTCAGCCCGGCACGGATAATGCAGTCTTATTTTGCATGCAAAACACATCCAAACTATTCGCCTGTTTAGCCCTCGCCTCTTGCGGTCTGTTTGCCCCAGCGGAGGCCTCGAGGCGGCCAACGGGGGCGCCGGCAGCGCAAAGCTCAAAAAAGCAGGCAGCGAATGCCTCGGAGCGCATTTGGCAACGCGAAAGCACCAAGCAAGATGCTGACACGACGACCACTCACAATTTCAAAACGCCAAAGGGAGCGTCGGTCGCACTCTCGACGACAAAAAAACGTTTCATATCATCAGATGGCGCCGTCTGGCTGGTTCGAACCGAGACGTCAAAGGCGGTGCAGCAAGGCAACAAGACACTCACCACTAAAATCAGCCGCCAAGTGACCGACCCTGCGGGCGATGGCAGTTACGAGAACACCAGATTCTCGCGGCAGATTGCGCCCGGCGTGACCTATAGCGTCCACGTGATCCGTAAAAACGGCCAAGAAATCCGCCGCGAGCACACGCTTGAAGATGGCGGTTCCGGATCGATCACGATTGATCAAATGCCTGACGGACGCGTCGCTGGCATTAAGAATTACGTCCCGAGCCATGGGCCGCTAATGCAAGCCATGCCGCTGATCAAGCGCATGATGCCATCCGCGATGAAGAAGATGCTTCATCCGTACGCCTATATGTTGCCTGAATTAGCCGACTAGCAAAGCCGCGCGCCTAACGATACTGGCACGAAAAATCGAAGGCGTGAACGTCGTTGGAGTCGTCCATGTCAGGCACGCCGAGATTTGCATCGATGATGATGGGTTCTTTGCAGAAAATCCGATCATCTTCAACGTTCGCTGGGGCATCGTTGCACTCCAAATCGCCGGTTTCGTCGGCGACGATTTCACTTTCTGAGAACATGACGTAGATCAAGTCCTCGTAGCGGCGCAGCGAAATCCAATATTTGCCCAGGTAAGCCTGAACGCCTTCTTGCGGTTCGGCCCCCTCCTCGGTCATTAGCATGAGGACGTCTTGCGAGGCTGGGCCGGCCTCGGCGGCGGTGAAGATCTCCCCGTCTTCTTCGTATTGCACGGGGACGCCGGCGCGCCGGGTCAAGGTGCAAACCACCTTGGGCGCAGGCGTCAGCTGGCGCAGCAGCGCGTTGGCCGCCTCCTTGCCCGCGTTGAGATCTTGGTAGCTGCTAAAAGGTTGGCCGTACGCCAGCACGGACGAACCATCTTTGACCACGAAGTAGGTTTGACCGTTTTGCGCCTCTTGCGCCACAAATGCCGAAGAATCGACGCCCACTTCATAGAGCTTGTCGATGGCATTGTTGGCCGAGGCCTTGGTGGCGTACGCCTTGGAGCGCAACATGACGTCGCCGTAGGCGCCGACGAGTTGCGTGTAGTACTTGCCATCCAGCGCCTTAAACGTGACAAAGCGCGGCTGCATGGAGGTGAAAATTTCGGGACCATCAACCCACGCCAAGATCGCCGCAGCCGTCTTCATGCCCCGCTTGGCGTTCGACTTGCTGCTGTAGATCTCGCTGGTGGCGATGATCTTGTTGTTGCCTGCACGCAGGTTGAAATACCACTTACCGTTGGTGGTTTGCAGCAACACATACTGCTCGAGGTCGGCGCCATTGGTCTTGACCGATTCGACGCCGTTGGTCGCGCCGGCAAGCGTTTGATAGCTTTGCGAGCGGAGGACGACCTCGCCGTTGTTGGCCTTGACGTTAAAGCGATACTGGCCGCTCGCGTTGCGAATGATCTCGATCTTGGGAATGCCCTTGTCGAGGTCCGCGCCATCGATCTCGTCCTGGGCATCCTGGCTAAGACAGCCAGGGATGGCAGCTACGGTTAGGCCTGACATAAGGAGGGTTGATAAAATAGGCAAATAGGTTTTTCGCTTCATGACGCTGCGCTGTGCATGCAGCGTGCCATGCAGGCACGCCGCGCGAGGCACCTCCGCGGTTACGCGGCCGCAGACGTGATCTTCGCTCGCGCCGAGGTGACTCAAACTCATAATTTTTAAAGCCTCACCCGCATCCGAAAACGTAACGTCCACGTTACGCGCCAGGATACTTAAGCCACCACGCCCGTGGATAGTTAAGTTGTCAGGCGGCACTCACGTCCGCGAACGGCCCCAGCAACCACAAAGGGGACCCACCCTCGCCGCCATTTTGCCAAGCGGCGGGCCCAGGGGCGCTCAACTTGAGGTAAGCCTAGCGGCATGGAATGGATCGAAGTTGTCATTCCCGTCGATGTCGATCTGATCGACGACGTCGCGGCGATCATGGTCGATAGCTGCGCCGAGACCAAGTATGGCGTGCAGCTGCGTGGCGACGAAATCGTTTTTTGGGCGCCGACGCAGGAGGCCGAGCACATCGTCGCCGGCGTGCGCGCCGCGCTGACCGATATCGCGGCGCTCGGCATGGACGTCGACCCCGCGGCAGTGCGCCTTGAGCGCTCGGGCCCCGAAGAAGAATGGCGCGACGCGTGGAAGAAGCATTTTCATGTCACGCGCATCGGCCAGCGGATGGTGATCCAGCCGAGCTGGGAGCCGTTTAATCCGACCGCGAACGACATCGTCATCAAGCTCGATCCGGGCATGGCGTTTGGCACCGGGACCCATGCCTCGACGCGGCTGGTGATGCAAGAAATCGAGCGCCTCGCCGCGGCGGGCGTTGCGCCAACCCGCGTGCTCGACGTCGGCGCCGGCTCGGGCATTTTATCGATTGCCGCGGTGAAGCTGTGGCCCGGCGCCACGGCGCTGGCCATCGACAACGATCCGATCGCGGTGGACGCCTGCCGCGATAACGTCGCGGTCAATGACGCCGCGGCGCTCATCGTGTCGTCGATCGACGCCCTGCCCGCCATTGGCGAACAATTTCCGCTAGTGCTCGCCAACATCCAGGCGCACGTGCTGCTGGCGCTGAAGGACGAGCTCGTCGCCAAGGTCGCCCCCGGCGGCTGGCTGATCATGTCGGGCCTGCTCTCGACCCAGGCCGCGGGCGTCACCGAGCAATTCGTCGCGGCCGGCTTTGTCGTCGACGCCTCTCGCCCCGATAGCGAAGATCCGCAATGGACGGCGGTCGTGCTGCGGCGCGCGGCATAACCCTAGGCTTATGCTGCGCGTATTTTTTTCAACTTTGTCTGATGTCCGTGAACCGGACACAAAAGTCGTTCTGCAAGGCGAAGAGCTGCGCTATCTCATGCTGGCGCGCCGCAGCCGCGTCGGCGATGCCTGCGAGCTTTTTGACGGTGGCGGCCTGGTCGCCGCCGCCACCATGGTGGCCATCGCGCCAACCCAGGCGGAGCTGCGCGTCGCGCTGCCACGCCACACGCCCGCGCTGCGGCCGCGCCTTGTCGTGCTGCAAAGCCTGATCAAGGGCGATCGCATGGACGTCTGCCTTGAGAAGCTGGTGGAAACCGGCGCCGATGATATCTTGCTCGTCAACGCCGAGCGCGCCGTCGTCAAGATGGCCGCGGACAAGTCGGCGGCCCGGCACGGGCGATGGGCGGCGCAAGTGCTCGCGGCCGCGCGCCAAAGTGAGCGGGCGTATCTGCCCACCATCGACGGTCCGTTCGAGCTCGCCGAGGCCATCGGCAAGTTACCCACGGATGCGTTCAAGTGCGCCACCGACCCTACGGGCACGCCATGGCCCACGGCGGCGACCAACGCCGCGATCAGCGCAGCCGCCACGCTCGCCATTGCCGTCGGCCCCGAGGGCGGGTTTTCGCCACAAGAGTACGCGCAGCTCCACGCGGCGGGCTTTGTCAGCCATGCCATCTCGCCGCATATTTTGCGCGCCGAAACTGCGGGGCCGATTGCAGTCGCTTTGGCGCGCGCCACGGCGCTCCAATAGCGCAGGTCGGCGCGCCGTGCTATATGCCTAGCATGGGCACTTCTAGCGCGACCGGCAAAGTAACCCTGACAAACGACGTTCAGTTCAACGGCGTCCGCGTGTTCTCGGCGACCATGATGGCCGAGCGCGAGCAGCTCGGCGAGCGCGTCACTGATTGGCTTAGGCAACATCCCGAAGTTAAGCCCGTCGACGTGGTGGTGACGCAATCGAGCGATCAGCAGTTCCACTGCGTGGCAATTACCGTGTTTTACCGCACGCCGTAGGCCGCCGCTGGGGCTATAATATAGCTGCGTATGCCGCACTATAACTTTTCGGCCGGCCCGTCATCCCTGCCCGCGGTCGTCGCTGATCGCGTCGCCGTTTCGTTTCGCGATTTTCGCGGCACCGGCATCGGCATCGCCGAGCATTCGCACCGAGGCGCCGCCTTCGAGGGCCTGCTGCGCGAAACGGAAGGCCTCGTGCGCCGGCTCGCCGACGTGCCCAGTGACTATGCGGTGATGTTTATGCCGGGCGGCGGCTCGCTGCAGTTTTACGGCGTGCCGCTTAACTTCCTCGTGCCCGGACGAACCGCTGATTATTGCGTTACCGGCCACTGGTCCAAAAAGGCCTACTACGACGCGGTGGCGATCGGCCAAACGCATGTCGCCTGCTCCAGTGAAGACGTGCGGCACGTGCGCATCCCGGCGCAGGTGACCACCTCGGCGAACCCGGTGTATTTGCACTACTGCACCAACAACACCATCTACGGCACGCAGTGGCAGGCGCCGCCCACCGTGCCAAGTGATGTCCCCTTGGTAGCAGATATCTCGAGCGATATGTTTAGCCGGCCGCCGCGGGTCGCCGAGCACGCCATGGTCTATGCCTGCGCGCAAAAAAACCTCGGCATCGCCGGCGTTACCTTGGTCATTGCCAAGCGCGATTTTATTGCCACCGGCCGCCGCGACCTGCCGGCCATGTTGCAATACCGCACGTTTGACGAACAGGGCTCGATGCCCAACACGCCGCCGACGTTTGCCATCTACGTGATGTACGAGATGCTGACGTGGATCGCCGAGCAAGGCGGGGTTGTCGGCTTGCAGGCGCGCGCGCAGCAAAAGTCGTCGTTGCTCTACAGCTTCATCGATGCCACGCCGTTTTACACCGGCCACGCCGAAGCTGGCAGCCGCTCACAAATGAACGTGACGTTTCGTTGCGCCACGCCCGAGCTCGACGCCAAGCTTCTCGCGGAGGCGACCGCCGCCGGATTTGTGTATCTCGCAGGCCATCGCTCAGCCGGTGGCATGCGCGCCAGCATCTACAACGCCATGCCGCTCGAAACCGTAGCTACGCTGGTGCAGTTTCTCGCCGACTTTGCGCGGAAGAACTGAGGAGCGTTGGCCCGCGGCTACGCCTTAACGAGCGCGAGGACTTCGTCGTTGGTGAGCACGCGGTTGCCGCGCTTGGCCTCGGCTAAGACCGTGGCAACGAGCGCCGGTGTCGCCGCGAAGCCGCGCTTTTTGAGCCAATACACGACGTTGGATTCGCCGGAATAGTGGCCGATTTCAATTTCTTGTTCTTTGCCAAAAAGCCCGGCGGGCACGCCGGAATAGATGCGGTCGGCCAACCACGCGTCGCCCTTGGTTTCGGCCTTGATGATGGCGGCGGCATGGACGCCGGTGGCGGTGCGAAAGGCGTCGGCGCCGGCCAGTGGATATTGCGGGTGGATCGGCACATGGGTCGCCGTCGACGCCAGCTTGCACCAAAGCAGCAACTTGGAGAGATCGTGTTCCGGCAGCTCCCCGAGCAGCTTGAGGTTGAGCAGCACCTGATCGAGCGCGGCATTGCCAACGCGCTCGCCGATGCCAAGCGCAGTGCCATGGACGCGGCTCGCGCCGTACTCAATCGCAAAAATCGTATTGACCACACCGAGGCCGCGGTCGTTATGGCCGTGCCAGTCGATGCCGACGTCGCTGCGGCCCATGCCATCGAGTAAATTTTGCGTGAACTTGAGCAAATTCTTGATGCCGTCGGGCGTGGCGTGGCCGACGGTGTCACATACCACCAAGCGCGACGCGCCATGTTCGACCGCATTGGTGAACAGCTTCCCGAGCACGTCGGGCCGCGACCGCGTGGTGTCCTCGGTGACATAGCCAACCGGCAGGTTGTAGCGCCGCGCCAAATCGATGGCATCGGCCGAAAGCTTGAGCATGCGCTCAACATCCCAATTTTCCGCATACTGGCGAATTGGCGACGAGCCGATGAAGCACAAGACCTCGATCTCGATGCCCACCGCCTGCGAGATGTCGATGACGGCCTGAATGTCGTTGGCGTGGGTGCGCGCGGCGCAGGCCGGCCTCACCGCGAGCTTGGCATCTTTGATATGCTGGGCGATCACCGTGCAATCTTCGACCGCGCGTCGGCCCGCGCCGGGTAGGCCGATGTCCATAAAGTCGATGCCGAGCGCCGCGGTCAGCTCGACAAAGCGCACCTTGTCGTCGATGCTGGGATCGACCACCGAGGGCGACTGAATGCCGTCGCGCAGGGTTTCGTCGAGAAATGAAATGGTATGGCGCGGTGACAGCGACGCGTGTTTTTCCGCCGCATTCCAGTCGTAGATGAACTTGGCTTCTTCCGTGTCGGTTCCGGGGCGGCTTGATGCGGTCATAGCTAGAACACCTCGTGAAGTATGGCTAGGGCGATAAAAAAACCAAGCAGGATCCCGACCACAATTAGTACCCAGCCGAGCA
Source organism: Myxococcales bacterium (assembly GCA_016716835.1). Taxonomy (NCBI): domain Bacteria; kingdom Pseudomonadati; phylum Myxococcota; class Myxococcia; order Myxococcales; species Myxococcales bacterium. The sequence goes on along the minus strand of JADJUW010000003.1, from coordinate 157,124 downwards.
CCATGGCGCTGCCGGCAACGGCGAACGCGGCAACCGCAAATTGCCAACGCGGCTCGCGCCGCAAGATGGCCGCCATGCCGGCCAACACCGCCAGCGCCGCGGGCGGCGCGACGTAGCGCCAATCAGGCGACTGCCAAATGCCCGGCTGCACGATGATGGCGACCAGGAGCGCGACGAGCGCAAGGGCAAGTGCACCCGCACCCCAGCGGTTCTTGCGCAGCGCGTACCCGAGGTCAAACGCCTGGTCCCGCACGACGTCTCGCGGCAGCGGCGACGAGCCATCTCGCGGCGCCTCGGGGCTCGGTGCGTCTGGGCCGGGGACCGTCATCGCACCAACCCTAGCATACTCACGGCCCGCCACATCGTAGCCAAAAACGCACAATCTAAGACCCAAAGGGCGGAGAACAGAACGCAGTGGGTGGAGGAGATTGCGGTGCACGCCTGCAGCGATGCCGAGGCGCATCCGTCTGGATGTAACGAGGCTCGCGAAGCCGTACACCGCAAGATACCCACTCAATGCGTTTCTGTTTAGCCATCAATGCTCAGGCCGAGTTCGGCGCGCAACGCCAGGTGTTCTGGAGACAGCCAAAACTGCAACAAATCCGGCAACTCAGCCGCCGGCACCACGGCCTTGGCGACGTGGAGGTCGCCGCAGGCGATGACGCCAATGCGGTTGGCGGTGTGGCTGAGCGATTTCGACCAAGCCGACATGTTGAGGGTTTCGTTCTGAGCGATCAGGCGCGTCGCGAGGTTGCCGGCATCTCGCTGCAAGGCCGGCGCGAGCACGCCCATGGCCGTCGCCAACACCTGCGCCCGCTGCGGCGTCACGCCAAGCGCGTCGATGAGCGAGGGTTCGCCGATCAGCAGGGCGGCGATCAGCGCCTCGCGCAACACGCGACCGCTGCGCGATCCCCCCACGTGCCGCGCCGGCGAGCGGTACGAAAGCGCGCGCGCAAAGCGAAAGACCAGCTCATATCGATCGGCCTCGTCGCTGTTTGAAGCCGGCCCAACCAGCAAGGCCGGTCGATGCAGTCCAGCCATGATAATCTCGCGTCCGAGCGACGGCACGATAAATATTGGCATCGCCCCGGCGCCCATCCAGCCGGCGACGTAATCGCGCACGCGCAGCAAGTTGGCGGATAGGCCCTGCTCGGTGGCTGGCTCCGAGCCCGCGATGCCGAGATCTTTGGGGGTTAGCGGCGCCAAGGCCTCGACCACTGGCGCGAGCAGGTTCATCAACTCATCTAGCTGCAGCGTGTCGTCGCCGTGTGCCAGGCGCCGTACGTGCGACTCCCCGAGCTCCGCATTGGCGCGGATAATGTATTTCGGGCGCAGCCGCTGCAAGGCGGCCCCCACGTCGGCCTCGTCATTGCCGACCACCGAGGCCGCGGCCGCGGCAAGAAAAGTGGCATCGTGTTGCTCATGCGAGGCGGCGACCGCGACCAGGCGCTTGGCGGTGGCAGCGGCAAACCCTTGTGCGGCCCACGTCTCGCGCGCCTCGCGCCAGGTGGCGACAAACCCTGCCCCACCCTCTTTCTCGATCTGCGCGATCAGCGCCTGCGCCATGCCATGGTTGGGCACGAGCGTCAGCGCCGAGGTAAATGAGGCCCGCGCACCATCGACATCCATGCCAACATCGAGCTGCCATGAACCCAGCGCCGCCCACACCTCGGCGGCCGACACAGGCGCGCCGACCGCCAGCTGGCCCGCCAACGCGGTCAGCCGCAGCGGGATCGACGTTTTTTCAAACTGCGAGACGATGGCATGCGCAAGCCACGTCGCGGCGGGATGAAACGTCGGCGCAATAGTCAGCGAGCGCTCAAAGTGAAAAATCGAAACCAGTAAATCGCCACCGATGACCTGCAACATGCGCCCCAGCCAGGCATGGGCCCGCGCGTGATCCGGCGCGATCGAGAGCGCCTGCTCGAGGTGCGGCCGCGCCAAGGCCGCCGCGGCGCTCGACTCGCCGCCCGCTTCAAAATAGGCATGTCCGAGCTCGGCATGATAGTCCGCCTCGACCGGCGCCAGCGCGATCGCCTCGGTCAACTTCTCGATGGCCGCCGGCCACTGCCTGCGACCTATCAGCGCGATGGCGTCGCGATAGATTTGCTCGGCAGCGACCGAGGGCTTCTCGGGCGAAAACGTGCTCTGGCTGAGCTTGCCGATGTATTGCTCGCGCATGCGCGGATCGAGCAAGACCTGCTCCGCGCGGTCATAAATGCGCACCAGCGTATCGAGCTTGCCTTGATCAGCACCAAGTGGCACCGCGCGATAGCGCAGCCGCGAAAACTGCTTGCGCTTGGTTGCCAGCGCGGCCACCAGCTCGTCTTGGCTGGCGTTCCACGGCAATTCCACGACATGAAAAAAGTCCAGGCCCGCGGTGCGGCGCACCTCTTCGTGCAGCTCGCGCCGCATTTGTTCGTCGGCCAGCGCCGAACGCTTGGCGGTGGGCTCCGCATGGATGACGCCGGCCTCTTCGCTGCCCAGGCGGACATTAAGCGTGGACTGGTTGTCTTCCCAGCCCTTGTCGACCGCATCGTTGGGCGCGGTTATCTTGGGCAACGTGCGCCCTGGGACGCTGCTCGGCGGATTAAACGCCTGCGGCGACGCCACCATCAGCGGCGGATCACTATGCGCGCGCGTGCGTCCGGCGCTGGCGGCAAGCGAGCGCAAGGCCATCAGCTCCAGCGGCTGCGCCACTTGCAAGCCATCGACCATGACCAAGGCATCGATCGCCTGCGCGCCTGGCTCGCCACGCTTGGCAAGCACCTCGCCAATCACGAACGGCTTGGCCAAGGCATCGGCGAGCGCAAAGCCAAACGTGCCGCCGATTTCAGACAAGAGGCTTCGCCCGCGTTCATTGATGTCGCAGGCGACGTTGGCTTTTTGCGACATGCGTTCCAGCACGCCGCTGGCCGTGTCGCGCAAGGCGCGCATCACCGCGCCCGCCAAGCCAACGCGCATGCCATCGCCATCGTCGACCGGGGCATTGGCGTCAAAGCGCCATTGTGCCTGCGGCCAGCGCATAACCTGGGCCAGCTTGAAATGCAATTGTTGTAGGAGCTGGTCGGTCAGCTGCTCGAGGCTAAGGATGCCGAGCGCGACCAACACCTCACCGGCGCGCCGCTGCGTCTTGGCGATGTCGGCGAGCGTCTTTTTGTATTGCGTCTCGTTGATGACGTTGCGGTCGAGCAAGAACTGGCCAAGCGTCTCCTCCCGCGACGAGGAGTGAATCGCGACGATCTGCCCGCCCGAAAGATCGATGCTCTTGACTTGCGCGCCCCGCCGCAGCGACAACCTGCCGGTGGCCTTGCGGTCCGAGAGATCGAGTAAGATGCTCGGCAGGCCGCGATCCGAAAGATCGCCCGAGCTCACGTCTTTGTCCTTGGTCGAGCGCGCGGCGGCGGCGGCGGCGGCGATCACCGCCGGCGAGGCGCGCCCTACCATGGTGGGCGGCTGCATCGCATGCATCACGGCCGGTGAGGCGGACGCCGGCTTGGAGCCGCTGGCGCCCCCGGCAGCGCCGCGACTCGCCACACCATGAAAGCGAGTCGCCGCCTCAAGCACGGCCTTGGTCAGCTCACGCAGCTCGGCCGGCTTGGCAAAAAATGATGCCTGATAATCTCGGTTTACCTTTTCGCGCACCGCATTGGTACGGTAAATGCCGGACACCGCGAACAGCTCGATCTCGGCACCGCTCGACATCGCGCGCAGCCCCTTGCAAACGCGAAAGCCATCGAAGCGCGGCATCAGCAAGTCAGTGATAACGATGTGCGGCGGTTCCTCGGCCGCGGCGGCTAGGCCCGCCTCGCCGTCGGTAAATGCGCGCAAGACGTGGCTGATGTTGGCGCTCGCCAGCGCCTCTGCGAGCAAATCCTTGAGCGCGTCGAGGCTCGCCACCTCATCGTCAATGACGTAAATACGGACGCTCACTTAGCTATTTTAGCCTAAATCACCTCACGGCATTAGCGCGCGACGTGACAAGCGACCGCGTGTTTGCCCTCAATGAGCCGCAGCGGAGGTACTACATTGTAGCACTCGGGCGGCTTGTTCGGCACCTGGCATCGCGGGTGGAACGGGCATCCAGGCGGTGGCGCCAAGGGACTCGGCACGTCGCCACCCAGCACCACGCGCTGACGCTTGCTAGCCACATCAATAACTGGCACCGCCGACAGCAGGGCCTGCGTATAGGGGTGCAGTGGCGCGCCATAGAGCGCCTTGGCGTCGGCGAGCTCGACGATGCGGCCGAGATACATCACCGCGACGCGATCGGAGATGTGCTGCACAATCTTGAGATCATGCGAGATGAACAAATACGTCAGATGCTCGCTGCGCTGCAGGTCGACCAAAAGGTTGACGATCTGCGCCTGAATCGAGACATCCAGCGCCGAGATGGGCTCATCGCAGACGATAAACTTGGGGCCCAGCGCTAGCGCGCGGGCGATGCCAATGCGTTGGCGTTGACCACCCGAAAACTCGTGTGGATACCGACTCGCCGCGTCCGGACGCAGCCCCACCTTGGTCAGCAGCTCGACAACTTTTTCGCGCCGCGCCTTGGCGCCGGGCACAACGCCATGAATGAGCAGCGGCTCGCCGATGGCGTCACCCACCGTCATCCGCGGATTGAGCGAGGCATACGGATCTTGAAATACGATTTGCATCTCGCGGCGCAAAGGCCGCAGCTCCGCCGCGGAGGCGCGCGTGATGTCGCGACCGGCAAACTGCAGCGTGCCGGCGGTTGGCGCCAGCAGCCGCACCACCGCGCGGCCCAACGTTGATTTGCCGCAACCTGATTCGCCAACGAGCCCAAGCGTCTCCCCGGGCATGATCGAGAGGGTGACGCCGTCGACCGCAAACACCTTGGCGGCGCGGCGCGAAAATTGGCGCTTTACCCACCCCAGCGCGCCTGGCGTCTCGGCGGGCTTCCACGCCACTTGGGCGGGAAAATGCATCTTGAGATCGACCATGCTGACCAGCGCCTCGGCAGACGGCGGCGGGGTGTCGACGGCTTGGCTCATGATGGGACTCCTGCGTCGGTGCGCTCGGCGGTGGGGCCGGCGGCGGAACTCGTGACGTTGGCGGGAAAGTGACACCTCACCGTGCGCTCGACGCCGATAGCCACGAGGGCAGGTTCCCCCACCCGACACACCTCTTGCACGGCCGGGCAACGATCGGCAAATTTGCAGCCGACCGGCAGATCCCATAGCGGCGGCACCATGCCGACGATTTCTTGCAAGCGGCCTTTGTGCGCGGTACCGGCGCTGCCATCAGCGCTATAGCGCGGCACGCTGCGCACGAGGCCCGCCGTATAGTGATGGTGCGGCGCCGCGAATAACGCCGCCGCCGGCGCGGTCTCGACGACGCGGCCGGCATACATGACGATGACGCGCTCGCAGGTTTCTGCCACCACGCCAAGGTCATGCGTAATCAGCATGATGCTCATCCCTAGCTCCGCCTGCAGCGAACGCAGCAGCTCGAGAATCTGCGCTTGGATCGTTACGTCGAGCGCGGTGGTCGGTTCGTCGGCAATCAAGATATCTGGCTTGCACGCCAGCGCCATCGCGATCATCACCCGTTGCCGCATGCCGCCAGATAGCTCGTGCGGGTATTGCCGCGCCCGCTCACGGGGTGCCGGGATGCCGACTTTTTGCAGCATCTCGATGGCGCGCTCCATGGCCGCTTTACGCCCAAGTTTTTGGTGCAGGCGCACCGATTCGGCCACCTGCTCGCCAACCGTGATCACGGGGTTAAGCGCCGTCATGGGCTCTTGAAAAATCATCGCGATGCGGTTGCCGCGCAGGCCCTGCATTTCGTGCTCAGGCAGCGCCAAGATGTCCTTGGCCGCCGCGCCCTGGCCATACATGATTTTGCCCGCCGCGACCCGCCCCGGCGGATTGGCCACCAGGCGCATGATCGAGAGCGCGGTGACCGACTTACCGCAGCCCGACTCGCCGACGATGCCGAGCGTCTGGCCCGCCTGCAGCGAAAATGACACGTCGTCTACCGCGCGCACCGTGCCGCGATCGGTGCGAAATTCGGTTACCAGCCCGTCAACGGTAAGAAGGTCGCCAGCCACGCCCCACGCTAACGTTGCGGCGGCCGCTTAGACAAGCCAATTCCTCAAGTCATTTCGCAGGGGTCGACGGCCCGGCTGCGGTGCCGCACATGGGCACGTCGGGGATCTCGAACGTGAACTTGTCGTCGGGAATTTCCACGTTCACCTGGCGGCTCTCCCATTGAATCAGGAGATCAGACTTTTCACTCGGCGCGCGAAACCAGCTCTTGGCGGGGACATAAAACGTTTGCGAACCCGCCGTCAGCTTCGAGAAGTCTTTGTTGTCGAGCCGCCATTGCAGCTTGCCTGCGGCGTCACTGACCTCGGTGCGCACGACCGCCCAGCCATGCGCCCGGCCGCCAAGCCATACCGTTTGCTTGGTGGTTGGTGATGTCAATTCAAGCCGTTCGGCGCCCTGCTTGCCATCCCACGGCGAAACCGCGGTGGCATCCGCCACCTCGCCCAGAATCGGCGCGCCACCGGTCGCGACGTCAATAAACGCATCGGGCTCAATCGCGATGCGGAAAAATTGCTCGACCGACGTGGCGTCGCACGGACCGGTTAGCTGGCAGTCCTTGATGAAGTCGACCATCTGAAAATTTGTGCCATCGCAGGCAAAATCCATCGCCGGGCTGTCGCCGGCAGGGTTAAGCGCGTTGATGCGCATTTTTTTGCCGCGCTCGGCCATGATCTTGACGGTGCCTTTTTGGCGGTCATCGCCCAGCCAATAGTCCATCACCGTCTCGGCGCGAAACGATTGTGCCCGCCCTTGCAACCCCTGCAGCACCGTAAACATCTCTCCCTCGGTAGGCGCCTCGTAGCCGCGCCGCACCCGCTTTTTGTCACAGCCTGCACCGAGGCTTGCCGCGACCAACGCCGCGAGCACCACATACCTAACCAGAAACGCATAGTCTAAGATCCAAAAGAGCGGAGAACAGAACGCAGTGAGTGGCGGAAATTGGGGTGCACGCCTGCAGCGATGCCGGGGCGCATCCGTCTGGATGTAACGAGGCTCGCGAAGCCGTACACCCCAAGATCCCCACCCAATGCGTTTCTGTTTAGCGCGGCGCAAGCTGGCTCCAAAAAAATGCAAGCGTATCGGCGCTGCGCTCAACCTTTGACTTCACCATATCAGCGCCACCATGGCCCGAGTTGGCCTCGACGCGCAAGATGGCCGGCGCATTCGAGGTAGAGGCTGCCTGCACGGCCGCAATAAATTTGCGTGCGTGCATCGGGTCGACGCGATCGTCGCTATCGGCGGCGTCCATCAGCAGCGCGGGATACTTGGCGCCTTGGCGCACGTTGGTGTACGGCGAGTAAGCCACGATCGCAGCAAATTGCGCCGCATCCTCGACGCTGCCGTACTCGGGCACCCAGGTCTTGCCCGAGCCGAACAGGTGATAGCGGACCATATCGAGCAAGGGCACCGCGCACACCACGGCGTTAAAGAGCTCGGGTGCCTGCACCATGGCCGCGCCAACCAGCAGCCCGCCATTGGAGCCGCCTTGAATGCCGAGATGGCGTGGCGACGTCCATTTTTCGGCGATCAGATATTTCGCCGCCCAAATGAAATCGTCAAAGACGTTTTGCTTTTGCAGCAACATGCCGGCCTTGTGCCATTCCTCGCCGTACTCGCCGCCGCCGCGCAGGTTCGGAATTGCGAGCATGCCGCCTTTTTCGAGCCACGCGATGCGGGCGCCTGAAAACTCCGGCGTCAGGCTGACGCTAAAGCCGACGTACCCATACAAAATGGTCGGCGTGGTGCCATCGCGCTTGGCATCGCGGCGATGGATAAGAAACATCGTAATTAGCGTGCCATCCTTGGATGGGTAGCTCACTTGCTCCGCCACCACATCGCCGAGCTCGACGGGCAAACTTACGCGCGCCCATTCGTTGGTCGCGCCGGATTTCACTGAGGTCTTGAAAATAACGTTGGGCTCGGTAAACGACGTAAAGCTAAAATACGCCTCGTCTTCGTCGGGGTTGCCGGTAAGGCCGTCCGTGGTGCCAATGCCCGGCAGCGCCACCTTGCGCACCACGGCACCTTCTAAGGTGCGTACCTCGACATCGCTCGCGGCCTTCCGCAAGTACGTCAAGGCCAGATGCCCACCGACGATCCGCATGCTCTCGAGCGTCGCCTCGCCCTGTGGTACAAGCTCTTGCCACTGCTCGCGCGCGAGGTGCCCAGGCCGGACCTTGAAGATGCGAAAGCGCGGCGCGCCGTCGTTCGTTTGAACATAAAAGGCATCGCGCCATGCGACGACGTCGTAGTTATGCGGTGTTCCGGCCACCAGCGTCTGCCATGGCGCACCCGCTTTTTTCGCGTCGCGCACGTAGACATCGGTGGAATTCCACCCGTGCGAAACCGTCGCGATGAGCCACTTGCCATCGTGCGAAATGCCGCCGCTGAGAAAGGTCGCGGCATCGCCGGTTGCAGGGCGCACCACCTCATCGCGCGCAGGGTCGGCGCCGAGCACGTGATAGCGCAGCTCGGCAAAGCCAGGGCGATTTGCCACCGTCACCGCGCCACCAACCGGCGGCAGCCACGTGTAGTAAAATCCTTTGCCATCGGGCCGCCATGAGATGTTGGCGTATTTTGTGCCGGCAATCACATCCGGCAGCTTGCGGCCGGAAGCGACCTCCACAAGGTGGGTCGTCGACTCATCTGAATTGTTTTCGCTCACCTGATAGGCGAGCAGCTTGCCATCATAGGACGCCTTCACGGCCTTGAGCCCCACCGAGCCATCGGTGCTCCAGCCATTGGGATCGAGCAGCACCTGCTCCTCGCCAAAGGCGCCCTGTTTCCACAGCAGGCGCGACTTCTCGAGCTTGGCGGACTTGCGCCAAAAGAAGTACCTGCCCTTGCGATGCACTGGCGCCGAGATGCTGTCGTAGTAAAACAGCTCCGTCAGGCGCGCCGCGAAGGCGTCGCGTTCGGGCAGGCCGGCTAGATGCTGGCGCGCGAACTCATCTTGCTGCTGCGTCCACGTCTTGACCTCCGGCACGCTGGGATCTTCGAGCCAACGATACGGGTCGGGTACCACCACGCCGTGCAGCGTGTCGCTGGCGTCGACCTGTCGCGTGGCGGGATAGTTCCATACCGTGAGAACCGCGCTCGAAGACGCGGCCGCGGTACCTGCTGATGAGGGGGTGTTGGCCATTGGTGTTCCTTCGCGCTTGGCGCAGCTTGCCGCGAGCAACGCGAACGCGCTGGCGCCCAGCCACGGCAATATATTTTTCCGACGATGAGCCATGCGGCGACGCTACCGCGGTCGGCGCGGCGTTGCCAGCCCCTGCTAGCCGTGTCTTTGATCGCGGCGTCGGCGCGCGAGCACCATCACAAGCGCAAACGACAGCAACCAACCAAAGGCCCAGCCATCCGCGGCCTGCTCGCCGCCGACGGCGCATCCCGCTGCGTCGTCGCCCGGTTCCACGCCTGGATCGGTCGGGCAGCCATTGCCTTGGCACGGTTGGCCGGTGCAATCGGCGTCGGCCGGCAGGTCAAAATCTTCGCAGAAGCCATTGCACACGCCATCGGCATCGCACTGCCACGCCGCCAACTCGCCATCGATGAAGGCGAGCTCGGAGGCCACCTCGGCATCAATGCTGTAGTACTCGCACGTCGCGTCGCTTTGCGAGGCAACGCCAATGATCGTCAGGGCGCCGGCGACGTCGACGAGGGTTGGCCCGCCGCTATCGCCGCGACACTTGCCAATGCCTTCGAGCCGCTCCCAACACACAAAGCTCGCCTCGGCATAACTCGCCACCGCGCCGCCCGTCACCTCGGCGATGATTTCTTCAACCCGATCGCAGGTTGCGATGGGACGGTCGTAGGCGGCGCGCAGCACCCCCGAGGTGCCTTCGATGTTGGGTCGGCCATAGCCGACCATGGTGCCAGTCTCGGCCGGGGTAGCCAGTTCCGCCGCGCGGGCAAGCGCGACGGGCGTGACGCCTGGCACGGGTGTTGTTAAAAACACCAACGCCACGTCATGCGCGATCGAAAAGCTGGTTAGTTGATAATTTGGGTGAACCACCCAATGGTCGATCTCAAAGGTGTCGCCGCCGCTGACCGCCGAGTTTGTAACGCCGACGCGCACCTCGACGTTGTTGGAGAGGTAGTCGTCAAAGCAATGACCCGCCGTCAGCACGACGTCCGGCGCGATCAGCGTGCCGGTGCACATCTGGGAGACGTCGAGCAGGCGCACCAAGACCACCGCAGGGAATTCCGAGCTATTTACCTCGACGCCGCCGGTAATGGCCTGCGCGGTGCGTTCCAAGGTCGCGCCCGAGGGCGCCTCGGTGCACGCTAGCAAGAGGCCAGGCAGGATGGCCGCGATGCACGCGACTGGGGTGGTGAGGTTGTGGGGCACCGGGGCACGCTAAACAATTGTTCCGGCAAGCTCAACACCTTCTTGTCGGGACGGCGCCAGGTGGCCTGCACCTCCGGCGAACATAAGTGATTTACATGGCGAACTAAGGGGCGGGCACCGCAGGGGTTGGCTGCCCTGCCGCAGCCAAAAACGCCCCATACTGCGCCTTGAGGTCGGCGCGTTGGCGCCAGATATAATGGGCATCGAGCAGGCCATCGCTGGTGTACTGCACCACGACGCCGGTATAGGCTTCGCCTCGGCGATTTGTCCGATTGCCGGACAATGGCAGGGCGGCAACGTCATCAAGGCCAGCCAAGGCGAGCGCCGCGGTCATGCTGTCCCACACCGGCGTGCCGGCGAGCTGATTGCCGTAGGCCAGCGCCGCGGCATCGTAGATATCTGGCGAAAAAAACGAATCGTCATAACCCACGGGCTCAAAGATGTGGCGCACCGGCATTTGCGGCAGCGGATCGTAGGCCACCCGCGCCATGTAGGCCATCGGCTCGACCCGGGCCCAACTCAGCGCCAACAGGCCCATGGCGGGATGCAAGAACGACAAGAACTCCGGCTGGGTGCGAATGACGTTGGCGAGCAACGCGCGGCCGCCGGGAATTTCTTGCGACTGCAGCGCCATCTTATGCCACAAACCACCGGCCCCGGTTGGCACGATCGCGACGATGCGCTCGTCGACCGCGGCGAGCATGTTGGTGTAAACGCCACCCATCGACTGCCCACCCGCCGTTAGGTGCGCAGCGTCAAAGCCGTGGGTCGTCACGCCAAGTGGCAAGGCCACGCCGTCACAAGCGGCCACGAGCTTCGGGGACAATTGCAACGCCACGATCGCGTCGAGCAAGAGGCCCTGCTCAAACACCCCTTGCGCAAACACGCTCGGCATGGCCGCGAGATTCGACAGATTCAGATATTCATAGTCGCTGGCGCCTGGCAAGCGCTCGGGATTCAGCGGCAGCGCCGTGCCAAGCGCCGCCATGCCGTGCAGCCCCACCACATAACTTGGGCCCTTGCCCGCCACCGGCTCGCCATCGGCGGTTAGCGAGGGCCCCGCATCGATCACCGCGGTGCTGCGGCTGCCCGAGCCGTGCATAAAATGCTGCAGCGGCCAGCCCGCCTCGGGCATGGTTTGCTTGGGCAAGGTAAGCGTAAAGGGCGCGTCCTGGGTGCCGGTTTGTATCGGCATGCCCGCGGCGTCGAGGGCGACGTCCCCTTCGCTCGAGAACGGCGGCGTGCCATTTTGAAACTGCGGCAGCCGCACCATACCGACCAATTCGCAGATGCCGTCGTGACCCGCGCCATCGGCGGCGACCTCAAGCGAGAGGATTTCTGCCGTAAAATGTTGGCGCACGTGCGCGTGTTGCGCCGCCAATTCGCCCACCACATCGCCTGTCTTAAATACGGTGGCGACGACGACGTCGCCGCGATCGATCTGTTTGGCCGCAAGCGCCGGCCACAGCGGCGCCAAGGCGTCCGCGATCGCCGGCGGCGGCTTGCGAAACGACGCGGCCGCGTCGAGGCCGCCAATGGATCGGAGCACCGCCACCGCATAGGTGGTGTCGGCAAGCAGGACGATGCCGGGGGCCGGCGCCACCGCCAACACGAAATCGGGCGCAAAGTTGTCGCGCGGCAAGACCATCGCCACGCTTGGCACGACGCGCCCCAACTCGGGCGAGGCGGCATCGACATTGATAAAGACGATCGGCGCGGCCGTCGTGGTCATCACCGGCGAGAGCTCATTTTGCGTCGCCAGCGCGTCCGCCGTCGGCATCGCCTGCAAGCGAAAATACACATTGGCGATGACCGGCACGCCGCGCAGGGCGCTCACGTTTTGCGCCAGATTTGCCAATGCGTCGGAGCCACCTAGCGGATACCCTGTGAGGTCAGGCGTGCCCGCTTCGGTCATGCGCCACGCCGCGGGGAATGGCGCGTTCCAAAACGTTGCGGGCGTCGCGTGATCGGCGGCCTCGGTGGCGAAATAGGCGACCGGACCGGGCGCGCCGTCATCACATCCGGCGCTGCAGCCTAGCGCCGCGGCAAGCGCTCCATACGTGACCGCCACTTTGAAAGTCTTCCCTAACGCCGCCATCGTGGCGCGGACTATAGGGCCATCGCCCTAGCTTGCCAATGGCGCTAGCGTTTAGCAACGTCGCTATCGCTCGCGGCCTGGCGCGACGTCGTGCGCAGAAACGCCGCCAGCCGCTTTTTTGCAATATCGTGCCCCAGCGCGCGCACGCACTCGGCGGTGGCCTGGGCCCGCGTGCCCGTCGAATCGATCTTCGCGGAGCCCGTGATGCGCGCCGTATCCGACGCGCTCCACCGCTCCTGCGCGGCGACGCCATACCACGGCGCGACGGCCATCGACACCGAGCACTGCAAGGAGACGCCCCCGCGCGTGCCCTTGCGCACATCGATGCGGGCGGCGGCGACATCGACGCGATAGGCGCGGCGCGACTTGCGCGCGGCATCGGCTTGCTGCGGCGTCTTGGACGCCCAGTCGACCGAAAACATCGACGAGGATTCGGCGAGCCCCGCGCCGATCGCGGACACCAACTGCGCGTGCTCCGAGGTCCGCGTGGTCATGGGAATATAGACATAGAGTCCTGCGCTCAGCGGTGCGGTTGGCGGGTTGGCGGGCGCGCGCGCCGCGGTCAAGGCGAGCTTCTTAACCTTTTTATCTTCGTCTCGCCGCGCCACAATCAGCGCGTCGCAGGCGGCGGTTTGGGTGCGCGGGCTAAGACCTTGTGACGCACATGCCTTGGCCACCGCGATCACCGCGATCCGGCGGACCACGGCCTCCTTATCGGAGATGAGCGCGAGCGTCAGCGCGGCGGTATTTTCCTCCGTGAGATTGCGGCTAAGCGAGATCGCCGCCGCGACGCGCAACTTAAAGCCGCGTTCGTTGCCTAGCACCTGCCGCTGCTTGGCGTCACGCGCCGCGGCGTCCCCGGCGTCGCGTGCCTGGGCGATCGCCTGCATCGGTGCAACGAACGCAAGCGCGAAAGCGGCAACGCAAATCACGCCACACGCGATCGCAACGCGAGGCGGCGCTGCCGAAGTCGTCACGTTTAATTGTGGAACGCGTGGTGGTCCCATTGCCTCTCCCGCTTTAAGGGTAACATGGCGCGCGATCACGCCGCGGCTATTTGTCGGAGGGCGCGCGCGTTTTGTCGCGAATTAAGTGCGCACATCGCGAGCCGCTCACATACGCTAACTACATGGACGAAAATCGCTCACCGAGCCAGGCTGTCGCTGCGGCGCTGCGCTCCATGCGCATCATCGGCTCGATGGGTCGCGTGACCGCCAAGATACTCGCAGACTTAGCGCGCCACGGCGACGTGGCCCGCGCCGAGGTCGATGCGCAAGCGCGGTGGTTTGCCACGCGCTTGATCCGTGAGTTAGATATCGACCTACATGTAACCGGCCGCGAACAGCTCGAGGCCGCTTCGCCACAAACCTACCTTTTCGTCGGCAACCACCAAAGCCTGCTCGATCCGCCGATCGTGTATGCGGCGCTGCCTGACATGACCTTGCGCATGGTTGGCAAGCGCGAGCTGTTTGCGATCCCTCTATGGGGGCGTGCGCTGCGCGCCGCGGAATATATTGAGATCAACCGTTCCAATCATGCACAGGCCCGCGCCTCGATCGAGCGCGCCGCCACGCTCTTGCGCAGCGGCGTCAATATCTTTATGGCACCGGAGGGCACCCGCTCGCGCGATGGGCGGATTGGCCCGCTAAAGAAAGGCGCGTTTCACCTCGCCAAAGATACGGTTACCTCGGTGGTGCCGATCGCGATCGACGGCACCGGGGCCATTCTGCCACGCGATGGGTTTCTGATGCAGCAACATCGTACGGTGCGCATCACCATCGGTCGGCCCTTGCCGCCGCCTACCGATGCCACCATGGCGACATGCATGCAAAGCGTGCGAGATTTCTTTATCGCGCATGTGCCACCTCACTTGCCGGCGGCTTGAAGGCCAAGCGTAAGGCACGCAGCGGCAAGTGAACCCAAAACGGCGCCGGTGGGGCGCCTCGCGGGGCGTTGCCTTAGCTTGGGTTGGTGCCTGGATCGGTCACGCCGGTAGCGATCCACTGAAAGTTATCGATGACGACGCTCGAGTCAAGGACGTGATCCGTGACGTCACCGATGATGAAGTCGATCACGATGATTTCGCCGGCCACCGCAGGGGCCTGCGTGCGTAGCCATCCGGTGCCGCCGTCTTGCTCAAACCCTGTGCCCGCGAGATTGCTGGCATCGCCACACGAGGCGCGCACGTTGTCGACCCACCCGGACTGGTCGCCCGAGGTCGAACACTCGCTCATAAACGCCGCATTGACCGAAATCGGATTATTCTCGGCGTCGAACGAGACGTTGCCGTTAAACGCCTGCGACGTCAGATTCACCATGAAGCGGTCGTTGAATTCCGAGCCGACATAATAGGCAAACTCGACGGTGAAAAACGAGAAGTCAAACGAGAAGCCGCTGGCGTTGACCGGCACCTTGAGCGTCAGCCGCAAGACGACCGGGTCGTTCACGTTGTCGCCATGGACCTCGTCGTAGCCGGGATAGGTAATGTTGCCACCGGCGGTAAAGCCTTGCAGCGGCGCGGTCGCCAACCCGCTCGATAGCAGCACCATCTTGTCGCCGTTGGCCGGGCTGTAGTAGCTGCCAAATGTGCTGGTGATGCTGCGCTGGCCGGCGGTGCCCGCTAGCCATTCGGCGGCTTGTACCCACTGACAGAGCTCGAGCGCCTTTGCGAAATCCATGGCGCTGTCGCCCGAGAGCGCGTTGTCGCACGGCTCGGTGCCTTCATCGATCTGACCGTCGCAGTCATTATCGACGCCCTCGGGCACAAGATTGCCCTCAGCGTCGGCTATCAAATTAACTTCGGCGGCGTCAGGACCGATGAGCGGGTTTTGGTCATCGCAATCGCCTTGCGCGCCCGAGTAGCCATCGCCATCGTTGTCTATGTTGTACAAATTATTGTCGACGATGCCGTCGCAATCGTTGTCGACGCCATCCTCATACTCGGGCGCGTCGGGGTAGATTTGCGGATTGCTATCGTCGCAATCGCCTTGCGCTGGGGTGCGGCCATCGCCGTCGGCATCGACAAAGTCGTTCGCGCCGCCGGGTCCGCACGCGCCGGCGCCCAATAACGCGAGCGCCGAAGCGACCGCAAACACATTTCGAAACGTCGATTTCACTTGATTTGCCACGCGAGACCTCACTATTGGGGGTAGTGGTAACGCGAGCCTCGCGCTAGGTGCAACTCTAATCGCCACCTGGAATTTCGTTCAGCAAGAGCACCCCCTGTGACGTCATCCTCGCCGCTCCCCGTGCATGCCGTCTTGGCGGACGTTATGGCTGCGCAGGCCACAGGCGCCGTGGTGGTCGTCGCGCCGCCGGGATCGGGCAAGACAACCGTGATCCCGCGCGCGCTCGCCGAGCACTACGAACGTCGCGAGGGCGCGCGGGACGTCGTGGTCTTGCAGCCGCGACGTTTGGCGGCACGGCTGACGGCGACCTACGTCGCGCAGCAGCGCGGCGAGGCGATTGGCGAATTTGTCGGCTACGAGGTGCGCTTTGATCGCGCCGTGAGCGAGCGCACACGCCTGCGCTTTATCACCGAGGGCGTCCTGTCGCGGCGCCTGCTGCGAGACCCTCAATTGCGCGGGACGGCGTGCATTGTGCTCGATGAGTTTCACGAGCGCCACGTCCACGGCGACGTCGCGCTCGCCCACGTGCGCCGCCTGCAGGCCACGACGCGGCCCGATCTGGTGGTGGTGGTGATGTCCGCCACGCTCGATCCTGGACCCCTGGCGGCCTATCTCGGGGGCGCGCCGATCATTACCTCGCACGGCCGCGCCTACCCGGTCGAGATCGAGCATTTGCCTCCGCCCGACGATCGGCCGCTGGGACGGCAGGTGGCCGCGGCGGTGCATGCGCTCATGCGCCGTGAGGTGAAGGGTGACACCTTGGTCTTCTTGCCGGGCATGGCCGAGATCTCGCGCGCGGCTGGCGACCTAAAAGAGCTCGCGGCGCGGCATGATTTGCGCGTGCTGCCGCTGCATGGCGAGCTGACCGTTGCGCAACAAAACGCCGCGATTGGCAAATCGGCGCAGCGCAAGATCATCCTGTCCACCAACGTCGCCGAAACGTCTATCACGATTGACGGCGTCGTCGCGGTCATTGACAGCGGCCTAGCGCGCATCCTGCGCCAACGCAGCGATGGCATGAGCTCGCTGCTGGTAGAGCCCATCAGCCAGGCAAGCGCGGTGCAACGCGCAGGCCGCGCTGGGCGAACGCAGCCTGGCGTCTGCATTCGGCTTTACAGCGCGCACGATTTCCAAATGCGGCGGGCCTTCGAGGCGCCCGAGATTGCACGCGTCGACTTGGCAGAGTTGGTGCTCGAACTGGCGGGCATGGGTCTGAGCGTCAATTCGCTGCCATGGTTTGAGGCGCCGCCGGCTGCGAGCGTGCAAGCGGCGATCGAGCTGCTGACGCGGCTGGGAGCGGTGCAGGCCGCCGCCGGCACGCCGGATGAGGTGTCGCTTACCACGCTGGGCAACGAGATGCTGCCCCTGCCCGCTCATCCACGCCAATCGCGTTTGGCCATTGCGGCGCAGGGCGCAGGGCTAGCCGCGCAAGGCGCGATGCTGGCGGCGCTGCTCGGTGCGCGCGATTTGCGGCGCGAACGCGGGCGGGCGCAGGTGGCGTCGAATTCTGATCTGCTCGATGATCTCGACGTCGTCGAATTTGCCGGCGGACGCGATGCGCACGCCGCCGCGCGGCAAACCGGCGTCGATGCGATGGCGCTCGCGGCAGTCATGAAAGCCGCGCGCCAGCTACAAAACGCGCTCGGCGGTGGCGACGGCTCGCGAGCCCGCGCACGGCTAACGCCCGAGGCACGAGACGAGGCCTTGCGCCGGGCGATCTTTGTCGCCTACCCCGACCGCGTCGCCAAACGGCGAGGCACCACGCGCGAGTACTTGCTCGCCGGCGGCGGCTCGGCGACGCTTGCCGAGGGCAGCCGCGTCGCAGGCTGCGAATTTATCGTCGCCATCGATCTGCAGCGCCGCACCACCGGCGGCAGCGTGATCCATCGCGGCAGCGGCATCGACCCGGCGTGGCTGCTCGACGATCTGGCCAATGTCCGCGAATCGGACGAGATGGTTTGGCACCGCGAGCGCCTGCGCGTCGAACGCCGCGAGACGCTCGCCTATGACGCCCTTGTCATCAGCGAGACGCAAACGTCAGAGGGCGCACGCCGCAACCCGGCGGCCGCCAGCCGCGTCCTTGCCGAACAGGCACTCGCCGTCGGCCTGCCGCGGTTTGTCGACAAGGCCGCGCTTGACGGCTTCCTTGGCCGCGTCGCCTTCGCCGCCGCGCATGCGCCGCAAATCGCCGCGCCTACACCTGAGGTGCTCGCCGCCGCGCTCGCACAAGCGTGTGAAGGGCTGATCTCGTTTGCCGAGCTCGAGCGCGCCGACGTGCTTGGCCTGCTGCGCGGCGCGTGGGCCGAGCACCTAGCGCTCATCGACAAGCTAGCGCCAACCCACCTGCCACTACCGGGTCGGCAACGCACGCCAATTCACTACGAGCAGGATGGCCGGCCGCCGTGGGTGGCCTCGCGCCTGCAAGATTTCTTTGGCCTCAGCGAGCCGCCGCGTGTGGCAAGCGGTCGCGTGCCGCTGGTGGTGCAGCTGCTTGCGCCCAACTATCGCCCGGTGCAAATTACGCAGGACCTGCCCGGCTTTTTGGCAGCGCCACTATCCCGCCATTCGCAAAGAGCTCATGCGCAAATACCCGCGCCACAAATGGCCCGAGAACCCCATGCTGCGCGTCGAAGACGACGCCAAGAAATGAAGCTACATGACCCAGCCCAGTGATGCCGACGAATCAGACGCCCCCACCTGCCCCGCCTGCGCCATGGCCAACGTCTATCCCGATGGCGACAGCTTTATATGCGCCGACTGCGCGCATGAGTGGCCGCAGGCGGCGGCCGAGGTCGCGAACGCCGAGCATGCCGACGACGGCGTGATCCGCGACGTCAACGGCGCCCCGCTTGCCGACGGCGATGATGTGGTGCTGATCAAAAGCCTCAAGGTCAAGGGTTCATCGGCCGTGCTCAAGCAGGGCACCAAGATTCGCAATATTCGCCTCGTCGGCGGCGATCACGAGGTCGACTGCAAGGTCGACGGCACCGGCATGCTGCTCAAGGCCTGCTACCTGCGCAAGTCGTAGGCGTAGCGCGCGGCGCCGGCTGTGCTAGCGTTGCGGCATGACCGCAACCTTGACCCCACTCGCCTCCGACGATGAGGCAACCGTCAGCGATGCCACTAGCGTGAACGCCGCGAGCGACGCCATCGAGGCCGCCGCGTTTCGCCGCCTGGTGCAGCACCTGCGCGAACGCACCGACGTGCAAAACCTCGATCTCATGAACCTCGCCGGCTTTTGCCGCAATTGCTTGTCAAAATGGTATCGCGCCGCCGCGCAGGAGCGCGGCCTTGCGATCAGCGACGCCGCGGCGCGCGAGCACATCTACGGCATGCCTTACGACGATTGGAAGGCTGCGCATCAGAAATAGCCTCAACCCGCACGCCTGGCTCTCCAAGCCAACGCTAGAGGTCGCCGACCTGGACGTTGGAGAACGCCTCAGCCGCGAGATACGTCGCCGCGACGCGCTTGAGGTCAGCCAGGGTGACGGCCTTGATCTTCGCTTGTTGCGCCTTGTCCCATGCCAGCGTGCGGCCATTAAAGGCCAGGCCGGTGAGGCGATATAGCAGGGCCCCATCGTCGCGCAAGGCGAGGTCATCGGCGCCGAGCATCGATTTGACGGTGTCATCGAGGTCTTGTTGAGTGATCGAGCCGGCGACCACCGCGCTCATTTCCTCGACCACGGCCTTGCTGGCCGCGGCCATATTTTTGGGAGCGACGATGCCATAGCAAAACACGCCACCGGCCGCGTCGTAAGCGTCGAGCTGCAGGCCGCAACCCACGCCATACGACAGCCCGTCTTTTTCGCGAATGCGCCGCCACAACCGAGAGGTTTGGTCGCCGCCGAGCAATTGCACCGCGACCTGCAATGCCGCCGCATCCGCGTGGTCGTCCTTAATCGCGACCTCGCGCGCAAAGATGAACATCGCGTTGGCCTTGTCGGGCGTCTTGACGGTTTTCTGGGCCGGCGCGACGCCAAATGCCTTGTCCACGACCCGCGCGTATTTCTTCTTGGGCACAAAGCCCGCGAGCTCCTTGCGCATCATGGCGGCGATCGCGTCGGGCTCAAAGGCGCCAATCACCGCGGCCTCGGCGGTGCCAACGCCGACAAAATCGCGATAAAAGGCCTGCACCTCGCCTATTGTCGCCTGCTTGAGCGCGGTAATTTTTTCGTCCGGGGTCATGACGTACTTGGGATGATCCACCGCGCGAGGCGAGAGCATGCGCGAGATCTCGACGAACGAGAGCTGCATCGGCTCGCTGCGATCCGCCTCGGCCTTGGCAATCGCCTCGGCGCGCACGATTTCAAACTCGCTGGCGGCAAGCGCGGGCTGCCGCGCCATCTCGATCGCGAGCGCAATGGCCGCCTCGAGGTTGGCCCGCGTGGTGCTGACCGACAAGTTTAGGCCAGTGGCATCTGCCGAAACCCTAATGTCGGCGCGCAATTTGTCTTCGGCATCGCGCAGCTGGGCGTAGGACTTGGTCTTGGTGCCGCGCGACATGAGCGCTCCAAGAAGCTCGGCGGCGACTTGCTTGCCGCGGAGGTCTAGCTCGTTGCCGTAGTGCATGGCCAGGCGAAAGGAAACCTTGTTGCCGCGCGTTGCCTTGGGCAAGAACTGCACCTTGACGCCTTCGATATCGGTGGTCACCAGGCGCGCCTGCAGCGTGTCGAAGGTTGCGACGAATTCTTCGCCTTTGACGGCGCCGCCGCTATCTTTGACCGCTTCTACGATCTTCGCGACATCCGGCGCCTCGCTCGCGGGCGCGCGCTTGGGCGTCTTGGTCGGCACGAACAAGCCCGACGTGCGATTGTCTGAGACCAAGTACGCCGCCGCCACGCGCGCAACATCGGCCGCGGTGACGCGCTGCACTTGCTCGCGCCACGCATAGAGCAGGCGCCAGTCGCCGCGCGAGGCCCATTCCGAAATGTTGATCGCGATTTGTTCGCTGTCGGCGAGTGCTAGCTCTAGCCCCTTGAGCTCAGAGGCCCGCCAGCGCTCGACTTCTTGGTCGGTGATTGGTTTGCCCGCGAGCCCTTCGACCACTTCGATCATCTTGGCCAAAACCTTTGGGCCATCAGCTGCCACGCGCGCCTCGGCGAAGATGCCGAGCTGCGACGGATCGCGAAAGCCCCAGGCGCTTGGCGACACCGAGCTGGCCAGCTTGGTCGGCACCAGCGCCTGATAAAGGCGCCCGCTCGGCTCACGCGTAAGCACGCTGGCGAGCGCCTCGACCGCGGCAAAGTCGGGATGCGAGCCGGCCACCACATGATACTGCAAGCCCGCGACCGCGACGTCGCCGGCGCGGCGCAGCACCACGTGCCGCTCGCCGTCTTGCACGGGCTCCTGCGTATAGGTCTGCGGCAAGGCGCGCGCCGGGCGGGGATGCTACCGAAGGTCGCCGCGATGTGCGTCAGCGCCTCTTTGCCGTCGAACTTGCCCGAGACCATGAGCATGGCGTTGTCGGGTTGATAGTAGGTGTCGTAAAAAGCGCGCAGGCGGTCCGACTTAACCTTTTCAATGTCGCTCTTGGCGCCAATGGTCGACTTGCCGTAATTGTGCCAAAGGTAGGCCGTCGAGGTCATGCGCTCGGAGAGGATGGCCGAAGGATTGTTCTCGCCCATCTCGAACTCGCTGCGCACCACCGAAAACTCGGTATCTAGGTCGCTTTGCAAGATCGTCGCGTTGCGCATGCGATCGGCCTCCATGCCGAGTGCCCACGCCAGGTTGTCATCCTTGGCCGGCAGCGTCTCGTAGTAGTTGGTGCGATCGTTCCACGTCGTGCCGTTGAGCCAGCCGCCGCGTTTTTGCACCAGCGACAGCACCTCGCGGTTATCTTTGGTGCCTTTAAACAGCATGTGCTCAAGCAAGTGCGCCATGCCGGTCTCGCCATAGCCTTCGTGCAGCGAGCCGACAAAATAGGTGATGTTGACGGTAACGTTTTCGACCGAATCGTCGGGGAAGAGCAGCACCTTCATGCCGTTGGGCAACACGTATTCGTCAATGCCCTCGAACGAGCGCACCTTGACGATGTCGGTCACGGCGATGGGTTTGGCAGGAGCCGCGGCCGCCCCGCCGGACGAGCCATCCGGCCAGCTGGTTGGCTTTTTCTTGGCCGGTGCACAGCCCGCGCCGCCAAGCGCGGCGGCACAGGCCATCGCGACCAGCGCGGTTCGCCAGGCCTTTGCTGCAACTGCGATACGTGGATGATTTTGCGATAGGTACTTCACGCCGGGGTTCTAGCATAGGCCCAGGCACGCTGCAGCCCGCCGCCGGTTGGCTCGCCGAAAACCGCGGCGGCGAGTCGACCTCGCGGCGCGCAAGCGCTAATGATCTGGCGTTGTTATTGGCATCTTTAGACCCGTGCGCGGCGCCCGATTTTCTTGCGGCGCATGGCCCAATTCTCGATGTCCGCACCCCTGCGGAGTTCGCCGCCGGACATATTCCCGGGGCGCACAACCTGCCGTTGTTTTCAAATGCCGAGCGAGCCGAGGTCGGCACCATCTACAAGAAGCAATCGCGCGCCGCCGCAATCGAGCTCGGGCTGGCGTTGGTCGGCCCTAAGTTGGCCTCGCTGGTTGCACAGGCTAAGGCCATTGCGGGCGGCGGCGACGCGACCGCCGCGCGCGTGCATTGCTGGCGTGGCGGCATGCGCTCGGCGAGCATGGCGTGGCTGCTCCGCCTGGCAGGGCTGCAGACCACCGTCTTGGCCGGCGGCTACAAGGCGTATCGAGCCCACATGCGCGCGCAATGGGAGGCGAGCGAGCGGCCGATGCGACTCATGGTGCTTGGCGGCAAAACAGGGGCGGGCAAGACCAAGGTGCTCGCGGCAATGGCGGCGCTGGGCGAGGCGGTGATCGACCTCGAAGGCCTGGCGCGCCACCGCGGCTCAGCGTTTGGCGGCTTTGCCGATAAGCCGCAACCAACCGTCGAACAATTCGAAAATGAGCTTGGCATGGCGCTGCGCAACCATGCGGGCGCGCGCCGTATTTGGGTTGAAAACGAAAGCCGCCGCATTGACTGCGCGACGCTGCCCGATCCATTTTGGGCGCAGATGGCGGCGGCGCCTTTGATCGTGCTCGACGTCCCCTATGAGGATCGTCTCGCCGCGACGCAACTCGATTACGCCGACGTCGCCCCGGCCGAGCTCGTGCGATGTTTCGCCGCGATCGAAAAACGCCTCGGCGGCCTGGTCACGGGGAGGGCGTGCGCGGCGGTGCGCGCCGGCGACCTTGTCATCGCCGCCGACATCGCGCTGCGCTACTACGACGCCAGCTACGACCACAGCGCGGCGACCAGGCAACAACGAATTATCGCGACGGTTGCCGCCCGCGGGAGCGACCCCGCGCGTGAAATCGCCGCGCGCGTGCTGCGCGCCGTCGACGAGCGCGCCTAAACCGACTACAACTCGCGGCGTGACGACACCGCAAATTCGCCTCACGCAATACAGCCACGGCGCGGGCTGCGGCTGCAAGATCAGCCCCGCCGTGCTCGATCGAATTCTCGGCGGCCACGGGGCGGTCCACGGCGATGCCGCCGGCGCCTTTGCCAAATTATGGGTTGGCAACGCCGAACGCGACGATGCCGCGGTGTTCGATCTCGACGACGGCACCGGCATCGTTTCGACCACCGATTTTTTTATGCCCATCGTCGACGATCCGCGCGATTTTGGCCGCATCGCCTCGGTCAATGCGATTAGCGACGTCTACGCTATGGGTGGCACACCGCTGGTGGCCATCGCGATTCTAGGTTGGCCGACGGACAAGTTGTCGCCGGAGATCGCGGGCGAGGTCGTCGCTGGCAGCCGCGAAATATGCCAGGCAGCCGGCATTCCCCTCGCCGGCGGTCATTCGATCGATTGCCCCGAACCAATTTTCGGCCTTGCCGTCACCGGGCGCGTTGCGCGCACGCATCTCAAGCGCAATGGTGGCGCGGCGCCAGGCGATTTGCTCTATCTCACCAAACCTCTCGGCATCGGCGTCATCACGACCGCCGAAAAACGAGGCGTCGTGTTGCCGGCGCATCGCGAGCTCGCCACGAAAACCATGTTGCAGCTCAATTCAATAGGCGCGATCTACGGCGGCCTAGCCTATGTTTCCGCGATGACGGATGTCACGGGTTTTGGCCTCTTTGGCCATCTGCGCGAGATGTGCGCCGCCTCGGGCACCGGTGCCGTCATCGAGACCGCGCGCGTGCCCTTGCTCGATGAGGCGGCGCTGCGCAGTTACATCGAACAAGGTTGCGTGCCCGGCGGCGCGACGCGCAATTGGGAGAGCTATGGCGCGCAGGTGAGGCCACTGTCGCAGCCATGGCAGACCATCTTTTCTGATCCGCAAACCAGCGGCGGCCTCTTGGTCGCGGTTGCCGCGGAACAGCGCGCGGCGTTTGAGGCGTGCAGCACAAGTCACCATATAAACGCGGTGTGTATTGGCAGCATGGTTGCGCGCGCATCACAAACCCACACCATCTGTTGTGACTAAAAGCCCCCGCGTGCCGCGGCACTAGAACCGCAAGTGTTCCGCAAAAAAACGCCCTCGCAGCGCCGCCGTCGAGCCAAATTGACTGGTCGTCGTCGCAAAGTAGGCGGTGATCGTCGGCATGCGGCGATAGACGCAGGCCTCGGCCATCAGCTCGCGCGCCTCCCACGCCATGATCGCACAATAGGGGCGAATCGGTAGATAACGAATCCCGCCATCGTCAACGATCTCCGCGCCGGCCTGCTCGGCAATGTTGCCCAGAGCCATCAACACCGCCTCGTCGCTAAATGCCCTAGAGTCGATGGGTTCGACGGCTATTGACAGGTCGACGGGCGTGCCCCCCCACATGCCGACATAGCGGTCTGTGCCCGCGGCCAGCGGCGGCGCGGTCGAAATCGTCGACGGCAGCGACACGACATAGCCGGGGCGGCGAAACACGGCCAAGTCTTCGCCAAGATCGCGCCCCTTGGCGCCCCACGGATCGTGCGCGACCTCGTCGTCGGCATCGTCGCTGCCCTTGGGCGACCCTCCAGCCCACGGATCGGTGTGCGTACCGGTATTTTGTGGCACCGCCTGCGCGGATGATGCGGCCGGCTCCTCCTCCCAAAAATACATGCCAACGCCAATGACGCCAAGCACGGCAATTGCAACAGGCGCCAACCACGTTGGAAGCGACGGCGATGGCCGCGGCGATGGTGCTCGCGACCGCACGATATTTACAGGCGTCGCCGCCGCCGTCGCGGCGTAGCCACTTGGTGAGCTCGCGGCCACGGGAGGTGTAAGCGACGCACCGCTAAAGACAGCGACGGGCATGCACGTGGTCGCCAGCGCGTGCGCAAACGCCCCCATATCGCCAAACCGCTGCGTCGGCTCCTTGTGCATGCCCACGGCGATCACGTGGTCGAGCGCCGCACCATGCGCCAGCCCAGCAACACGTTGAGACGGGCGCGGCACGGCCTCGGTCAAGTGTTTAGCCATGATCGCCGTCGCGGTCGGGCCCGTAAACGGCAACTCGCCGGTGATTAGTTCAAACAACACGGCGGTCAGCGAATATACGTCGGTACGCGCATCGACCGGCTCACCCCGAATCTGTTCCGGCGCCATGTAGAGCGGCGTGCCGATCATGTCGCCGACGCGCGTCATCGGCTGCACCGTGGTGCCATCGGTGCCGCGCAGCTTGGCGATGCCAAAATCGAGCACCACCGCTTGGACCGACTCGCCGCGCGGCGCCAGCACGATGTTGTCGGGCTTGAGGTCGCGATGGATCACGCCCGCCTTGTTGGCGTACGCCACGGCGCGCGCCACCTGCATCACATACTCGACGGCTTGCGCCACCGGCAGCGATTTTTGTTCGGCAAGCACATGGCGCAGCGATCGCCCCGGCAAAAACTCCATCACCAAATAGAGACT
Organism: Myxococcales bacterium; assembly: GCA_016716835.1. Taxonomy (NCBI): domain Bacteria; kingdom Pseudomonadati; phylum Myxococcota; class Myxococcia; order Myxococcales; species Myxococcales bacterium. The sequence goes on along the minus strand of JADJUW010000003.1, from coordinate 131,586 downwards.
CCCATCGGGCTCGGTGCCGAAATCGTAGAGCGTCACGATGTTGGGATGATTGAGCCGTGCCACGGTCTCGGCTTCGGCCAGGAAGCGCGCCACAATGCTTGGATTGCGGCATAGGTCGTGATTCACCAACTTCACGGCAACCGGCCGCTTCAAGGCAATTTGCTCGCCGCGATACACGGTGCCCATCCCGCCGACACCAAGCACGGCGTCGAGTCGATACCGCCCGGCTATGAGTTGTCCGAGTCGAGGCGGTGGCGACGTGGCCGCTCCCGGGGGCGCGGCAAGGCCTGCCGTATCGGCATGCGCGATGACTTCAGTGCGACTGCCGCAGGCTGGGCAAAATTGCGCACCTCGCGCCTCGGGCTCCAGCAGCACCGCACAGTGCCGACACGCCAACGCCAAGTCCGCCACGCCCAACCTTTACCACACTTTTCTGTGGGCGTAGGGGTCCGGTTTCGCAGCGAGGGACCAGCTCAAAACAACTGGTCCGTGACACTTCCTTAGAGATGAGTTGCTACAACTGTACTCGCGGCGGCGAGCGAGTTTATGCGATACATTCGTTGCCTTTTGTTTTCCACCGCGTGCAATACGGGCCTTGCCATGTGTCTCCAGCGACTTGCGGCGCCGGGCCAGCGTCGGTTTCGGTTGCGCCTGCAATTACGGCGAGCTGTCTCGTCACGAGCTTGAGTTTGCGAACGGTTGGTTTCTTCATATGGTTAGCGAGAGGCTACATCACACGCCGCAGCGACCACAAGCACCGGGTTTGCGTGGTAGGTCGCGCCAGCGCGCATACCAGCGGCAATTTGTCACGTGAGTGCAATTCAACTTTCGTGTCGCGACAAAGCGTGGTAGCCAGCCGGCGGGCGCATCGTGTGCCTGCTTACGCACTATGACGGCATCGCCTCAAGTCCTCGAAACCGCCGCGCCAGCGGGGTCGGCCTCGCGTGCCGCTCGCGCCAGCCGTCCGCGCTCGACCGGATTTATGGCGGTCGTCGAGCTCGTCAAGCCGCGCATCATGATGATGGCGCTGCTCACCGCGGCGGGTGGCCTTGTGCTCGCGCCAGGCGCACCCACCGGCAGCTCAATGTTTTGGCTCATGCTGGGCACCGGCCTCATCGTCGGCGCCGCCAACACGCTCAACATGTATCTCGAGCGCGAAACCGACTGCAAAATGGTGCGCACGCAAACCCGCCCGTTGCCCGAGGCGCGGCTGCACCCACGCATCGCCTTGATCGTCGGCATCGCGCTGACCATCGTCGCGCTGCCGGTGATGGCCATGGGCTCAAACTTCTTAACCGCGGTGCTTGGCGTCGTCGCCTTTGTCTCGTATGTCGGCATCTACACGCCGCTTAAGCCGCGCACGCACCTCGCCACGTGGGTGGGCGCGGTGCCCGGCGCGATGCCGGCGCTCATGGGCTACACCGCCGCCAGCGGTCGCATCGATGTGGCGGGCCTCTCGGTGTTCGGCTTGCTGTTTATCTGGCAAATCCCGCACTTCCACGCCATCGGCTATTATCGCATGCACGAGTACGCCGCGGCGGGGCTCAAGACGCTGGCCAACGTGCGCGGCATCGGCGCGGTGCGCTTTGAAATTGCGGCCTACATCATCGTTCAAGTGGCGGCGAGCTTTGCGATTGTCGCAACCGGCGTCGCCGGCGGCATCTATACGGCAGCGGCCGTGATCGGTGGCATCGCCGTGCTCGCGCAAGCGCTGCCCGGGGCGCTTAGCCGCGATGCCGCCGACCCACTATGGGCGCGCCGCTTATTCTTGCTTTCGATCATTTATTTGCCGGTCATGTTCATCGCGCTTGTGCTCGGCGGCCGAGCCTAGGTTGGTGAGCGCATGCCGGCCGACCTCCACCCCCTGCTCAACGCCTGCCTCAACGCCACCAGCGCGGTGCTTTTGTATCTCGGGTGGCGCGCGATTAGGCGCGGCCAGCGCTCGCGTCACCGCACGCTCATGATCGCGGCCTTCGCGTCGTCTTCCGTTTTCTTGGCGTCGTATCTGCTCCGCTTTGCCATCAGCGGCACCACCAAATACGTCGGCAGCGGCGGCGACAAGGTAGCCTATCTCGTCATCCTCTTTTCGCACATGGTGCTGGCGATGGCGGTGGTGCCCATGGCGCTGCGCGGCCTTTGGCTGGCGCACACCCAACAGTTCGATCGCCACCGACGCCTCATGCGGGTCGCCTGGCCGATCTGGATGTACGTCTCGGTCACCGGGGTCGTCGTCTATCTAATGCTCTATCACGTGGGCCCGGCTCTGCAGTAACTTGCCAAGCCTGGGCCCGACCTTTATAACCGGGGGGTGGAGCTGGCGGCCAACTCAGAGGGCAACGACGTCGCCGCCGCGCGTCCGCGATCACAAGCGCCGACCGTCTATGTCGTTGGATTTTGGCGCCGCCTCGCCGCCATGGTGATCGACATGGCCCTCGTGGCGCCCGTCGCCGCCGTGGTGATTTTTATCGCCAGCCGCGCCACCGGCATTGGGCTGCCAACCGCCCGGCTGGGCAACCTGGACTTTCTCCTCGATATCTTGCTCGGCAGCGACCCGGCCTTCGCCATGACCGCGGGCCTCTACCTCGCCGCGCTAGTCACCTATCTCTTTATCATGCAGCTTACGCTGGGCCAGACCTACGGCATGCGCGTGCTTGGCATGCGCGTGATCGACCAATATGGTGGCCCACCGGATGTCACCCGCTGTATTCGCCGCGCGCTGGGTTATTTGCTCGGGTTTGGCACGTTGGGGCTGGGGTTTTTGTGGAGTGGCTTTGACAGCGAGAAACGCGGCTTGCACGACTATCTTGCCGGCACGCTGGTGATCGCTACCAAGCCACCGGGGCGTCGCAGTGAATCATGAAGTCGGCCCTCGGCGCGCTGCTCCTGCGCAATAACGCGATCTCGCCGCAGATGCTCGAAAAGGCCGAGGAGCGCCAATTGGTGTATGGCGGCACGCTCGATACCGCGCTGCTTGAGACCGAGGTGGTCACCGAGGCGGTGATGCTGCGATTTTTGCCGCGCGCCAACCAGGTGCCGCTGGCGCTGCCCGAGGAGCTCATCGACACCGATCAAGTCTCGCTGCAGCTATGCAGCCGCGACCTGGCCGAGCAATATGCGATCGTGCCGCTGCGCGTGGTCGCCGAGACCCTGCGCGTGCTCGTCGTCGACCCGGTTGATTTAGAGGCCTTGGCGACGCTCGCGGACGAACTCTCGCTCGCCATCGAACCGGTGATCGTGCCGGAATATCGCTGGCAGGTCGCGTTTGCCGCGCGTTTTGGCACCGAGCTGGCGCCGCGCTACGTCACCCTGGCTCAACCCGCTAAGCAACCCATCGCGCCGCATGGCCTGGCGACGGCGACCGACGAAACGCTCGACGCGCTGAGCCGCACCCGCACGGGCCGCAACACGCAGCCTGGCACCGGCGCCGCACTAACCCGCGCGATCACGACCAAAACGCCAAGCAGTGGCGAACCGACGGCCGCCGAGCGCCAGGCCGCCTTGGCGGGCGCCCTGGGCGCGCCTACCCCGATTTCGGTCAATGACGCAATTCGCGCCCTGGGCCGGGTCGACGAGCGCGACGACATCATTGAACTCGTCCTGCGCGCCATGCGCTCGCGTGCCGAATGGGCCGGGCTCATGACCGTGCGCGACCACGTTGCGTCTGGCCGCAGCGCGCTGGCAGCGGTCGGGTTTGACAACGAAAGCATTGCGTACGCCAGCCTGCCGCTCGATGTGCCGTCGTCGCTGGCCTCCGCCGTGCAGTCGCGAAGTCCGGTGTCGGGCCCCTTGGCCGCGAACTCGCCGGTGTTTGACGCGCAGCTTTCGCGCTTTGGCGGCACCGATTCAACCAACGCCCTATTTATGCCCATCGCGCTGCGCGACCGCGTGATGGCGGTGTTTGTCGCCCACCGCGGCGAACGCGAATTGTCAGCCAGCGATGTGCTCGAGCTGTTGCCCTTGGGCCCGGCCGCCGCGCACGCCTTTGAGCGCGCGATTGCCAAGAAGCGCCCGAGTCCACGCATGAGCAAGCAACCTCGCACCGTGCCGATCGAGCCGGTGGCGCTGGCGGAGATCACGGCGGACGCCAAGCTCGGCATGGCCACCCAGGCCGACGGCGCGCGATCGACCAATGTGCACACCGTCCCCTCGCGCACCGGCACCACGTCACCACCGGCGCTCGCCGCGGTCGCCGCGGCGCCGCTGCGGTCGGCACTAGGCGTCGAGGAGGCCGAGGCAATCCTGCGCGCGCTTGAGACCGCCTCGCCGCTCGAACAACAGGCCGAAATCGCCACCCTGGGCGTTGCCGCGGCCTCGCTTGTGCCACATCTTTTGCGCTTATTTCCGGGCGCGCTGCGGGCGTCACGGCTCGAAGTTCCCGGAAACCGATTTGCGCGCGTCGACGTATGGCGGCTTGGTGACGGTGCTCGCCGCCATGGGTGCGGACGCCGCCGAGCCGATCGCGCAGTTGTTAGTCGACGGCAACCGCGATCGGCGCTTCTTTGCCGCCCTCGCCGCGATTGAGGCGCGGCCGAGCGATTGCATAGACCTGTTGGCGGATCGACTTTTTGACCAAGATCACGGCGTGCGCGCGGCCGCCGCGGCGGCGTTGCAAGGGTTCTCCCCCCGCGCCACCGACGTCGCGCTGATCCGCGTGCGCCACGCGCTGCACCATGGCGATCTCGAGATGATGCGCGCGGCCTGCGATGCAACCGCCCGGCTTGGCGACGCGCTGGCCGTGCCCGACCTCATCGAGCTCTTTGGTCGCGGCCAGCGCCAAGGCGAGCTGGCGCGCAGCGCCTTGATCGCGATTACCCGCCACGATTTTGGTGACGACGTCGGGCCATGGCGCGCGTGGTGGGCCGAAAACGAAAAGCGGCATCGCGTCGATTGGCTGATCGACGCTATTGAGCGCACAGACTTGCCGCTGCGCAACGCCGCCGCCCAGGACTTGCGACAGCTCGCGACGCGCCATCCAGAGGTCGCGCCGCCCGATGGCAGCTTTCTCTATTCGCCGCTGGCATGGAAGATGTGGTGGGCGACCATCACCGGCGCCGGGGCGCGCGTCCGCGTCTCAACGGCACCGCCTTTTGGCCGCCAAAAAACCAGTCCGTAGTCGCCGCAAGCGTCGTCCAAGCTGGCCAGATCGGGGCCAACCGACACCAGGTATGGGACTAGGGCACACCAGACCACACCTGTATTTTCAAATAATTTCAGAAAGATAGGCTTGGCAAGGTTTTCGCATATCACCGCCGTATGACGAACTCTTTAAAGCTATTAGTCCCATCCCTCTTCCTCTTTGCCTCGGCCTGTTCCAAGTCGAGCGTCGACGGCCCGACCGGCACGCCCGAAGAATGCGCCGGCCTCGATAACTCCGGCTCGAAAATCGGCGAGTCATGCGAAGTCGCCAGTGACTGCGGCAGCGATTTTCTCTTCTGCCATGTTGGCCTGTGCGCGGCGCCAGACGATCCATCGCTCTTATGCGACGGTGGCAGCTCGCCGCTGGAAGGCTATGAGTGCGGCCCGCTGGGCTACCTCGTGCCCTCGAACCTGAACTGCGATTCCGACCTCGACTGCGCGGGTGGCTATAGCTGCACCGGCGGCACCGGCACCACCTGCGTCGCCGATGCGGATGCCTGCCCTGACCGCGACGAACCCATGAACCTGCGCGGCAACTGGACGGTCGACACCACGCTGCATCTGCGCGAGGCCCTCGGCAAAACCGGCGGCACGATTGGCGACATCGCCGAAATCATTCGCGACATCAAGAATGGCAATCTCGACTCCGACAAGCTCGAAAACCTGATTCCCGGCGACATCCTGCGCGCGAGCGTGGTTTCGCTGGTAAACAGCCTCGGTTCCCAGGCGCTCGAGCAATACGTCAGCGCAGATGCGCTTAAGATTGCCGACATTCTCGGCGCGGTCTCGGACGTCATGGACGACGCCAAGGTCACCATGAAGATCGACATCGGCGGCAAGGCTTGCGACTACAGCTATCGCGGCAAGGCCACCTGGGAGAAGATCAAATTTGAACTCGCCGGCGAGCCATACGAATTTATTCCCTCGAGCGTCGCCGCGGTTGGCAAGATTGAATCCGAAGACTTCACGGTGATGAACGCCTGCGGCATGACCTACTTTGACCAAGCGCGCTACTACAACGTGGTGTCCAAGGTGCCTTCGGCGATTGTCGAATTCGCGGTTCGCGAGCTGACCAGCTACGACGACATCGACGACGCGCTCAACAACCTCATCGATTGCGAAGGCATCGCCACCAACAACCAAGGCGAACTCAACGTCATCAAGAAGGCGACCTGCGACGCGCTGGTCTCGGCAGTGGTCGAATACGGCAAAACCAAGCTCAACGACCTCGGCGAAGACCTCAAGGTGCTGACGCTTAAGGGCTATGCGGAGCCACAAAATGGCAAGCTCTTCACCGACGGCGTGTGGCGCGGTACGGTGGTTGGCGCCGGCTTCACCGGTGAATTTAGCGGCAAGAAGAACTAAGCCGTCGCGCGAATTTTGAACCCCGCCTTGCCCGGCCGCACATGACCTCGGTTACGTGATGTCGGGCATAGCTTTAGCCGGTGAACACCTACCGTGTTCTAACTGACCTAGGGTTCGTCATAATCCCTCTGGCCATGGTGGTCAGATGAGGACAGCAAGCTGGCTAGATGGGACGCCGGTGGCAACGAAAGGAGCCGCCGGCGTTTGGCGTTTCGGGCGACGCGGGTTCCGGATTGAATGAGGTTAAGCGCTCAAGATTACAGGGTTGCCATCAATTTCATCGGCTTTGACGTACCGCGTAAGCTGCTTGAAAACATTGCTTGTAATGCTGGCCCGATTTTGGCATAGACCCCATACAGCCATGTTGAAGAACACACTAATCACCTGCATCTTTCTCGGAATTGCAGCCTTGGGCTGCTCAAACTCGGAAGGTCGCCCGCCAGGGAACCAACCCAATCCCGTGCCAGAGCCTGCGGCCTGCGTCGGCCCCACCGACGTAGGTCGTACCTGCTCGGTCTCCACCGACTGCTCGACGTCCTCGGTGTGCCTCAATAACGTCTGCGTCTATCCCAATGACCCGTCGGTTACCTGCCGTCCCGGCCACAACGAAGACTGCGACGGCGGCGCGTTCGAAGGCGCCCAGTGTTCGCCCGGTGGCTTCTGCGTCGTGTTGCCAAACACCTGCGCCACCAATAGCGAGTGCCCAACCGGCTTTGCCTGCGAAGACATCCTCGAAGGCAACGGCTCGTGCGAGCCAAGCAATGAATCGGTCTGTGACGACAAGGGATCGGGTCCGTTTCTGCACGGCATCTGGAAGGTCAACAACAACTTGCACCTGCGCGCCGGCATCTCGGATGGCATCAGCGATTTCCTCAACGTCACCGAAGTCATCAACGATTTTGCCCAGGGCACCGTGGACTTCGACAATATCCCAAGCTGGGTTGAAGCCGCCATCAACTCGTTTGCCCCGGCCATCATCGCTGAAATCACCCCCCCTTGGCTGTCCGACATCGTCGCCGGCATCTCGAACCTCTCCGACGTCCTTGACGATATGAAGGTCAAGATGACGTGGGATCTCGATGGCCGCTCATGCAAAGGCAACTACCGCGGCGTCGCCACGTGGGACACGCTGACGTTCGAATACAACGGCGCCACCGTGACCCGCGCGCCGTCTGACTTTCCTGAAATCGGCGAAATCGTCTCGGAAGAATTCCAGGCCAACTATGCCTGCGGCTTTCTCTATATCGATCGCCACCGCGTCTACAACGAGCTCTCCAAGCTCCCTACCGCGCTTATTAACGAAATCGTGCGCGACCGCACAGAGTACGACAACTGGCAAGACGCCCTCGTCGGCGCCATCGACTGCGCGCGCATCGGCGACCAAGTCAACAATGAATGGGAAGAGACCGGCAGCAACGTCGACATCGACGGCATCATCGAAGCCGCGTGCGTCGAACTCCGCGACCAAGGCATCGACGCCATTGAAGACCAAATCGCGGCGCTCGAAGCCAAGCTCAACGTGATTACCCTCCAGGGTTCGGCCGAAGCCAAGAACGACCGCCAGCTGACCAACGGTCACTGGTACGGCTCGCTCGTTGGCAGCGACTTCCCAGGAGAATTCGCCGGCGCCCGGCAATAAGCTAGGGCCCGAACATAAGCGTTCTCACCGCGCTTGCGTCATGGTGGCGCAAACCGTGGTGCGTAACATGGCGACGGCGTCCCGCAAGGGACGCCGTTTTTTATTGGGGTCACTCCCCACTCCCAAAACACATTCAATTTCGACGACTTGCCTACCCTACTGCGTAGTTACCAAATCGATCAACCGCACGCGAGTTGTCACAAATCTTCATTTGCATATCGCATCGATAGGGCCTACGTAGAGCGAATGAAGACGAACTATGTGGGGACGTTTGCACTCGCGCTGGCAACGTTGATCAGCGCGACCGGTTGCCTCTCGCCACTAGGCGATGACGAGTCCAACAACGATGGCGTGCTGCCTCCTGATCTCAACAAGGCTGGGTCACTGGTCATGCGCGGCACGCTGCGCCTTGATGAATCTGTGCTCGGAGAGTTCACCAAGAGCTATCAACTCGACGGCTATGAACTCTCGGTCGCGCAAGACGCCACGGTGCGCGTCGAGGTGACGCAAGCCGGTAGCAAGCGCGGGCTCGACACCGTGATGTTTGTCTACGGTCCTAAACTTGACGGCGAGTATCCAAGCGAGCCGCTGCTAATCGACAATGACAGCGGCTGGGGCAAGCTGTCGCGGATTACCGCGCAGGTGCCAACGTCTGGCACATATCTGGTGGTCGTCGGCACCAAGAAGGTCACGGGCGCCACCGCGCGCGGCAAGTACCGCTTGCTGGCGACGTGCCGTTCGGGCGATGCGGCCTCCTGCGCGTGGGCGCCGCCGGTGACGGTGATTCCGCTTGGCCAGTGCCCACAGGCGCTGCAAACGCCGATCGCCGCCTGCGTCGAAAACTGGCAAGCCGATGGCTATGAAGGCTCTTGGCTCGATCTGGTCGACCAATGCAGCGACGCGGAAATCTTGGCGCCCGCCTACGACGCGACATGTGCTGGCGGTGGGGCAGAGGCTTGGTGTTTGGGTTCGCTCGAGGCGACATATCTTACGTATGCAGCGCCATGCGCGCGCGATGTTAAGAACTCGATGTTGGACGTCGCCTGCGCGTTAGGCACGACCTACAACGAGCTTAAAAACACGCCGCATATGGTGCAATTGCACCGCAGGGTCATCACCAGCCCTTCGGGTTTTTCGACGATCGAGAAGAATCAAATCATCAGCGCCATGCACGCGTCGTCGCACACCGACGTAACCACCGTCGCCGAAGCGCTCGCCGCGGCTGACAGCGGTGAAATCATCCGCATCATTTGGTGGGACGTTTCAAACCGCAGCACGTACGTTTCGTATGAATACGGCGCCGGCGACAACTCCTATGGCCGCGTGTTTTTCTACGGCGCCACCACCGCGGTGGCGACCATCAAGGATGGTGACTTGTACGACTGCACCACGTACGTCGGAGCGGAGGGACGCAGTTGCACCGCTACCTACGATTGCGCCAGCGGCACGCAGTGTGTTGGAATCGCCGAGCCCACGGGCTTTGGCGTCTGCATCGCAAATGGCGCTGACAACTCGCCGCAAGAAGGTGCGACTTGCTCGGCGACCTCGTTCTGCAGCTTCACCTCGGGCCTTGCCTGCGCCGGTCTCTCGCGCGGCAGCGAAGGCATGTGCCTCCCCGCATGGATGCGGCGCGCCGTCAGCGGCACCTTTGACACGCCAATTCCCGACAACAATGCGACCGGCGCCACCGCGCAGCTCGTAATGAGTGGCATCGCCACCGTCGACATGGACGTGTGGTTGCACCTCGAAATCGCCCATGCGCGGCGCTCGGACCTAAAGGTCTACCTGCGCAACCCCGCTGGCACCGAGGCCTTAGTCATCGCGCCAACCGACGCGGGCGAAGACATCTGGATCGACACCGCCGTGCTCGGCTTCTCCGGCGACGAGAGCGTCAACGGCATCTGGACCATCCGCGTCGTCGACAACAAATCGAGCCGCACCGGCACCATCCACGCCGCCACGCTCACCGTCGGCAGCCGCTGGGATTAAGCCCCGCCGCGGGCCGCGGCGTGCGCATGTTTCGTTTACGGCCCCACGGCTGCTCGCAGGGCTCGCGACGCCTCTCACTCGGTCGCGCTATTTTCGAAACACCAGCGACCGAATAGAACCTCGTGACGGGTCCGAAACGAACATGCGCCCACCGCTTGCTCGCACCGTGTCTACACGCTGCCAGACAACTTTACTGGCAAATGCTGAGCATCTGCTCCTGGTCTTGGCTGCAGTCGCACGCAGAGTTTGATGACGTCGCGGAAGGCACATCGTTGAGGCAGATGAGCCAGTCGTCGATGGCTTCGATGCAGGAAGTTGAACCCGCGGCTTTAATTTCCCGGCACGCCTGGTTCATTTCCCCTTCGCTATACTCATAATCGGTCTGAAGATCGTAGAACGAGCATCCCGCTTCATAGTAGTGACTGAATGCTTGCTGGCAACTTGGCGGCTCGTCTTTAGCGCATGCGGCCAGCAGGCTCGTCGTCACTAGAACGGCTTTACAAAGTATCGATATGCGACTGGTCATGATTATCTTTCTCGGCACAATGCCGGGTCAATGATGTGCTTGCGACCGCGCTATGGCCGTGATTGCTTTAGCGGCGCTCGGTCAGAATTTTAGTACGAGCTGCTGTCTTCCTCTGAAGCACCGACGGCCGTGCCCAATACCACGACGGCAATTAGCAGCCCCCAACCTATAATGCGGCCGGTCTTCACCTTGGAGTTGTGCGCATCTCGAGTGACGGCCATGCGCGCGCAAGCCCCCGAGGCCACATCTTGCTGATACGTCGGATGCTGAGGGTGACAAGCCTCCGGCGGATATTCTTCGCACGTAGAACTTCCGCTCGCGAACGTTCCATATTTCGTCGATCTTGCGTAGCCACCGCTGCTGCAATCCGTTCGATAGCCACGCGGCGCGGGGATATAGGAACCGCATCCTAAACCCATCATCGCCAACGTCGTCGCAATAACCAATTTCGCCGAAGCGAAGCGACCAGCCATGCCTATCGTCTTTTTCGATTTCTTTGTCGATGCTTGCATATTCGTCATCCCCACCTTCCGTTCACTTAACAATACTAAGCAACTTTCAACGATATACCTATATTTGACGTATGATTAAATGACGTATTACTATGTAGTTATTGAGATTACCTTCATCCGATGGCGGCGACGCTATCGAGCAAATTTGGCAAGCGCTGCAAGGCGCTGCGCAACCACGCTGGTCTGTCGCAGCTCGACATGGTGCGCCACCACGACTTCTCGCTGTCGCACTATCAAAAAATCGAACGCGGCGACTTAGATCCACGGCTGTCCACCATCACCAAGATTGCCAAGGCCTTCGGCGTTTCCCTCGCCGAGCTTATGCGCGAGCTGGAGTGATCACATCGCACAGGCGGGTGATCCTGCATTTTGGGGCATACTGCCCGGCGCAACCACAAATGAGCGAACATTTGTCACGAGCGGCGCGCTAAATCTTCGTTTCGGACCCGTCACGAGGTTCTGTAACGTGGCCAATGTTTCGTAAATGCCGCGACCGAGTGAGAGGCGTCGCGAGCCCTGCGAGCAGCCGTGGGGCCGTAAACGAAGGATTTAGAGCGACGCGACGCGAAAAATAATAAGCGAGAAAACCTACGGGGACTTGCTCGGCGTCCACAGCGGCTCGGGCTCGCCGTCTTTCATGGCGCACCAGCGGCCGAAAACGAAGAGCGCATCAGAGAGGCGGTTGAGATACGGCAGCGCGAGCGGGCCGAGGTCGTAGCCGGCGCCGACTTCGACGACGATGCGCTCGGCGCGGCGGCACACGGTGCGTGCGAGATGAAAATACGACGATGCCCAACCGCCGCCCGGCAGCACAAAGCTCTTGAGCGGCGGCAACGCGTCGTTGAGCGCGTCGATGTCGGCCTCGAGCTGGTCTATATTGCTCTGCTGCACGCACGGCAGCTTCTTGCGAAATTCTGGATCCGGCGTGGCGAGCTCGGCGCCAAGGTTAAATAGCTCGTTCTGAATGCGTTGGATGATCGGCAGCAAATGATCCCCCGCGGCCGAGGCGCCAAGCGACGTGCGAACCAAACCGAGCACGGCGTTGAGCTCGTCGACGGTGCCATAGCACTCGATGCGCGGCTCGTTTTTTGGCACGCGGTCGCCGCCAATCAGCGAGGTTTGTCCCTCGTCGCCGCCCTTGGTATAGACCTTGTCGATGCGCATGCCTTACACCGCGTCCGACTTGGCGCCTGGCCTTGACACGGGTGCCATCGGCAAGCGTGGCCGCGCGGGCGTATGCTTCATGGCGTCCGGATCGGCCTCCATGACCTCGCCGCCGACCATCTCGATGACAAAGCCAGCATCTTTAATCATCTGGTGATCGGCCACGACGCTAGCCCCGTCGGTGGTGAGGTAGCCCTGGGTAAACAGCGAGTTCGCGGGATATAGGGCCATCACGCCAAGGCTGCGCAGCACCGTCTCGCGGCCACCTGCGATGCGCAAATCTGCCTTGGGATGGACAAAGCGAAACATGCACAAGGCGAGCAAGGCGCGCACTGGATCGAGCCGCTCCATATGTTCGAGCGGTGTGCCGGGTCGCGGATCGAGCAAATTAATCGGCATCGAGTCGACGCCCAAATCGCGAAGCGCAAAGGCAAGGTCGAGCACGTCGTCTTGCGATTCGCCTAGGCCAACAATCCCGCCACAACACGTCTCCATGCCGGCCTTGCGCGCGATCTGCACCGTCGCGACGCGGTCTTGCCAGCTATGCGTGCTGACCATCTTGTCGTAGTAGCGCTCGCTGGTTTCAAGATTGTGATTAAACCGATCGACGCCGGATGCCACCAAGCGCTCAGCCTTGGCCTCTGTGAGCAGGCCGAGCGAGGCGCAAATATCAATTTTCATCTCGGCTTTGATCTGCCGGGTCGCCTCGCAGATGGTGTCCAAATCGCGCTGCGACGGCCCTCGCGTCGCGGTGACCATGCAGTAGCGCTTGGCCTTGGCGGCGTGCGCACGCCGGGCTCCGGCCACCAACGCTTCGACGCTCTTCATCGGTGCCTCGCCGCCGGGGCTGCCATTCTTAGACGACTGCGAGCAAAAGCCGCAATCCTCAGGGCAGGCACCGAGCTTGGCGTTTTCTAAGACGTGAATGTGCACGCGCCGATCAAAGTAGGCACGGCGCACGGTGAACGCGGCGTCGATCACCGCCAGCAATTCGTCCGCGGGTGCGTTCAGCACGGCCTGCGCTTCGGCTCGCGAAATCGTGCCGTCAGCCAGCGTTCGTTGCGCTAGCGCCATCCAAGTTTGCGTCATTTGACGCGACGTTAGCGCCGGCCCGACAGATCGGCAATGGCGCTTTGCATCTTGAATTTACGATGCTGATTGTTTTGCGTGCCTTCGAGCGTGCTGTGCAGCGTGTACCGGGTACCGCTTGACGCAGGCACGATCGCCGGCACCTCAATAAAGATCGATGCGCCCGGCAAGATGGTCCGCGTGCTCGTCACCGACATGAGCTGCGAGAAAAACGTGTCTGGCTCGCCGCGATCAGGCGCCGCTTCCAGCACGGCATTTTCCGACTCGATGCGATACGACAGCTTGCTGAGAATCAGCGGGACGCTGGTTGGATTGGCGACTTCGAGAAAAAGGGTGATGGGCTCCATTGGCGCCGAGCTGCCCTCCACGCCGACGACGGCCATGCGTGGTTCACGCACGGCGCTGACACATGCACCCACAGCCATCGCGACGACCATCGCCAAGGCGAGGGGCCGGAGGGAGGATGTACGAGCGTGCGCAGCAGTCATGGTTAGTTGGTCCTTATTGCGAAAGTTGTGCCGCGGCGCAAGACGTTTGACGACCTGATTGAGCGGAGATCTAAGCGTTTGATTCTCTTGTAAATAGTCTAAAATTACGGAATCCAGAAGCCAATTCACTTTTGCCCCATCGGCGTTTCGTTCACACCCGTTGGAAAATTGTGTGAATCGGGGGTCACATATAAGTGACGGATTGCCTTCAAGACGAAGGCTGTAAGGTAGCACCATCGTCTCAAAACGCCAGTTTTTGGCCGCGTCACGTTGCCACCATGTCGGACCACCGCCCACGCCGCGCGCTGGGGCCGGCGTAAGGCTTGACGAGAATTCATTCGCCGCGGCGCCGCCGTGGACGCGCCCTTCGCGGATGCGGTAGCGTGAGCCGGTGAAGATTGAAAAAGGGAAGCGCGTGCGCATGCGGGTCCACCTCTCGGTGGTTGGCGGCGACACGCTTGAAAAGGCGACCGTCGAGTACGTCCAGGGGAGCGGCAAGATGCTGCCGGGGCTTGAGCGAGAAGTCGTGGGCCTATCCGCGGGCGGTAAAAAAACCGGGGTGATCACCGCGGCCAACGGGTTTGGCGATCCCGCGCACAGCCCACAGAAAAAAATGAACAAGTCGGACTTCCCTGCCGGCACCGAATTTTCCGTGGGGTCTCGCTTTACCGCCAAGGGCGAGGGCAATGGCGCCGACATTGTGCTGCAGGTCATGCGCGTCACCACGACGGATGTCGAGGTGCGCCTGATGCATCCGCTGGCGGATAAAGATCTCCATTTTGATATCGAGGTGCTCGCGGTCGGCGAGCCTAGCGCACCGCCGCCACCCATGCCCGCTGCGGCCATCAAGCTCGAAGACGCGTAGGCGCTGGTGGGTATGCGGCACCCGCGACGCATCTACGCCCACCGCGGCGCGTCGCGAGCGCTGCCCGAGAACACCCTGCCCGCGTTTGCGCGCGCGCTTGCGGCCGGCGTCGATGCGCTTGAAACCGACGCCCACCTAACCCGCGACGGCGTGGTGGTGTTGCATCACGATCCTTCGGCCTTGCGCATGGCTGGCGTTGCGGCGCGGTGGCGCGAGGTTGATCTTGCCACCGCGCGATCGTTCAACGTCGGCGCCAAGTTTCGCGATGCCGAGGGCCAGCCGCTGGCAGAGGAGTTTTCGATCCCGACGCTGCAAGAAGCGCTCGCGGCGTTTCCGACCACGCGCCTTAACATTGATCTAAAGCAGCACGACCACGCGATGGTGGCGGCCGTGCTGGCGACGGTGCGGGCGGCGCACGCTGAAGATCGCGTGACCCTGGCGAGCTTTCATTGGCGCACATTGCTCGCGGCGCGACGCGCTGGCTTTGCGGGCGAGACGGCCTTGGCGTCGGCCGAGGTGGTGCTCGCCAAGCTCTTGCCAGGCGCGCTATGGCGGCGCCTGCCCTACGTTGCCACCGCGGCACAAATTCCGCGTCGGCAAGGTCCGCTGCCAATCGCGACGCCCGGGTTTATCGCGAAGTGCCACGCGCTTGGCATGCGCGTCGACATCTGGACCGTCAACGATGCCGCCGAGGCCACGGCGCTGTTCGCGCTCGGCGCCGACGGCGTGATGACCGACGTGCCGGAAATGCTGATGCCGGCGCTGCGCCGCGCGGAACCAAGCTAATACGAGCCCGAAATGGCAATAATCGTCGCGCGATGATGATCGCCCGCATCCGGCACGACGTCTACGGCGGTAACGCGCGGGCCTGTGCGCGATGCCGTGCGCCCATGCAGCAAATACGTGAGCCCGACGCCAATGGCGGTGCCAACCGCGGCGCCAGTGAGTACATCCGTGGCGTAATGTTTATCGGCAGCCAGGCGCAAATAGCCTGTGGTGCCCGCCACGGCGAGCCCGGTCCACATCCACGGCGCGGCCTTGTAGCCGCGCAAGGTTGCGATGGTGGCCGCCGACGCCGCGATGCTAAAGCTCGTCGACGCGTGGCCGGAAAAGAATGACAGCGTGCCGTCCGGTGAATCTGCCACGGCGTCGGGGCCTTGCGCGTGCACGAAGGGGCGGTGCCGCCGCGCCGACACCTTGACCAGCTGAGTGACGGCGCGCGTAACGGCGACCGCCTGCCCCATGATGACCACGTCGTGCCACGATTGCGAAGCGGTCGCGCCCTGCAGCTGGCCAAGCCATACCAACGCGCCCCCAGCGAGCAGCGGGATCGCCGCTTGCGATACATCGCTGAGGGTCGCGGCGCGTGCGGTATTGCGCCAGCGCAGCCCACGCCCAGCGCGATCGAAGCCATTTAGCGTATCGACGCGGTTGCCATCGGCGTCGGTGCCGTAGTCGCACCAACGACACGGCGGCGTGCGCTGCGCCAAGGTGTATTCAAGACCCAGGTCGACCGCAACCGCCGCGGCGAGCAGGGTCCAGTCACGTGCCGGGGCAAAGGCCAATTCGTAGGGTGCCCCCGGCGCCGAATCAGCGACCGCGTCCGCCAGCCCGCGCGGCGTCACCACGCTCGCCACGCTCATCACTGATGCCAGCGCGATCGCAAGCGACGTGAGGCGTCGGCGCGGCATGTTCATTTCGCGGGGCCGTCGATGTAGCTGACGTACGCCGGGCACTGCATCGCCATCAAGCTCGTCAGCGACTCGTCTTCGGCATAGATAAACGAGCACTCGTCGACGCACACGCTGCGCGCCATGGCGCCGCCGCAGGCAATGTACTTGTCGCAGGCATTTTGGCAAAGGCCGCGCGAGCTGCCCGCCGCCGCCGTATCGCCACCGCCGCTGCCGCTGGTGCGCCTTGCGGAGCCGCCCGCGCGACACCCGAGATTGGCGGTAGCTAGCAACAATAGCGCGGCCACCGCGCCGAGCAGCGAAGGCAAGATTCGTCGGTTCACCGGCAAATTCTAACGCAGGCCTGCCGCAATTACCCCAAGGCTCGGCAAATTCGCACTACCATCGCGCCATGGAGCCTACTGAGTCGGACCTGCGGCGGTTGTTCGCCCACGCGCCGATCGGCATTTATCGCAGCACCATCGACGGGCGCTTTCTCTACGCCAACGATGCGCTGGCCGCCATGCTCGGCTACGCAAACGCGGCGGAATTGCTTGCGCTGCGCATGCAGGCCGATCTCTACGTGGATCCGCGCCAACGCGGCCCGCTCGTCGAACGCTACCTGAGCGCCGGCCGCGTCGATGGCGTCGACGTCCGCTGGAAGACAAAATCCGGCGAGGCGATTGATGTCCGCGTATTTGGCATCTCGGTCACCGACGACGAGGGCCTCGGCTTTGACGGCTACGCCATCGACATCACGGCGCAACGGCGCGCCGAAGAGGCCTTGCGCGCCTCCCGCGTCGAGGCAAACCGCAAAGACACCGTGCTCGACCTGTTGCTCAGTGAACTGCCCGCGCTAATCTGGGTGATCGATGCCGAGCTGGTCATCACCTCGGCCAGCGGCCGCGGCGTGTGGGAGCTAGAGGCAAACTCGCGCTATGGCTATCGCGAAACCGGGCACAGCAATCCCGCGTTGGCGATTAACGCGAGCGCGAATTCAAGCGGCAGCCTGCGCGCCTTCGTGCCGGGGCAGCTGGACGGCAAACATGTCGGCGCGACGTCGCTTTTTGGCGACAAGGCCGTCGAGCATCACAAGGCGGCGCTCGCTGGCGCCGTGGTCCCATTTGAGATCGTGCACGGGGACGCGATCTATGCCGCCACGCTGGCGCCACATCGAGACGATCACGGCGACATCGTCGGCGCCATTGGCACCGCGGTCGATGTGACGAGCATGCGCCAGCTCGAGCGCAAGATGGAGCACGCTCAACGCGCCGAGAGCCTGGGGCTGCTCGCCGGCGGGGTCGCTCATGACTTTAACAATCTCTTGGTTGCCATGCTCGGCAACGCCGACTTGGCACTGCGGGAGCTGCCGGCCGAGGTGGCGGGCCGCGGCGCGGTCGCGAACATTCAAATCGCGGCCTTGCGCGCCGCTGATCTGACGTCGCAGCTCTTGGCGTTTGCGGGCGGCGGCAGCGGCCAACGCACGAGCGTCGAGGTCACGGCCGTGGTCGAGGAGCTTGCCGCGCTGCTCCGCGGCGCCATGCCACCTTCGATTGAGATCTCGGTGCGCACCGAGGCCGGGGCCTTGCCCGTGCTCGCCGATGCCTCGCAGCTGCGTCAAGTCGTGCTGAATTTGGTGACCAATGCGCGCGACGCCATGGTCGATGCGCGCACCCCCGGCACCATCGCCATCACCGTGCGCTCGGTAGCGCTCAGCGACGCCGCGCATGCCGATGACGTGATTAGTCCGATTATCGGACAATATACCTGCATCGAGGTTGCCGATAATGGGCCCGGCATGAGCCCCGCGGTCAAGCAACGCATCTTCGAACCCTTTTTCACCACGAAGTCACAAGGGCATGGCCTTGGCCTGGCGGCCATGCTGGGCATCGTGCGTGATCATGGGGGTGGCATTCGCGTGCGCAGCGCCCCCGGCAAGGGCAGCCAACTTGCCGTATTTTGGCCGGTGGCAATGCCCCCGACCTCGGCGCAAACATCGCGAGCGGCGACCATTCTAATTGTCGACGACGATCCTATGGTCGCCGATGTACTGGCCAGCATGTTGCACGAGCTTGGCCACCGCGCGGTCGTGATCAATGACGGCACCGCCGCGATCGCGTACGTGGCGAACGCGGCCAACGAATTTGCCTGTATCATTGTTGACCTCACAATGCCCGGCATGTCGGGGCGACAGGTCATCGATCAAGCGCGCGCGCTGCGCCCCAAGCTGCCGATCATTGTATGTAGCGGGTACGACCGCGATCACGGCGCACCGCTTGAGGCGTATGGCTATCTTCGCAAGCCGTTTCGCATGGCGCAGCTGGAGGCGGTCTTGGCGCCCATCGTGGCCCGGCTTGGCCTGGACGCGGCCGAGTAGGCCAAGCCGGACGCCGGCGGCGAGACGTAAAGGTCCGATTGCAGGGCGCGCGCGTTGGCCGCGACCTTGCAACACCTCGCGCATGAGCCCCTCAGCGCATTGTGTTGCGAATCCTAAGGCGTCATCAATCTTGGCGCTCGTCGACGACGATGATCGTGCCGCCGCCCTGCATTTTGTGGCGCACGCCAAATTGGGGCGATGGCGCACCATTAGACGCCGCGCGCTGATCAAGCAGTATGGCCTCTCGGAGGCGTCAGCGCGTCGCATCGAGGCGGCGATGCACCTGGCGCGCGAATTAATGGCGACGCAGAAACCGCCGGCGTTGCATAGCGCCGCGGACGTCGCCGCGCTGATTACGCCGCTCTTGTTTGGCGACGAACTTGAGGCGGTCTGGATCATCGGGGTCGATGCCGGGGGGCACCCCATTGAGACCACCTGCGTCGCGCTCGGCACCGCCAATGCGGTCGCGGTCCTGCCCAAAGACGTCTTTTCCGTGCTGCTGCGGGTTGGCGCGACGGCAGGCTTTCTGGTCCACACCCATCCCTTTGGCGAGGCGCACGCCAGCCCAGCCGATTTGCTTGCCCTTCGCCAGCTAGTTGCCGTAGGCGATCTGATCGGCATCCCTATTTCGGACATGGTCGTCGTCGCGCCGGATGGCTACTGCTCGGCGCTCGAGCAGTGGATGGAGCGCGCCGAAATTGACGAATTGGCACAAGAGGTGCCCTAGCGGTCGCACTGCGAACGCGACGCGCGTGCCGGATTTTTTGGGCAGGTTTCTTGCCCCGATCGGCCGAGCTTGGGACATTGGGGCCATGTTCGATTTACGGGTAGCTTGCGATGATCGCGCCTCGGTTGGTGGGAGAGCCTCGGGCATGGGCGCTCCGCGTTCGCGCGCCGCCGGCGCATGGCTGGCGCTTAGTGTGGTGGGTTTGACGCTGGGCGCCGCTACCTCAGTCGTGGCCGATCCCGTGTTTGCTCGCGCCTCAGCCCGCGACCTCGCGCTGGGCGAATCGCTACGTGCCGCGGCGGTGGGCACGATGTCGCCCGAATTAAATCCCTCGGGCGTGGCCTTGACCAATGAGCTGACCGTCCAAGTCGACTACGGCTATTTTAAGGACGCAAAAGGATCGGCCTTTCGTGGCGCCGTCTGCGACTCGACGACGCCGATCGCCGGCTGTGTGTATTATCGCTATGGCGCCGGCGATCTGCCGGGCGAGCTTTCGCACAGCGCCCATACGTCGGGCGTGACGCTTGCCAAGCGCTTTGGCTTGGCCTCGATCGGGATCGCGGGGAAGCGCATTTGGTACAGCGGGGGCAACGCGAGCGGCGATTTCAAGGCGCTCACCATGGACGCCGGGATCACGCTCGCGCCAACGCCGGTGCTCGCGGTTGCCGGCTATGGCTACAATCTCGCCGGCAACAATAACCTGCTCCAGCGCGAGGTCGGCGGCGGCTTGGCTATTAAGCCAAACGACATGTTCACGCTCGCCGGCGATGCGCGGTGGAACGTCGACGATCACAGCGGCGACGGCACCTTCGGCGGCGGCGCGGAGGTGTTTTTGGCCAGCAGCGACAAGGCCTCGGGCTACGCGCTGCGCGGCGGCATGCTGCACGTGCAACAGGAATCCACGACCTATTTCACCGGCGGCATCGGGTTTGCCAACCTCAAAATGGGCATCGACCTCGCGCTGCGCAAGGCGACCTCCGGGGGCGAGGCCAGCACCGGCGAAGACCTGCAAGTGATGATAAGCATTCGCATCTACGGCCCGCGCGGGGACGCCTCGGAGGGCGGGGGAACCTAAGGCACCTCACGGGTGTCAGCAAAGCCTCAAGCCATGAGCCAAGAGCGTACCGACGCGCCCGCGGGCGACGACCCAGATACGGCGCTCGTGGCCCAGCTGTTGCGCCGCGACGAGCAGGCTTTTCGCGCGCTCATCGCCCGCTATCGCGACCGGCTCTACAACGTCGCGCTGCGCATGCTCGGCGACACCGCCGAGGCTGAAGACCTGACGCAAGAGGTATTCATTACCGTGTTCAAGAGCATCGACACCTTTCGCGGCGAGGCCAAGTTGTCGACCTGGCTGTACCGCCTGACGATCAATCATGCCAAGAATCGCGTCAAGTACCTGGCGCGTCGCCATGATCGCCAACATGATCAAATCGACGATGCCCATGCCTCGCTGCCGGCGCACGGCGCGGCCTCGCCGGACCAAGTCTTGGAGCGTGCGCGCATGGACGTTCGGCTCGAACAAGCCGTGCGCCGGCTCGACGACGATCAACGCCTGCTCGTGATCTTGCGCGACGTTGAGGAGCTGTCGATCGAAGAGATTCGGCAGATTACGGGCCTGGTAGATGGCACGATCAAATCCCGCCTGCATCGGGCGCGGCTGGCCCTGCGCAAATATTTGGAGGACTATCATGAGCCAAAATAACGGCGAGGCCCTAACGCACGAGGACGTCGAGCTGCGCTACGACGACTACGACGAGGGCACCTTGCCGCCGCACGAGCGCGCCCGCGTCGACGCCCACTTGGCGGGGTGCGGCGTTTGCGCCGCCCTCTATCGCGATCTGGGCGCCACGGCCGCTGCCTTGGGCGCGCTGAAGTCATCTGCGCCGACGACGATCGGTACCGCGATCGAGCAATCACTTCACGATCGATCCGGCGGCCGATTTTTTTCGGCGCGAGCCGATGGGCCCTTGGCGCGTTGGTTCTTCGGTGGACCGGGCCTCATCGTGGCGCTCGTCATTATGCTGGCGATCGCAGCCCTCGTGTATTGGCTGTCGGCCTCGCCAACCGGCACGCTGGCACCGCCACGCCGAGCGCCCGCGGTGGCACCGGCCGAGCGGATTGTACCGGCCGCGCAAGATTGACATCGAACCTCATTCTCGCGACCTTTATGGCGTGACCCTCGGGGCGTTTCTGTTGCGGCGGTTGGCGCTGGGGACGATATCCGTGCTCGGGGTCAGCCTGCTGGTATTTTTGTTCTTGCACCTCGTTCCCGGCGATCCGGTCGATCAGTTGGCCGGGGGCGAGGCCACGGTCGATCAACGCAAGCGCATTGAAGACTGCATGGGCCTGAAACTCAGCATGCCGCGCCAATTTGCGCGGTTTGTCGGCCACGTCGCGGACGGTTCGCTCGGCAATCAGTGCCGCAACATCCCGGGTGATACGACGGTTGGGGCGCGCATCGCCGAGGTCTTGCCCTACACGATGGAGCTCGCGTTTGCCGGGCTGCTCGTGGCCCTGGTGCTCGCGCTGCCACTTGGCATCATCGCGGCGATTTCGCGCGGCACGTGGATCGATACGCTGGCCTCGGTCACGTCGCTCGTTGGGATCTCCTTGCCGATGATGTTGCTGGCGCCGCTGCTGCTGTATTGGTTTTTTGTCGAGTTTGGCGTGGCGCCGGGCCCCAGCGAAACCGGGCTGGCAGCGCTCGTCTTGCCAGCCTGCGCGGTGGGGCTGCAGCTCATGGCGATGCTGTCGCGCATGACGAGATCGTCGATGATCGAGGTGCTCGGCGAAGACTATGTTCGCACCGCCAAGGCCAAGGGCCTAAGCCGCGGCGCCGTGCTTGGACGTCACGCCCTGCGCAATGCCATCACGCCGGTGCTGACCGTGGCAGGCTTGCAATTTGGCGCGCTGCTCTCGGGATCGATCATTGTCGAGCAAGTCTTTGCGCGGCCTGGCCTTGGCACCTTGCTCCTCGACGGCATTAATGAACGCAACTATCCGGTGGTGCAGGGCTGCGTCTTGGTGATTGCCTGCATCTACGTCGGGGTAAACATCTTGGTCGACATGAGTTACGGCCTGGTCGATCCGAGGATTCGGCGCGCATGACCGCCCCTGCTAGCATCGCGCTCCCCACGCCGGGCTCGACCTTGACGACGCGCTTGTCCCCCAGCGGTTGGCTAGGGCTTGGCATGCTCTTAACATTTGTCCTGGCGGGGATCTGGGGCCCATGGATCGCGCCGTACTCGCCGACGGCGATCGCGCTCGAGGCGAGGTTCTTGCCGCCATCCGCGGCGCATTGGCTCGGCACTGATAAAAATGGCATCGACACGCTTTCGCAGCTCTTGTGGGGCGCGCGCAGCGCCTTGCTCATCAGTGGCATCGTCGTGATCTGCTGCGCGGCAATTGGCGTGACCATGGGCGCGATGGCCGGATATTTTCGCGGGTGGGTCGACGACGTCATCATGCGCGTCGTCGATATCTTGCTGGCGTTTCCTGGCATCTTGCTTAACATTGCCCTGGTGGCCGCGGTGGCCAAGCCAGGGCTTTGGATGGTCATCGGCGTGCTGATCGTCAATGGCTGGGTCGGCTATGCCCGCGTGGTGCGTGGCCAAACGCTGAGTGTCCGCGAACGCGACTACGTGGCGGCGGCGCAAGCCATCGGCGCCACGCCGGCGCGCGTGATTGGGAGGCACATCGTGCCGAATCTGCTCGCGCCGGTGCTGGTGCAGATGACGTTTGGCTTTGGTGGCGTCATCTTGGTCGAGGCCGCGCTGTCGTTTTTGGGGCTCGGGCCGCAGGTTGACTACACGTGGGGCGCCATGCTCGACCAAGGACGCACCTTTTTATGGCGCGAGGGATTTTTGCACTACATCTTGGCGCCCGGGCTCGCGATCACGTGGGTGGTCGTCGGCGCCAACTTACTAGGGGATGGTCTGCGCGACTGGCTAGACCCACGAAGTGATCGGCGCGCCTGACGCGATGCCGCGCTTACCTACGCCATCATGATGAAACCCGCCTATTTCGCGCCCCTGACCGCGTTTGATCGCGACGACCAAGTCGTACGGTTTATCGCGGAGCTCGGGGTCCGCGTCTTGGTCGCGCGTGCCGACGGTCAATGGTACGCCTGCGTCGCGCGCTGTCCACATGGCGACGTCGAACTCGGCGACCAACCCTTGCGTGGCACCAACTTAACCTGCGGCGGCCACAAGTACCAGTTTGATCTTCGCACGGGCATGTGCACGCATACCCGGCATTTGCGCCTAACCATGCTGCAGGCCCTGATCGACGGCGATTCTATCTTTGTCCGGTTTGCGCCACATGCTAGCGTTGCGCCGTAATGGCAACGTCTGCGACGGCTCGGCCGCCCTCCGCACGCTGGGACGCCTCACTCGCGATCGTAGCGCTCGCGCTTGGCGTTGCCAACATCGCTTGCGGCGTGCGCGCGCCCGCCGGCGTGCACGGCTCGGCGCGCCGCATAGAGGCGACCGCGCCGGCGTATTCGCTAATTTCGTTCCGTGTAGACGCGTACCACGTGCGCCTGGACCTCGATCCGCAGGCGACAAGCTTTGGTGGCGAGATCGAAGTGCTCGCCACGATCGCCGGCGGCGGCGATACGTTTGAGCTGCACGGCGACCAACTTGAAATTGTCAGCGGCAAGCTCGACGCGGGCGAGGCCACGTGGCGGCTCACCCCGCTCGCACCGGGGCCACCGGCGCGCGAAGCAATGGTTCGGCTACGCCTCGTGGCCGAAGCAAACGCCGCCGGCGAACCCGCGGCGCTCCCCGCGCACCTCGTCGGTCAGCAGGTGGTGCTTCGCCTCGCTTATCGTGGCGCCTATCGCACCGACGATGGACTTTTCACGCGGCGCCTTGGCCATGATGCCTTCGTTTTTTCCGATCTGGAGCCGCGGGGCGCGCGGCGCATGATGCCAATTGTCGATCGACCCGACGTCAAGGTGCCGTGGACCGTCGAGCTCGACGTGCCACCTGGGATGCCAGCCTACGGCAATGCTCCCGAGCGATCGCGCACGCGCTTGGCGAATGGTCGAGATCGTGTGGCGTTTGATCCGACGGCGCCGTTGCCCAGCTACCTCTTCGCGGTCGCGGTAGGCCCTTTCGTCGAGGTGCCCGTGCCAAACGCGCCGCGGCCGACGCGATTTCTATTGCCCGCGGACCACGCAGGGAAGGTCGCGGCAGCCGTCACCGTGCTGCCCGAGATCATACGGGCGGCCGAGCAGTTCGTCGGCATGCCCCTGCCGTATCCCAAGCTTGATTTTATCGGCGTCCCCGATTTTAACGGCAGCGCGATGGAAAACCCAGGCCTCGTAACGTTTGACGTATCGGCGCTCGCGCCCACAGGTGACGGCGCGATGCCTCCGCGCGAACCCATCTCGCAACACGTCGGCATCATCTTGGCGCACGAAGTGGCCCATCTGTGGTTTGGCGATCTGGCAACCCCACGTGATTGGCGAGATTTGTGGTTCAATGAGGGGTTTGCAACCTACGTATCTTATCGCGTGCTCGATGCCGTATTCCCGGCGTGGGAAATAGGGCGCGACAAAATCGCGGCGCGGCGCGCCCCTGAAGCGATCGACCAGCTGATCGGCGCTCAACCCGTGCGGCCCGCGTCCGTAGCCACCCCCGAGCTGCTGTTTACGCCGATCACGTACCTCAAGGGCGGCGCCATCATTGAAACAATTGCCGCCGCTGCGGGCCATGAGGCATTTATGACCGCCATGCGCGAGGTGCTCCTGGCCCATGAGCATCGCAACGTGCACGGCGACGATGTCTTGCTCGCGATGGCGCGTGTGCTGCCCCCTTTGTTTGGCGACGAGGCCGCGCGCGTCGCCATGGTCACCGAACTCTTTGAAAAATCGGGGCTCACCGAAATCGCCATCTCCACGCGCTGCACCGCCGCCAACGACAACGCCGTCATCGTCGAGTCTACCAAACAGGTCGTTGCGCGCTTCCCGCTATGCCTGCGCATCGGCGACGCCTCCGGTAGCTCGCGCACGTGCCTTGCGCTTACCCAGCGCGTCGAAATCCCCACCAAGGGCTGCGCCCGCTACGCGTTGCCCGCAGGCGGCGAGGGCTACCTCCGCTTCACGCTGTCGCCTAAACTGCGCCAAACCACGACGTTAGCGCTCACCGAGCTAACCCCGCGCGAACAATTCACCGTCGACCACGCCGCACACAATTAGCGCAATCCCTCGCACCATGTCGCGCCGGGCCACCGGCCTTTATGGGGCCGTGGCCGGCGCATGGACTGAGTGTTTCCCGTTGTGCCAACCGCAACCACAAACGCCCCCTCCCAGAGCGGTTCGCGAAACATGCTCAATCGCAAATCGCAGAGCGTTGCCTGCCACATGTTCGGATCAGAGCGTTTCGCGAGGGCAAAGCAGTTGCTTGCGCAAGGCACGATGTCCCTCCCGAGCGCAAGGCGTCGTGAGCAGAGCGAATAGCTCGTGCGCCGCCCCAAGCGTTTCGCGGTTGGATGCGAAGGGCTGAGTGTGCAGCCCGGGGGCGCGAGGAGGGAGGTTGGTGGTTCCAACTGACCGACGAGCAACGCCGGGATGCGCGCTCAGAACCAGCAGCCAGCCGCGAGTTGCTTGGGACGGCACACGACAGCGATGAGACGAAGCATGTGGTCGGGTGCCGCGACCATGCCCGAAGCATGTGTCGCGCACCGCGACCTTACTCGTACGACGGTTCGACGAATTTCATATCGGTGATGCCAGCGCCCTTAAACGCTGCCTCAAGCGTCGCCTTGTCGGCGAGCAGCACGATGACTTCGTGCTCTCGCTTGAGATCGCTCACGATCAATGCCTTGACCTGCGCGGGTGACATGGCCGCCACCTGCTGCAGGTAAGTATTGTAGTAGCCGACGCCGAGGTTGAAGCGTGAAACAAAGCCTAGGCGCCCCAGCAACACGGAAGACACCGTCGACTCCGACAGCAGGCCATTGATCAGCTCGCGTCGCGCGCGAACAAATTCAACGTCGAAATTTTCGCCGCGGCGCAAGGAGTCAACGGCGTCCCGCATCGCCGCGAGTGATTCGCCACCGCGCGCCGCATCCACCGTGCCACCCATAAAGTAGGCGGTCGGCCCAATCGCGGTCGCCTTGTAGCCGTAAACGCCATAGGTTGAACCAAGGCGGGTACGAATATCGCCGAGGCGATTATTGATCATGCGAGCCAACACGGCGCGCGCCGCGCCAAGGCCATCGACACCCGCGGGCGCTGGGTAGGCAATGTTGACCGTCAGCTGCGGCGACTCCTTGCCAATCACGCCGACGAACTCGGGCGCGGTGCGCGTGCGCATAGTCGGCGCGATGGGCGCATCTTTGCCGCCCGTGCCCCAGCGCTTAAACGCCTTGGAAATGATGCGCTTGGCCTGCTTGGGCTCAAAGCGGCCGGTCACGATGAGCGTGGCATTGGCCGCGGTGTAGTGCCTTTCTTTGAACTTCATCAGCGAGGTCTTGTCGATTCCCGAGAGATTTTTGGGCATGACCACGCCGTTCACCGTGTACGGATGCTCGGCTCCGTAGAGGGCCGTAAATAGCTGGCGCTGCATTTCGGTTTCCTCTTGCGTTGAGGCCCGGGTAAACGAGTCGCGCCGGCTCTTGAGCGCGCGATCGATGCTCTCTTGGTTGTACTCCCCCGCCTTGACGATGCGCTCGAGGCCATTGATGATCACGTCGAGGTAGATATTGATCCCCCCCGAGCGGCACACCGTGTGATCACCATCCGATTCGCAACCGATGTCGATGCCGGCCGCATAAATCGCCTCGGCGTCCATCGGCAGGCGCAGGAAGCGCGCGGCCGAATCCGCCAACAGCGGTGCCGCATGCGCGTCGCCGACATCAAACGTCAAGCTCGCCGACACCACCGGCATCGCCTCAACTGGCAGCAGCACCACGCGCATGCCGTTTTTTAGCGTAAAGCGCTCGGCGCCGGCCAAGAGCTTGAGCTCGGTCGCAACCTTGATCGGGCGCTTGGCTTCGGCGGGATCGTAGTCGGTGACCACGCGCTTGTCGTGCGACTTGGTGGTGAACTTTAGCTCCGAGCGCTTGTCGCCCTTGAGGCCCTCTTTGGTCGCTTCGAACACCACGACCTTCATCTTGTCGGGGTCGAGGTATTTCTTGATCGCCGAGGCCACGCGGCCGCCGTCGAAGCGCTCGATGCGCTTGAACTCATCGAACAGATATTCCTCGGTCGAGCCGAAGTTGATTTGCTTGTTGAACTGGATGATTTCGGCCACTGTGTTGGTGCGGCTACCCAGCTCTTCCAGATTTTGCACGACGCCCGCTTTGGCGCGGGCTTTCATGTCTTGGATTTGCTGCCAGGAGCCTTCGTCGAAGCCGCGATAGGCCGACGCCGCCGCCTTGCGCGCGAACTCCGTGGCTTCGCCGAGGCGCCCGGCGCTCTTGAGCTCGACGACGATCGCGAACATAGGCGCCAACTTGCCGCCAAGGAACATCGGGTAGACGCCCGATGCAAAGTCGTACTCTTGTGCCTTGCGTGCCACGCCAAAGAACGCGCTGTTGATACCAAACATGACGTCCTCGCCCTCGGCGGTGGTGCCGTTGGGCAGAGGCCACGCAAAGGCGACGAGGTTGCGCTCGGTGTCGAGCTTGTGAGTCACCTTGCCCGGCGAGGCAGCCACGACGGGCACCGCAATCGGCGGCGCCGGCTTGCGCGCGGGAATCTTTTCGAAGTACTTGCGGATAAAGCCCACCGTCTCGTCAACATCGACGTTGCCCGCGATGACGATCGTCGCGTTGGACGGAGTATAATATTTCTCCATGAACTCGCACACGGCGGGCATGGTGATGTTTGTAAGCTGCGCGTCGTTGCCGCCGATTGATTCGCGATACGGGTGGCCCTCGGGATAGATGGCCGCAAGCGTCAGCGGCATGATGAGCCCTTCGGGCGAGCCGCCGCGTTGGCGAATTTCGTTGCGCACGACCTCGCGCTCGCGCTCGAACTCCTCAACCGAGGTGGTCTTGCAGCCCCAGTACAGGCGCAGCGCTTCGATTTTGAGCAAGGCCGAGACCAGCTCCTTGCGGCCCTGGGTCATGTAGTGGGTAGTGTCCCAGTTGGTGTAGGCGTTAAAGCCCGACGACAACGTGGCAATGGACTGAAACAGCGGCGGCGAATCTGCGCCATCGGGGCGCGTCTGAAACATCATGTGCTCGACGAGGTGTGCCAGGCCCGCCATGCCCTTGGGGTCGTTGCGCGAGCCGACGTCATAACGGACGTCTACCTCGACCAACTCGGTGGTCTTGTCGGGGATGATGACAAAGCGCAGGCCGTTGCTCTCGAGCACGCCGCGCTTTTCGGCGTAGGTAAACGTGAACTTTGGATTGCTAGGGGCGCACGAACCGACCGCCACCGCGGTCGCCAGCAAGATGGCAACGCCTGCGACACGAGGCTGCCCATGGCGCCGAAAAAAGGGTTTCTTCATGGGCGCGATATTGACCGAGCAGGGCCTGCTTGCAAGGCAAAGGCAAAATATTCTGCTGACAGGAGATGGCGCCGTGCGGCCCGAGGTCGCGCGGGGCCTAAGCCTACGAAATGAATTTAGCTCAGGCTCATTTCATGGTAACCGAGGCCATGCGCGGATTTGCCATGCCAGCCGAATGGACCAGGCACGACGCGGTCTGGACGGCCTGGCCCTACGCCGACGAGCAATGGGGCGAAGGCCTCGCTGCGCCGCAGCGTGCGCTGATGGAAATGTGCCGCGCCATTGTCGATATGGATGCAGGCGGGCAGCCGCGCGGCGAGCGCGTCGAGCTGCTGGTGCGCCATGCCGACGATGAACACGCGGCGCGCGCCCTGCTCGGCAACGCTGCCCTCGGGGTGCGTTTTCATCATTGGGCCTATGGCGACGTGTGGCTGCGCGACACCAGTGCCATCTTTTTGCAGGCGCGCGGCGCCGGCGGCATCGAGCAACTGGCGGCGCGCTTTCGCTTTGACGGCTGGGGCGGCAAGTACGTCATGCCTGGTGATGCCGAGGTGTCGGCCGCCGTCGCGCAGGCGTCGGGTTACGAGGCGGTGCAATTTGATTTCGTGCTCGAAGGCGGCGCGGTCGAGGTCGATGGCGTCGGAAACATCATGACGACCAGGCAATGCCTGCTGGATGGCGGCCGCAACCATCGCGGGCTGGGCATGCCGCTCGGCGAGGCGGCCCTCAATGCGCGCCTTTGCTATGCCCTGGGCGGCGACAACGTGATCTGGCTCGGCGACGGCCTGCTAAACGATCACACCGATGGCCACATCGACACCATCGCGCGCTTCGTCGCGCCGGGCGTCGTGGCGTGCATGGAACCGGCCGACGACGATCCGAACCGCGACGCCCTGCGCGCGATCATCGCCGCGCTGCGCGTGGCAACCGATACCCACGGGCGCAAGCTCGAGGTGCTCACGGTGCCGTCGCCCGGCGCCGTGCGCGATGCCGCGGGCGCGCTGCTGCCCGCGAGCTACATGAACTTCTACGTCGCCAACACCGTGGTCGTGATGCCGACCTATGAGTCGCGTCACGACGACGCCGCGGTTGCCGCGATCGGTGCGATGTTCAAGACCCGTCGCGTCGTCGCGCTGCCTTGCAAGCCGGTAGTCATCGGCGGCGGCGGCTTTCATTGCACGACGCAACAGCAACCCTCTATCAGCGAGAGCCGCCCATGACCACGCAACCCACCGTCGCCAAGACCTCCGGCACCGTCGGCGTCGCCGCGCTGCAACTCGCCCTTGGCGATGAGCTCGGCGAGAATATCGCCAACGTCACCGCGCTGGCGAGGAGGGCGCATGCGCAGGGCGCGCAGATCATCTTGCCACCCGAACTCTTCGAAGGCCTCTATTTCTGCCGAGGCCAGCGCGAGGAAGACTTTCTGCGCGCGCGTCCGGTGGACGGACATCCGACCATCGCCCACTTTCAGGCGCTCTGCCGCGAGCTCGGCATCGTGATGCCAATTTCGTTTTTTGAAAAAGATGGGCCGGCCTATTACAATTCGGTCGCGGTGATCGATGCCGACGGGGCGCTGCTTGGCGTCTATCGCAAGAGCCACATTCCCGACGGGCCTGGCTATCAGGAGAAGTTCTTCTTTCGTCCCGGCAACACCGGGTTTATGGCGTTTGCCACCCGCTACGCCACCATCGGCGTCGGCATCTGCTGGGACCAGTGGTTCCCCGAGTGCGCGCGCGCCATGGCGCTGCTCGGCGCCGACCTCCTATTTTACCCAACCGCCATCGGCAGCGAGCCGGAAGAGCCCGACTTCGATAGCCAGGCGAGCTGGCAGCGCGTGATGCAGGGCCACGCCGTCGCGAACCAGGTCGGCGTCATCGCGGCAAATCGCATTGGCGTCGAGGGCGAGGCCGGAAATAGCATCGGTTTTTACGGCAGCTCGTTTGTGTGCAACCAACGCGGCGACATGCTCAGCGAGCTAGGCCGTGAGGCGCCGGGCGTCGCGCTGGCAACATTTGACCTCGCGGCGCTGCAGCGCGCCCGCGCCAGCATGGGTTTTTTCCGCGATCGCCGCGGCGAGCTGTACCAACCTTTAACGCGTTAGCACGCCCCCGCGCGCCGCCGATTGCCTCATCATGGAAACCGACGCTGCGCCCAACCAAGTCACGCTGGAAGGCACGATCGCCAAGATCGTGTATCGCAACGAGGACTCGCAGTTCGCGGTGGCGCGCCTGCTGCCCGCGCCGCAGAGCACGAAAACCGGACAACTCGCCAGTGGCCTGGTGACCATCGTCGGCCAGCTCGTCGGCATGACCGAGGGCTCGAGCTGGCTGGTGCGCGGCGAATGGATCACGGACAAGAAATTCGGCCGACAACTCAAGGTCGGGAGCGCCCACCCGCGCGCGCCCGAAACCCTTGACGGCATCGAAAAGTTTCTCGGCTCGGGGCTGATCCCAGGTATCGGCGGCGAGATGGCGCGTCGTCTGGTGGAGGCCTTTGGCTTTCAGACGCTCGAGGTCATCGGCAACCAGCCAGCGCGGCTGACCGAGGTTTCGGGGATTGGCGCGGCGCGCGCGGCGAGCATTGCCGAGGCCTGGCAGACTCACCACCACGTGCAAGACGTCATGGTGTTTTTGCGCGGCCACGGCGTGTCGGCGGCGTTTGCCGGCCGCATCATCAAGCAATACGGCCGCGAGGCAATGGCGATCGTGCGCGCCAATCCGTATCGGCTGGCGATCGACATCTGGGGCATTGGCTTTCGCACCGCGGATGGCATCGCGCAAAAGATGGGACTTGCCAAGGACGCGCCGGCCCGCCTCGAGGCGGGGCTCTTGCACGTGGTCGGCGAATCGCTCGAGGATGGCCATGCGCACCTGCCGCGCGCCGAGTTGCTCGAGCGCGGCCGCGAGCTGCTGGTGGTGGACGTCGACAAATTGATGCCGGCCATGCAAACGCTCGTGGCGACTAAGCTGCTCGTCGAGGAGCTGCTGGGCGATCGGGGTTGGTGCGTGTCACTGCCCGCCGCGCACGAGGCCGAGGTCGCGGCTGCGCAGGCGGTGGCGGTCCTCGCGAATACCGCGACGAGTCGCAAGCCCGTGGATGCCGCCGAGGCCATCGCCGCCTTTGAAGCGGCCGCGGGGGTGCAGCTTGCCGGCCAACAGCGCCGGGCGGTGGAGGCGGCCTCCAACGAAAAGCTTGTCGTAATCACCGGCGGCCCTGGCGTTGGCAAGACGACGATCGTCAAGGCAATTTGCCACCTCGCGACCAAGCAGTTTCGCCGCCTCGCGCTGGGCGCGCCAACCGGGCGCGCGGCCTTGCGGCTTTCCGAGAGCACGGGCCAAACCGCCGCGACCTTGCATCGCCTGCTCGAATACACGCCGCAGAACGGCAGCTTTGCCCGCAACAAGGACCGCCCGCTCGAGGCCGACGTGGTGATCGTCGACGAGGCGAGCATGATCGATATTTTTGTGTTCGCCGGACTGCTCGCCGCCATCCCGCCCGCGGCGCAGCTCATCTTGGTCGGCGACATCGACCAGCTGCCCTCGGTCGGGCCCGGCGCCATCTTGGCCGATGTCATTGCCAGCGAGGCAGCGGTAGTGGTGCGGCTCACCGAGATTTTTCGCCAGGCCGCCGCGAGCCAAATCGTCGCCAACGCCCACCGCGTCAACGGCGGCCAAATGCCTGAATTTGTCGACCCGCAGACCCCGGGCAACGACATGTATTTTATTAATCGTCCCGAGCCCGCCGCGGTGCTCGACACCATCGTCGAATTGGTCACGCAGCGCATTCCCGGCAAGTTTGGCTTCTCGCCGACCGCCGACATCCAGGTGCTGACGCCCATGCACCGGGGCGAGGTCGGCACCGCGGCGCTCAACAAGGCGCTCCAGACCACGCTCAACCCGGCCGCCACGGCCAAGGCCGAGCTGGTCCGCGGCGACACCACGTTGCGCACCGGCGACAAGGTGATGCAGCTCAAGAACGACTACGACAAGGGTGTCTTCAACGGCGACATCGGCTACATCGATCGCATCGACGCCGATGCCGGCCAGGCACGCGTCATCTTTACCGACGGCCGCATCGCCGACTACGATCGCGCCGAGCTCGACCAGCTCGCGCTGGCCTATGCGGTCAGCGTGCATAAGAGCCAGGGCTCGGAATATCCGGCCGTTGTCATGCCCGTGGTGACGCAGCATTTCATGATGCTGAGCAAGAGCCTGCTCTACACCGCGATGACTCGCGGCAAGCAACTGGTCATCTTGGTTGGCACCGGCAAGGCGATTTCGCTCGCGGTGCGCAACGCGCAAGCGCGGCCACGACATACGTATCTTGCGCCGCGCATCGCGCAGGCGGCTGCGGCCCTGTTAGCAACTGGCAGCCACCTTTGCGATGCCGAGGTCGCGCCTTAGTTCTTTCAGGAAGTTGGCCCAGTCCCGAGATAATTCGTTGACGTGGTTTTCTCGGCGATGCTAGTGTCCCGCGCATTATGAAACAGACCTCGAAGAAGCTCGCGCTCAAACGTCTTTCGATCACAACCTTGGCAAAATTTTCGGGAGCCGCTGATTCGACCCTTAGCCCGTGCATTAACGGCACATCTGCTTGCACCATTGGGTGCCCTACCTACGCTCGGTGCGTCACGGTTACCTGCCCCTATGAGCCATGCACGTGCGATGACTGCCCGGAAACTGTCTAGCAAACGCTTTGTTGCGGTGACGTACCAACCTGGCTGACGCGTAGGGGAAAAGGCGCGGATCCTAGACGATCGTGACAAGCGCAGGATCGAGCGCGCCGACGCCGGCGACTTCTTTGTAATACCGCAGGAACTTGGTCGCCTTGGCCTCGGCCGAATCGAGGTTGTAGTAGGCGTCAAAATTGAGGCCGCGGATCGGCATCATCAAATTGCGGATACACCAGGCGTCGACGGCAACTGGGTCGGTGCCCGCGACGATGGTCTTGGTGTGGTGCGCGCTGAGCTCGGCATGGCGCAGGTCCTCGCTGTCTGGCCAGCCCTTCGCCGGCATCGCGGCGGTCCATTCCGAGACCGTAATGTAAAGGTCCGGTTTCCGGACAGATGCACAGAACGCGGCGAGCGGCCCCGCCATGCGCCAGCTGGGCCGCCGCTTGCCGAACGAGCCAAAGTAGTGCACCGACTGATAGCCTTGCGCGAGCGGATGCGTGCCGAGCGCGCCGGCGCTCATGTCGACCAGCCCCATCGCCGACTTCACCGCGCCGGTGTAGCCAGTCGAGCCGTGCTCGTTGCCCGTCGTCATGTTGATAAAGGTCAGCTTGCGATCGACCTTGACCAATTTGCCGCCCTCGCGACGAAACACGCCGTCGCGCAGATCGATCGTGAGGCCGCTGCGGGCGTCCGTGAAGCGCGGCCACGTCAGCGGCGTCTGCGCGTCGTCGACCAGGCTGCGCCTCAGGCGAAACACCTGCGAGAAATCCCAAAAGTAGCCGTCACGCGCATCGCCCGTCGTCAGCGGCCCGCGGCCATCGCCGCCGTAGTGCCCGTGCGCATGCGCGGCGTCGTGCCAGGTGTCATCTTGGAGCGAGGATAGGCCCGCATCGACGAGGCCGACAAAGCCCACGCGGGCGTTAAGCGCCGAAAAGTGGGGATCAAATCTCCCAGCGAGCTCCAGCCATTAACGTCGACGTTGCGCACGCTTGGATGCGTCCACGCCCGCGTCAGGCCGCGCGCAGGGTCGTCATCGGCGCGATCGAGGAAACGAAAATGTGTGTTCTCGAACACGATTACGTCGCCGCGAAAGCCCGGAATTTCCAGCACGTGCTCAATCGCGCGCCTTACCGCCGCGACATTGGTCATGCCCTGGTTCCACCACTGCGCGGCAACCTTGATGATGACGACGTCATCGACCCCAACCAACGCCGCCGCGCCGCCCAGCTTGGCAAAGACGCCATCGATGCGCTCGGCGGGGCTGCCACCGCCCTGCGCCACATACAGCTTGGTGGCATCGCGCGCCGCATCGTGCACGGGCGCGGCCGGCGTCGCCGCAAACGACGAAGCCTCGGTATAGCGCGCCAGCTTAGACGTAATTTTGCGCCGCAGCGACCACGCCGCGCCCCCCGCCACCACGGCGCCGGCGCCCAGGCCGCCTAGAATGATCTTGCGTCGGCTCATGCGCGTGTCTGACATCAGCGCATCATAGCGCGTGTTGGAGGCGAAGGTACATCGGCAGCAAGACGGTTACAAATAGGGCCGCTACCACGGCAACGGCGAGCCACTCACCCAGGCGCAGGCGTGGCGAGAACGTCGGCACATGCGCCACGACGGCGCCGTGCCATGCGGCAACTAGGCCGAGGTAAAGCCACATAACCGAGTGATAAGCGAACGAGAGCGTGCCGATCTGGAACACCAGCCCGAGACCACCGGCGAGCAAGGCGAGCGCCCACACCCGCGGCACCTCGGCGCCTGCGATGCCGCCCAGCTCGCGATATCCAACAAAGACGATCTTAAGCGCCTGCGCGAGCAAGGCCAAGAATAAGACCAGGCCGAGAAACCCCAACTCGCCCGCCGCGAGCACGTACGAGTTGTGCGCCGTCATATAATGATGCTCGCCAAATTGGCGATGCCCGACGCCGACCAAGGGGCTGCCGCGCATCATGCCCAGGCCCGCCGCCCACGCCTCATAGCGCAAGGCCGTCGACATCGCGGCCGACTCGGTATCGCGTCCCGCGGTAGCAGCTCGCATGATCAAGAACGCCAACGGCGCTATCACCAGGCCTGCGGAGATCGCCCACCGCCCCCACCGCGCAATGGCAAAGGTGCCGGCAATGATCACCACGACCAACAGTCCACCGCGCGATTGCGTGAAGTAGATACATGCCAAGCACAGCCCCATCGCGATGGCGAGGGCGGCGTCGCGAGGACCTCGCCGCACGCCAGGCACGTGGCCAAACCACAGCCCCAGGCCCAGCGCGATGCCTCCGAGCCCAAGCCACAGCGCGAGCTCGTTGGGATCGTGCAATTCGCCGCGATAGCGCACACGCCCTTCGATCGAAAACGTTTGAAACAGGCCGACACGTTCACAGCGAAAATCATCGCCGCTGCCGTCGATGCACATCACTGCGGTGTCGCACGGGCGACCATCCGGCGCGCCCTCGGCGGTATAGACCGGATCAACCGCGACGCAGCCATACGGCGCAAATCGCTGCTCAATGCCGACGATGGCGAGGAAAGCGCAAAGCGCGACGACGATACCGGCAAACCAGCGAAACGATCGCAGGCGCTGGATGCCACCCGCCATCAGGGTAAACAACACGCCCAGGATGACGAGCTCGGTGAGGCGTTGCGGCAGGCTCTCACCGCCGGCGGCCAGATCGCAGACGCCCGCCCACGCCAAGAACGCAAATCCAACCCATAGCAGCGGCGACCATTGCGGCCGCAAGCGGCCGATGCGAACGTCGAGCACATAGCCGAGCAGCGCGGCCACGGCCGCCAGGTGCAGCAGCGGCACACCTGCGAGCAGCGGCACAAATTCTTGCGGGCGCGTGATCAGGACGATCACCAAGAGCCCAAGGCCCGGCAAAACAAACACACACCACGTTACCGCGAAAACTTGGGCAACACGTTGGCGCGCGGCTGCTCAATGCGAAACAAAAACCAGGCTAGCCGATCGGGGCAATACTGGCCGCGATCATCGCAAATGGTCTCCGCGGTGAACCCGGCGCGACCGAGCACGCCCGCCGCCAGATCGCCCGCGTTGTTGAGCTTGCGCCGGCTGGTGAAGAGCAGCTCGAAGCCGAGGTCGTGTGCTTGCTCTACCAGGGCTTCGGTGTGCGCGCCGTGGGGAAACGACATCGCGCGCGGGTACTGGCCGGTTACACGAAATAGACGCTGCCGCGATTCATTGAGCTCACCGCCTGGATTGGCGACGTCGGTTAGCGGCGTGTGGCTGTGGCCGTGGCCGCCGAGCGCCATGCCCTGCCCTGGCAGCTCCGCCAACTTGGCCTGCGTAATCATCTGCGGCGTCGGATCGGCGAGCACGGCATAGAGGCGCGCGAGCACCGCCTGCCGGCGATCGCTTGGCTGGCGCTCCAAATGCGAGATGACGGCGCGCAGAGGCTCGAGGTCGGC
This sequence comes from Myxococcales bacterium, assembly GCA_016716835.1. Taxonomy (NCBI): domain Bacteria; kingdom Pseudomonadati; phylum Myxococcota; class Myxococcia; order Myxococcales; species Myxococcales bacterium. The sequence goes on along the minus strand of JADJUW010000003.1, from coordinate 94,477 downwards.
ACGCGCGGCAGCGTGGCGTCTCGCCTGCGCGGCGTGCACCGGCTCACCGAGTTCATCCCACACCTGTGCCAGCCGCTCGGCGCCCAGGCGTCCGCTTCGCCACGCGCCGACCATTTGCTCCTGCCAAAATGCATCCGGTCGCCCCACCACATCGGTGGCGACAAACAACAGCGATGGGCAGCGATACTTGGAAAGCAGCGGCGCCGCGAAGTCAGCGGTATCGGCCCAGCCATCGTCGAACGTGATGAGCAGAGGCACCTCGGGCAGGCTACCTGGCCGGGCGCGGGCGCGCGCGATGTCATCGAGCGTCACCAGATTATAGTGGCGGCGAAAAAAAATGAGCGTCTGCTCGAAGAGCTCCGTGGAAAGCGAATATTCCGGATCGCAGCGCAGCCACCGCACATCACCCGGGTCGATGATCCGGTGATACATGATCACGGTCAGCGCCTGGCGATTGCGGCGGCGATGCCAAAGATCGAGCATGCCGCTGCGGTAGGCGCGACGCACCAGCCTGGTTTTGACGGCGCTGCGCAATCCCGACACGGCGCTAATTGTAGTGCAGTTTACGCGCCCAGGGCACGCCGCTGGCGTAGAATTGGCGCATGCGGCCACTGGTGAGCGTCATCATCCCCAGCTTCAACCGCGCCGGGTTATTGCGACGCGCGCTGGCCTCAGTGGCGGCGCAGACCTATCCCCACGAGCTCATCGAGACCATCGTGGTCGACGATGGCTCAACCGATGACACGCGTGCCGTCGTCGCGCGCGAGTTTCCGGGCGTGCGCTACGTTCATCAGGCCAATGCGGGAGTGTCGGCGGCGCGCAATCGAGGGCTTGGCGAGGCCTCCGGCAGCGTGCTGACGTTCTTGGATTCCGATGATCTTTGGTTGCCCGAGAAGACCGCGGCGCAGGTCGACAAGCTCACCGACCACCCCGAGCTCGGCATGGTCGTCACCGACGTCTTGCGCCGCAACATTAACGGTGCGCAGGACACGCTGCGGCGACGAGATACCATTCCCAGCGATGGGTTTGCGCTGCACACCATCGCACAGCATCCGGCGATGGTGCCGTCGTCGGTGGCGATGCGGCGTTGCGTCTACGAAGAGCTCGGCGGTTTTGATTCTCAGCTGCGCACGGCCGAAGACATCGACTACATGCTGCGCGTCGCGCGCCTCTATCCAATCGGCGTAATCGAGGCGCCGCTCACCGTCGCCGCGCGGGGCCTCGAAGATGGGCTCAACGCGGTGGCCGGCACGTACAAGGATTACTTATTCGTCATGGAACGTTTTTTTGATGAGTATCGCGACGAGCTACCTGCCGCCGTGCGCCACTGTGCGCTCGCCCGCGCCCGCGCCCGTTTTGCGCGAGGCCTCGCGGGTGGTGGCGAGGTGCGCACCGCCGCCGAGCACTGGGCGTGGAGCTTGTATCACACGCGGCGTCCGCGCGACGTCGCGTTCGCCCTGCGCGCTGGCGCCGCGGTGGCGAAGGCTGCGGTGCGCAAGGTCATTCCCAAGCGCGCGCCTTAACAGTGATCGTCTCAAGCGCCCGCCAACGGGGCCTGGCAATCGTTGGCAAGGCGTGGCAAGTACCGCACACCGCCAGGTGTTTCAGCTAGCCTGCTAACATGGCTAGCCGCATCGTAGCAGGGTTGCTGTTATTCCACGGGATAGCCGGGTGCGGCAAAGAATGCGAATTTGAAATCATTCGAACCGCAAACCCCGCCGCCGGCAGTCAATTAGTCGACGGGGTGTCGAGTTCGTTTGAATCAGAGGTCGGCTATTGGGCTGACGGTGACGACACAGACCATCAATCGATGACCTACTACATTCGCGCCGATGGTGCACCGCTCGACCTAATGTACAGGTTTCGTTCAGGCTGGAAGCCTGGCGTCTTTTCTTACCCGCTTGGGTACGCTTCCGTGACGCTCTGCAATTCGGACATTCGCGCGTATTGCGAAGAGATCTGGTCAGTTGATGCCGCCGCCTCCACAACCATTTACGCGTTTGCAGTGCAGGAAGGTGAGACCTTCTATGATGGCGCGCCCGTAACGTACCGCGCGTTTGACATTGTGGGCGCCGTGGAACTGGCGGCGGTCTCGCCGGCCGGGCAGCTTGAAGCCACGATCGAATTCGAGTTTGACGAGGACTTGATCAAAGGCGAGTGTCGGCCCTGCAACAATGGCATCGAAGGGTGTACCTATTAGCTTGTCGCGCGCGTCCGACGTGCCGGCGCCGCGGCGGGCCAGCGGAGTGTGCCCACGTCGCGCGACGCGCTTGCGCGGGATCACTTCCACACCGCCATAGGAAAAACCGCGCAAATGCCGTAGAATGAGGCGATGCGAATTCGCGCGGCGCTGTCGACGCTTATGGGGCAGCGGCCGATCGCGCAGTCGCTCATGGACGCGCGCGAACGCCTACCGTGGTCGAAACTGCCGTGGTCGCCGCTGACGGTCCTCACCTATCACCACGTCGAACAGCCGGACGCCGACTATCGCTTTGATCCAGACGTCGCCGACGCTACCACCGACATGTTTGATAGCCAGATGGCGTGGGTCGCGGCTAACTTCTCGGTCGTGCGGCTGGCCGATTTGGCGCGAGCGGCGCGCGGCGAGGGCGCGCTACCCGCCAACGCGCTGCTCATCACGTTTGATGATGGCTACAAGTCGTGCCTGACCCGCGCCTTGCCCGTGTTGGCGCGGCATCAGCTGCCGGCGACGTTTTTTGTGCCAACTGGGTACATCGACGACCGGCGCCTGTTTTGGTGGGAACAAATCGCCTGGATGCTACGCGAACGCCAAGGCACGGCGTTTGCGATGACCTACCCCACGGCGCGTCGCTTCATCGCCAATGAGACCGGCCGCCACGCGCTGCTGCGCCTAGTCAAGGACAGCGCTAATCTCGACCTGCCGCGTTTTATGCGTGAGCTCGCCGCCGCGCTGCAAATCGACTGGACGCCCGAGCTCGAGCGGCGGCTCGCCGATGAGCTCATCATGACGTGGGACGATCTGCGCGCGCTGCGCGACGCCGGCATGGACATTGCCTCGCATGGCGTCACCCATCGCGTGCTGCAGCAGATTGCGCTTGGCGAAGTCGCCACCGAGCTGCGCCACAGCAAGCGGCGCCTCGAAGAAGAACTTGGGCGCCCCACCCTCGCCATTGCCTATCCTACCGGCCGCAGCGTCGCCAGCGACCGCACGCTGCACCAAGCGGTGCGCGATGCGGGCTATACGCTGGGCTTTGCCAACGCGAATGGCATGTCGTTGCGACGGCGCCGCGACTGGCTGGATCTGCCGCGCTACGCGCTCGATCGTCAGCTATCGCTTGATGAGTTTCGCGGTCAGCTCGCCGTGCCGTGGTTGTCGTATCGCGCGCAGCTGGCGCCAGCAGGCGCAGGCCTGCCGCCGCCAGGGTCGACGCCCACGGCCGCACCAAACCACCCGGACGCGCCCCCCGAGGCGTCGACGCTTCGCGCGGCCCTGCGCGAACAATGGATTCGCCGCACCATGAAAGGCATCGCGCGCCGCGACGCGCACAAGCGCATCGACTTTGCCTACCGCGTCGCCGATCCTTGGCATATGGCGAGTGCCAAGGAGCAATTTCGCTTCGCCGCCACCAACAAGATCCTGCGCGAGCAGTTTGGCGATATCGACACCTTGCTCGAGCTTGGCTGCGGCGAAGGCCACCAAACCGAGCACCTGGCCCAGCTCGCGCGCCAGGTCACCGGCCTCGATATTTCCGCCACCGCGATCGCCCGCGCGCAAGCACGCGTGCCGGGCGCGGCATTCGAAACCGGGCTGGTCACCGACGAACGCTGGGAGGGGGGCCGCTTCGACGTCGTCGTCGCCTGCGAGGTCCTCTACTATATTAAAGACCTCGCCGCGACGCTGGCCCGCCTCGATGCGCTGGCGACGCGTGGTTGGCTCATCACTTACTTTGACGGCGCCGAGCGCGTCCTCGCCGACGACCTCGCGCGTTTTGCGGCGACGCGCCAGCCGGTGCAACGCAACACCTTTCGCTATCAAGACGTCACGTGGAACGTCATGTGGCACGTTAAGCGTTAGCGCTCACCATGCCCGAAACCTCGATGCGGCTGTGGTTGTTTGCCTTGGGCTATTTTGCCGCCTACGTGCCATATGCCGCGCTCACCAAGGCCATGTCGTCGGGTGCTTTCTCCGGGCCCGTGGTCTCGGGGCTTGCCCTGTTGCCGCTGAGCCTCATGGCCTCCGTGCTGTCGATGCTCGCGGTTTTTTCGTTCGGCGGCTATTGGCGCTTCGCGAGCACGCGTCGCCTCCTTGGCCGTGATGTGCCGATGCCGAGCCGCACCACGCTCCTTGCCGGCACCGCCACCGCCGCGATCATCGTGACCACCACGCTGTCGTACGCGTTTGTCGGCGTCAATATCTCGCTGATGAGCCTGCTCATGCGCGGCGGCGTGCTGCTGCTGGCGCCGCTCGTCGATGCGATCACCGGACGCAAGGTGTGGTGGTATTCGTGGGTAGCGCTGGCGCTGGGCCTAGTTGCGGTGCTTGGGCTTTCTGGGCAGGCGAAGGCCAATCTGCCGTGGCTCGCCGCGCTCGACATCGCGTGCTACCTCGGCGCATATCTTATCCGCCTGCTCATCATGAGCCGAGCCGGCAAGCAGGTGACGCAGCGCGAGCGCATGCGCTACTTCGTCGAGGAACAACTCGTCGCATCGCCGATGGCGCTGCTGCTCGTCGCCGCCCTCGCGGCCTTGCCCGTGCTTGGCATCGACGCCGCCGCGCTAACGCGGTTGCAAGACGGCTTTACCGAGCTATGGCGCCACCCGCAGGCCTGGCTCATCTTGCTCATGGGCGTGCTGTCGCAGGCCACCGGTTTTTTTGGCGGCCTGGTGTTGCTGGCGCCGCAAGAGCACAGCTACAGCGTGCCGCTCAATCGCTCAGGCAGCATCTTGGCGGGTATTGTGGCGACGTCGCTACTCGCCGCATTTGGCGTTTCTGGTGCGCCCAGCGCCTCAGAATGGCTCGCGGCCTCGTTGCTCATTATCTCGGTCATTGTCTTATGGCGCGGGCCCATGCGATCAGCGCGCTAGGGCGCCCCGGTATAACGCCTCATACTCCGTCGCCATCGTCGCGAGCGAAAACTGCGCGACCGCGCGCGCCCGCGCCAGGGCGCCAAGCGTGGCGCGCAACTCATCACCCGCGATCAAGCGCGCCAGCTCCACCGTCAGCGCCGGCGCGTCTTCGGAGGTCACCAAGGCCCCGCAGTCGCCCACGACATCACGCATACCACCGACATCGGTGCCCACAATCGGCAGTCCGCAAGCCATGGCCTCGGCCACCGCGAGTGGCAAGCCCTCACTGCGCGACGTCAGCGCGAAGAGATCGGCCGCCGCAAGCAGCTCGGCCACGTCATCGCGTCGCCCCATCAGCCGCACGCGGTCCGCAAGGCCGAGCGCCAAAGCCTGCGCCGCGAGCGCGTCATGCAACGGGCCCTCACCGATGATCATCACGCGCACCCGCGCCGCCACCTCAGCCGGCAACGCCGCCACGGCGGCCAAGAGCATCGCATGATGCTTGTTCTCGTCGAGCCGCCCGACAGAAATCACGACACAAACATCGGCCGCGGCGTCCACCGGCCCCCACGCCGCGCGCCACTTCATGCGCGCCGCCGGATCGGGCACAAACCGCGTCACGTCGATGCCATTGACGATGGTCGTTAGCTTGCCGGTTGCGCACTCGCGCGCAAGCCGGGCCTGCGCCGCCGTCCCCTCCGACACCGCGACGAACGCCTCCACCGCCGCTGCCGCCGTGCGCCTTGCGATCAAGTTTGCCCCGACCGCGGGATTCTTGCCGTGCTTGGTATGAATCACGCGCGCCCCCGCCAGGCGTGCCGGCCACGCCGCATAGATGAGTGGCAACGGGTTGTGTGTGTGCACGATTTTTGGACGTAGCGTGCGCAGCAAGCGCGCCAGCCGCACCGGCAGCGCGACGTCAAGGCCAGCCTGCTTGGCTACCACATGTACCGGGACGCCTGCCGTGGCAAACGCGTCTGCTAGCGCCGGGGCCGCGGTTGCCAGCGACACCACGCGCACGTCCCACCCCTGCGCACGCTGCGCCGCCGCGAGCCGCAGCACCAGCATTTCCTGCCCGCCCATGCCCAGCGACGACAGCACATGCACGACCGACAACACGCACCATGGTAACATGCGGGCATGGAGGCCGTCTCGGAATGCGCGGTGTCGGTGGCGCGCCGCATCGTCGCCGCGGGCGCGCTTACGGTTGGTATCATTGAGTTGCCTGCGGCTCGCCGCGCGGCGCGGGCGCGACGCCCCGCGAGGCTCGCCGCGTTTATGCAAGATCTCGGCGCGGCCCTCTATGCGTTAACCGCGGTGCCATCGGCAACATGGGCAGCCACCAGCGCCGGCGATGAGCAAGCGCGCGCACAAAGCCCGCTGCTGGATCTCGCGCAGGCCGCAACCGCCACCGCGGAATATTTGCTGTGCGACCTCGGAGGGTTGCAGGCGCGTGGCGAACACGGTGCGGCCGCCGGCACCTTGCACGCCGTCCTCGTGCTCGCCGAGATTGGATGTGACGACCGCGCGTTACGCGACCTCGTGCGCGAATTGCCGCGCGAACGCATGCTTGGCGTCGTGCTTATGGAGGCCCCATGACGTGGCGCGAGCCGCGACAATTCGACGCGTTTTGAGCCGGCACGTGTTGACGTCTGTCGCCGTTCCACGGACCATGCGAGGCAGGTTGGCTTATGAGCGCGCGTGGCTACGACTTACTCTGTGAGAAATTGGTCAACGAACCTCGGCGCTGGCTGGTGACCGGCGTCGCGGGCTTTATCGGCTCCGCGCTGATGGAGCGCTTGCTCGACCTTGGCCAGAGCGTCGTCGGCGTCGATAACTTCATCACAGGCCATCAAAAAAATCTCGACGACGTCCTCTCGATCAATCCCGATCAAAAATACCAGTTCAAATTCATCGAGGGTGATCTCTGTGATCCCGCGGTTGCCAAGCGGGCCGTGCGCGACGTCGACATCATCTTGCATCAGGCCGCGCTCGGTTCAGTGCCGAGGTCGATCGAAGAGCCCCTACCATCTAACGCCAACAACGTCGTGGCTTTTCTCAACCTGCTTGAGGCCGCGCGCCACGCGGGCATCACGCGCATCGTCTATGCCAGCTCAAGCTCGGTCTACGGCGATCACGAAGACTTGCCCAAGCGCGAGGAAACCATTGGCAAGTGCTTGTCGCCCTACGCCGCCACCAAGCGGTGCGATGAGATCTACGCCGACGTCTTTTCGTCGTGCTATGGCCTCAACCTCGTCGGCCTGCGCTACTTCAATGTCTTTGGTCGCCGCCAAGATCCAAACGGGGCCTACGCCGCCGTGGTGCCGCGGTGGATCGACACGCTGCTGGCGGGCAAGACCTGCCAAGTCTACGGCGACGGCACCGCCAGCCGCGATTTTTGCTACATCGACAATGTCGTGCAAGCGAACATCTTGGCCGCCATCCATCATTGGGATGCGCCTTTGCACCGCGTCTACAACGTTGGCTGCAACGAACGCACCACGGTCAAAGAACTCTTCGAAATGATCCGCGACGGCCTCGTGCGCGTTGATTCAGACATCGCCGAGGCGCAGCTCGAATACGCGCCCGCGCGGCCGGGCGATATCCCGCATTCGCAGGCGTCCATCGATCGCATCACGAGCGAACTTGGATACCACCCCAGCCATACCGTGGCCGAGGGCATGAGCGAAACCGTCGCGTGGTTTGCCGACGCCCGCTCCTCGAGCACTTAATAGTCCGAACAATATTTCTATACGGAATGCATCCGTATGGAGGAAGTTTGCGCGCACGCCTGCAGCGAGAGAGGGAGCATACGCTTGGTATGTGACCGACCGAGCGAAGCCGTACGCGCAAAATTTCCCATACGGTGCGTTCCGGGTCTAGTTCCAGCTGCCGTCGATCCACACGTAGACGCTGCCGCGCAGCTCCCAGCGGCCAGGCGTCCATGTCTTGCTAGCTTGCGATTTCTGCCAGCTGCCAGCGCGCCACGAATATTGGCCGTCTTGCCAAACGTAGCGCCCTGGTTGCCAAAAATAGCCCGGTCGCGCGGTGCCTGGTCTTTCGGCCACGGGCGCTGGTGGCGGCGCGGTTGGACCGCTGACAACTGGAGGTTGTGGTTGTGGCGCAGGCTGCGGTTGCGGCGGTTGTTGATGATGCGGCTGCTGATGCGTCGCCGGTTGCGGCGGCGGCACCAGCGTCGGCGTTGGCGCCGGAGCGGCGGCTTCCCACGCACCAGGAACCCATACCCAACGGCCATTTTGGTTTTCCCAACGGCCATCACGCCATTGCTTGCCGCGTTGCTCGCGCTGCCAGCGACCAGGCGTCCATTTCCATTCGCCAAACTTCCATTCCCATTTACCGGCGACCCAAACCTGGCCGCGAGCACCGCGCGCTGGGCGCGTATCGCGCGGCGGCGGGGGTGCTACATTGGGCTCGGCGGGCAAGGCGGTCCAGGTGCCCGGCACCCACGTCCACGTGTTGCCGCGTTGCTCCCAACGGCCTTCTGTCCAAACGGAACCGCGGCGTTCGCGCTCCCAGCGGCCTGGCGTCCATTCCCACTGGCCATATTTCCATTCCCATTTACCGGCGACCCACACCTTGTTGCCACGACGCAGCTCGGTTGGCGCGGGATCACGCGGCGCAGGCGGCGCTATGTTTGGTTCCTTGGGCAATTCTTCCCAACGGCCATCGACCCACGCCCACGAGGCGCCGCGTTGCTCCCAGCGACCGTCGACCCACCGGTAGCCGCGTTTGACATCTTGCCACCGACCGGGGTTCCACGACCACTCGCCATTTTTCCATTCCCAGCGACCCGAAAACCACACTTTGCCCGCGAGTACTTGCGCCGGCGTTGGGTCTTTTGGCGGAGGCGGCGCAACGTTTGGCTCGCGCAGCACTTGCTGCCAACGGCCCGGGATCCACACCCATTGGCCGTTTTGGTTTTCCCAACGTCCTTCGACGAATCGTTGATCTGGAACGACGCGCTCCCATCGACCGGCGGTCCAGGTCCACCGACCGTTTTGCCACGACCAATTGCCTGGGACCCAAATGTGCCCCTTGCGCTTGGCGCCGCGAACTCGTTCCGCCTGCGGTGCCGGCGGCGCGGTGGTTGGATACGTTGCCGCCTGTGGCGGAGCTACCAAAGTTGGCGCCGGCGGAACCTGCGACGACTGCGGCGACGGGCTCCCTCCGGGCGGTGGAGGTGGCGGCGAGCGCCGGCCTCCTGGTTGCGCCGAGACGTGGCCAACCACGGTCGAACCGACGAGCAAAGCGGTGGCTAAAAAGCGTGCTGTGAACCTGGAAATATGCGTAATCACAATCTTCCTCCTGATAACGGACTTGAGCTTACTGCCTGTCAGACGGTGAAGTCCGAGGCTTTGTTCATTGAATTGCTTGACGCATTGCATAAGTGGCATCATAAAATGAATGAGTATTCATTCAACGTTCATTTTAACGCCAGATTGCCGCAGCGAACCATCGAGGACCCATGTCGCAAAACGTCAACTTTTATAAGGCAAGCCTTCGCGAATTCCGCTTCGTGCTCTTTGAACAATTTAAGCTCGGCGAACTCCTCAGCAAGGCGCCGTATGCCAATTGGGGCAAGGACGAAGTCACCAGCGTGCTCGATGAAGCTTACGCGTGGTGTTGCAAGGTGCTCGGGCCGCTCAACGGCGCCGCCGACAAGATCGGTTGTAAATATGAAAACGGCAAGGTGACGACGCCAAACGGCTTCACCGCGGCGTGGAAATCGCTTTACGAGGTCGGCTGGCGCAGCATCGCGGTTGAAGAACAATTTGGTGGCCAAGCGGGCCCCCTTACCTTGTCGATGGCCGTCGAGGAAATGATGTGCGGCGCCAACACCTCGTTCAACATGTATCCCGCGCTCACCACCGGCGCCGCCGATACCATCGCCGAGTTTGGCACGCCCGATCAACAACAGCGCTGGGCAGCCAAGATGCACGCCGGCGAATATGCGGGCACCATGTGCCTGACCGAGCCCCAGGCCGGCTCCGACGTCGGCGCCGCGACGACGACCGCGATCAAGCAGCCCGACGGCAGCTATAAGATCAAGGGCAACAAGATCTTTATCTCGGGCGGCGATCAAGACCTTTCTGGCAACATCGTGCACCTCGTGCTCGCGCGCACCCCCGAGGCACCGGCCGGCACCAAGGGCCTTTCGCTCTTCATCGTGCCCAAGCTGCGCGCCGACGGAAGCAGCAACGACGTGATCTGTACCGGCATCGAGCACAAGATGGGCATCAAGGCGTCATCGACCGCCAGCCTCTCCTTTGGCGAGAGCGACAATTGCCTCGGTGAGCTCGTCGGCACCACGGAACAAAAGGGCATGAGCCAAATGTTCCACATGATGAACTTCGCCCGCATTGGGGTCGGCATCCAAGGCCTCGCCGTCATGAGCTCGGCCTACCTCAACGCGCTCGAATACGCCAAGGATCGCAAGCAGGGCTCGAATATGGCGCACTTCAAAGACGCCAACGCGCCCCGCGCCGCCATCATCGAGCATCCCGACGTTCGCCGCATGCTGCTCGACATGAAGGCGCGCGTCGAGGGCGTGCGAGCGTTAGCGATCAAGCTCACCATGCACGTCGATCGCAAGGCCGCCGCCACCGACGACGCGGGACGCGACTATCACCAAGGCCAGGTCGATTTGCTCGTGCCACTGGTGAAGGCCTATGGCTCAGATCAGGCGTTCCAGGTCTGCGCCACCGCGATCCAAACCTATGGCGGCGCCGGCTACCTTAAAGACTGGCCGGTCGAACAGTATGCGCGCGATGCCAAGATTTTTTCGATCTACGAGGGCACCAACCATATCCAAGCGCTCGACCTCGTCGGCCGCAAGCTGGGGCAAAAGGGTGGCGCCAACTTCCAGTCGTTCGCCAAAGATGTCGGCGCGTTTATTGCCGCCAACAAGGGCCATGCGACGCTCGGCGATGGCATCGCGGAATTGGCCAAGGCGCTCGAGGCCGTCACCAGCTCGGCGATGCGCTTTCTCGGCTGGTCGACCGGCGGCAAGATGGAGATGGTGCCGCTGTCGGCTAATCGCTTCCTAGAAATGATGTCGGAGCTGACGGTTGGCTGGCTCCTGCTCGACCAGGCCGTGATCGCCGAGGCCGCCGTGGCCTCGCTCGCCGCCGACGCGCCCGACCGCGCGTTCTACGAAGGCAAGCGCGCCGCCGCGCTGTACTTTGCGCACAACGTGCTGCCGACGGTGGCCGGCAAGGCCGCGCTCATCGCCAAAGAAGACCGCTCACCGCTCACCATCAGCGACGCGGCATTTTAGCCCCCGCGCTTCGCGCCGCACTGCGCAGAAAAATGGCGAGCATCGTGAATATTTTGGCGTGTTGGGCGTTCAGATGACAACATGACGAATGACCAACGACATCTTGGCTTTCTAAAAAACATGCGGCGGTGGACGGAGGGGGTTGGCCTTTTCCTGATGCTCGCGGCGCTGCTGCCAGCCGAGGCGGCGGCCGACCGGCAAGGCAGGCGTCCTGCGGGGTGCTATGCGGCCTATGGACAGACGGCGTGCGGCTACGATTGCACGGCGGGCTACGGCCAATTGAAATGCGCGCAGACGCCGACTGGTACCTGCACCGCGGCATATGGCAGCGTTACGTGCTGGGACCCCGCGCCAGCCAAAGCGTCGCGGCGACGTTCGGAGCACGGAGGTCGCGAGCGGCGTGGACGTGATCACGAACCGGCAGGTGTTCACGACGCCCCGACCTGCTTGTCGAACTACGGCCAAACCGCGTGCGGCTATGGCTGCGTCGCGCAATACGGCAGGGTGCAGTGCGCGACGACCCCAGGCGCACAATGCATTGCGCAATATGGTCAGATCGCGTGCGGCTATGGCTGCGTCGCCCAGTACGGCCAAGTTCGCTGCGCGCAAGGTCCGCATGGGCAATGCCACGCCGCCAGTGGCAGCATATCCTGCTTTGATCCGTAGCGTCGATGGACGCGTCTGCCATGCTAGGCTGGCGCGATGACCGCCGCCACAACACCGTCTGGTCGCACCGAGCCGGTGCGCATCGACAAGCCCTGGGGCTACGAATTGTTGTGGGCTCACACCGAGCGCTACGTCGGCAAGATTCTAGTTATTCACGCCGGCCATGCACTTTCGCTGCAGTATCATCAACGCAAAGAGGAGACGTTGATGGTGCTTTCCGGTGAGGTATCGATCGAATTCTTCGCCGAAAGCGAGCCGCCGAGCATTGAGCAGTTTACGCGGCACCAAATTCTCCACGTGCCCGCGGGCCTGCGCCACCGCCTGACCGCGCTGACCGACGCCGAGCTCGCCGAGGTTTCCACGCCAGAGCTCGACGATGTGGTGCGAATCACAGATAGATACGGCCGCGGCGCTGCACCCTGAGCCGGCGTTATGCTACGTCCCTGCTCACGATGCACAAGTTCGCAAGTTGCCTCCTACTATTTGTCCCAGCCCTCGCGTTTGCGCAGCCCACGCCGCCTCCGGCTCCACCTGCTCCGCCCGCACCTGTGGTGGTGAATGAAGAAGTTGTCGAAACACACGACGGCGATGATGCTGACAACGATGACGGCGACGATGACGGCGACAAGCACGGCCGCGGTCTCCACGCTGGCGAACACCGTGGACGGCACCACGGCAAGCGCATGCGCCGCGTGACGGTCATCGAGACGAACGGCGACGAGGCGCCATCCGAAATTGACATACTCCGCCACACGCGTCCGGCGGGCTTCTCCATCGGTATTGGCGTCGGCTGGGCCCTGGCGCCGATGGGAAACACGCAAACCGACCTCACGGTGCTCAATACCACCAGCGTTCGCGCCAGGTTCGCCTCCGGCGTGCAGTTCGAGGCCATGCTGCGCGCCGCGGCCGACAGCGATAAAATCGACGATGGCAACGACAAGTCCACCGATCGCCAATCCGAATTCGCGCTCGGCGCACAGCTGCTCGTGCCGGTCATGAGACGCCCCAAGACCGACCTCCACGCGGTTGGCCTCGCGCAACTACACACCAACAAGGTCAATCCGGATGGCGACGGCAACTCGACCACAATGTCGGGCATTGGGCTTGGCTACGGCGTCGAGGTGCAGTACTGGGCACGTAAGCACGTCTCGCTTAGCATGCAGGCGAGCAATTTGTTGCTAGCCACCGACAAGACCACAACCGAGCAAGGCAATGGCCTCGAGATCAAGGTCACCGAGTCGACGTATGGCATTATTTGGGATCCCGCCGTGCGCCTGATGTTTCACCTCTATTTTTGAATTACGCGCCGGCATTGCCGCGCCGACTAACTCTTTTTTAAGAACGAAAAATAGCGCTCGGGCAGCTCGTCCATCATGAGCTCGCCGCCGCACGCCTCGCAGCGAAAGACGGGCGCACTGCCACCCGCGGCGAGCAACGCGGCCGAATGCAAAAGCCGCTCCTCCCCATGGCCACAGGCCGCGCAAAGGTACGGCGCAAACAGGGACGAAATGGTGCCGGTGCCGAGCATGCCCGTCACGCGCGAGGCCTGCAGCATAAACGGCACGCTGCAGGTGTGAAACTCGTAACCTTGCAAGGGCGCGGCCTCGAGGAATTCACACCAACGCGCGACGCCAAGCGAGTTGATATAGCGCACCTGCGACATGTCAAAATCGACGCGGCCGACCACAATGTCGAGCAGCGACGCAAATGACGTCGCCTCGGTGATGTGACCCTTCATCACGACGCGCGTGCGATTGGTCTCGTCAATAATCTCCCATTGTGTCAGCCGGGCGAGCAGCTCGGTGGTGCGCTCATCGAGGAAGGCAAAGCCGGCGCCGGCGATGTGTTGGCCGTCGCGCGGCTGCGTCCAAATGACGGTCGCGGCGATCGCGACGTCCGCCTCGCCAGGCTGGGAGATCACGACCTCGAGCTTTGTCCCCTCGCTAATGTTATCGCGGGTTAGGAACCGTACGCCATCGGTCGAGATGTTGGTCGCCTCGCCGAGCTCGACCCCGGCCCTGACGATGGCCACGCGTGCCGCTCGCGTGCCGTGGCGCGGCAGGCGCAAATGCACGCAAAGCACATCGTAGAGCTCGTCGGTGGTGATTGGGGCTACCAACACCTCGTCGCAACCGCTGGCGGCAATCTGAGCCAGCTGCGCACTTGCCAGCCGGCCCGAGCTTACGAGCACCACCCGCGTTGCGGGTGACGTGGCCTTGACCCGCGCGATCTCTTCGAACAACGCGGCGTTGTCGGCGTGGAGCTCGATGGCGGCCAGCGCGCAGGGCACGGCCAAGGCCAACTCAGTCCAGCTCGGCCCGTCGCCCTCGACGACGGCCAAGGTCAAGGCAAAGTCGCCGCACAACTTGGTGATCAGCGGCGACCGCAGGTGCCGCATCAGGGTTTGGTTGGGACCAACCACAATCCGTGTCACGCTGGCAATTTAGCACGGTGCCCCAAGCGCACCCTTACGTCACCACCAGAATCAGCGTCACCAGCGCAAACAGCACCACCAGCGCGGCACACCACGCGATAATGCCGCGATAAAATGTCGGCCTGTCGTAGCCATCGCGTTGATTGCCAAGGTGTTCGATCTCGCCGGCATGCGCGGAGATCATCGACTTGAGCCGATCGACGCGCGCAAATAATTCTTCGGTATCAGGCGCCGGCAGGCGGTGCAAATTCATCAAGGTGCCGAGCGTGACCAGCCGCCGCTGAATCTCGCCATCGGCCTGCGAAAAAGCGGCGGTGTTGCGCGCCTGTTCGGCATCGAGCTCAACCAGGCGCTGGCGATGGCCTTCGCGCGCATCACGCAGATTGGCCTTGGCGCTATCGAGCTCCGCCCGCGCGACCCGCACCGCGTCGCGTGCCTGCCCCAGCGGCGTCTCGATCACCGCCAACTTGCGATCGATTTCTTGGTGCTCGCTATGCAAGATGCCCGCCTCACGGCGATGCTGCTCCACCGTGTGCCGAAGCTGCGTCGCGGCGTCCGACGCGCCGAGGCGGGCCGCCTCCTGCTCGCGTTTGGTCGCCGATTTCTCGTAGGCTGCGGCGCGGCTGCCAAGCTCCTTGGCGTGGTCGCGCAGCTTGCGCCGTTCGCCGTCGAGCCGCTCATATTCGCGTTCG
This sequence comes from Myxococcales bacterium, assembly GCA_016716835.1. Classification (NCBI taxonomy): domain Bacteria; kingdom Pseudomonadati; phylum Myxococcota; class Myxococcia; order Myxococcales; species Myxococcales bacterium. The sequence goes on along the minus strand of JADJUW010000003.1, from coordinate 79,338 downwards.
GCGGCGGCCAGGCGCCGCTCCGCATCGCTCACCTGGGTCAAGCGTTCATGCTCAACCTCGGACGAGCGCGCCATTTCATCATTGCGCCGGGTCGTGATCTCGACCGATTTCTGGCCGTGCGTCTCGCGGGCCTGCTCGGCGCGCGTGATCGCGTTGTTCTCCTCGTCGAGCGCCTTGTTTGAGACGCCCGCGGCGCGCGCGGCGCGGCCTAAATCGCCGAGCACGAGCTCAAGCGCGGTGGTCTCTTGCACCACGCCCAGCTCGAGCTGGGCGATCGCCTTGCGTCGCACGCGCCGCGCGCGTAGCACCGCCACCGTATAGCGCGCCTGTGCCACAAGTCCGGAATGTGGACATTTCGGCATGGCCGTCACATCCGGCGGCGTGAACACGCGCGTGGGAAATGTCGGTCGCCGCAAGCGCCACTGCGTCCGCAGCTGATCGGCACCCTCGGCAAGCGCCTTGGTCGACAGCTCGGCTACTTCGGGCGCAGGCCGCGGTGGCGCCGCCACCGTTGCCTCGGTGCCAGACACGATGGACTCGCCATCGCTGCGCGCCGCGAATGCCTGCTCGAGCCCAGCATCAGGCGCCGTGTCGCGCGCTTGCTGCCGAGGTGGTGGCAACGGCACGCGCCCCGATGGCCGCCGCGGTGGCTCGCCCGCCGCGGGCAGGGGCACGATTGGTTGCGCAAGCTGCGGCAAATGCGCCGATGATGGCACGGCTGGTGTCGTCATCGCCGGCACAGGCGGCACCGGCATGGACGCGCTGCTGCGCGTCGGCAACGGCTGCAGCGCGCGCGCGCACGCCGCGCAACTCGCGGCGTCTAACGCGTTCTCGGCGCTACAATGAGGACAAAATCGCATGGCTTGGGGCTCGGCCTAATAATGATCGCAGGTATTGCCGCGGTTTTCGACGAGGCTTATGTGGGCAGCTATCCCACGCGTGCCGCCCCACCTTTGGCATTGCGCCAGGGACGCTTTCGCGTCACGCTTAAATGGAGGATTTATGGGCGTAAAGCACAGCATCGAGACGGCAATTGGCAAGGCAGGCGAATGGGTCGCGGCGGTCGTTGACTCGCTCACGCTGCCGGCAGCAAAGCCCGTGCTGGTCCCGGTCCCCGTGCGCGAGCCAGCCTCAGGCGGCCGCGGCCGCCACCGCCGCTAGCGTCAATTTACCGTTGGCGCGCGCCGCGGAACGGCAACCGAAATAGTGGCGGTGCCGCGCGGCCTCGGCTACAAACGGCCCACGCGGGCCTGCCCCGCCAGGAGTTCTTATGGCTTACGTTGTCGCTGATCCTTGCGTGAAATGTAAATACACCGACTGCGTCGCGGTGTGTCCCGTCGACTGCTTCTACGAGGGCAAGAATTCACTCGCGATTAACCCCGACGAGTGTATCGACTGCGGCGCCTGCGAGCCCGAGTGCCCAACCACCGCAATCTTCGAAGAGAGCGAGCTGCCCGCAAAGTGGGCCATCTACAAGGACATCAACGCCGTGGTATCGGGCGCCAAGAAGGCATCCGAGATTGACGCGAGCAAGCTACCTCCGGCCCTGGCCGCGAAGCTGCCAACCGTCACTACGTGGGCCAACATCACGGAGCAAAAAGCTGCGATGCCTGGCGCCGACGAGGCCGCCAAAGAAGACGCCAAGCTCGCCGCGCTAGAACTTTAAGCGTTCACGTTGCACGACGCCTGGGTGCGTCGGATCGCCTCGCTCATCGCGGCGCGCGAAGGGCGCCGACGACGTGAGCGCACGCTTACGGGCGCGCGTTATCGTAGCAATTGCCGCCGTTGCCTTCGTCTTCCGGATCGAGGCTAACCATGAGCAGGCCAACGTCTTTGATTTCGTTGCCGTAAGCAAATCCGAGATACGGGCTGCCTGGGTCGTTGATACAACCACCGATTCCGACCGCGTTATCCGAAGCGTCGGAGCCGATCACGTTGAGCTCGGTGACGTTAAACGGCATTGGCTCGGTGTAGAACACGGCCGGCGCCTCGCCAACGATGCAATCATAGCTGCCGTCTTCCCATAACGAACTCGCGCTGTTTGCATCCAAATACGTCGCGAACAACGAGACCATTGAGAAATCTACGAATTGGTCTTCGACCTGCGCACACGTAAGGTCTTCCATGACAGCTTCGGTCGTGGCGAAAAAGCCCCAATTGAGCTGATAGAAGCCGTAGTCGAGCTGCGTGCTAAACGCAACCGCGGCGACATTATTGGCGTCAATGCGCTCCGTCTTCGAACGCGCGTAGAGCGTTTGGCTGGCGTCGAGCAGTTCGACCCAGACATCGACCTGACCCTCGACGAACGCTGAGTAACCGCCGCCTTCGGTGCAGTTATACGCAACGCCTTCGACGGCCGATTCAGAGGCGCCGACCGGCCAGGTGTAGACGACGACGGTGAAATCGCCAGCTGGACAGCTTACGGGCGCGTCGATATTTACGAAGCTCCACGACACGTCTAGCTCGCGACCTTGGTCGTCTTCGCCCGAGGTGAAGATACAACCCGTCGCCCCGAGCGCCAAGCTCATCGCGGCCGCGGCCATACCATTTGAAAATTTGCTCATTGTTCTACTTGTCATTGCGGTTTTCATAACTCTCCTTCAAACGGACGGGTACGGACGATCAACTTGGACCCCACCCCTTACAGTACGGGGCAAAGTATCTAACTGTCTGTGATGTTGCGCAACTAGTGGTGATGCCAGAGTGACGAATACCGGACGACGACAATACCGTCGCTAACGACAGATACAGGCATGGTCGACACAAAAACTGGCAGGACTTGCCGCCACCGGTGTGATGACATGCACAACGACGGCATCGAGCCGCACCACTTCGCCGTTGTGGATTTCGCGGCTGATGGGAGCAGGTGCGATAAACGTGCCATACACGGCCTCCTCGGCCGTAGCGCATTCGGGGGCCATCGATAGCTCCACCTTGCCCGCAGGCACCTCGAAACGCGTGACGCCATGCCCGTCGGTGCAGGGCCAGCTTGCAAAGGCCGGCGCCTCGCCATCGTCCCACCATAGGCGCATGCGCTCGATCTGAGCGCTGGCGCACGACACACCCGCGCCGAGTGGAACTTGCAGCGACCAGCTTACTTCGACTGCGCCCCCAGAAATTTCTGTGCAGGCGGCCGCGGCCAGACTCACCAGCGCGGTCAGGATTGTGCCCGCCCCGCGCGACGCAGCGCGACACGCGAGGGGCAGCAAGCGAGCGCGGTCCGCGGGCACGCATTGCATCTTGCCACGAGATAACTCGCCAAAACATGCGCACCACGCATTTCACCATCAACACGCTGGTTCGACGCCACATGTGCCCGACTATTCATCCTCGGGGCCGCCAAAACGCCCGGGCTGAGTTGACCCAGCGAAGCGAGGCGTGCCATGTTTCCATTTGTAACATGCTGAATATGTTAGATTCTTTATCGGCGGTGCCGGCGGCCGGGGCGGCGCGACAGACTGATATCGTGTCGATTCTCGCGCACGCGCACTGGATCGTGCTTTCGGTCATGGTGCTACTAGCCGCGATGTTTTTCATCAGCGTCTACATCATGATTTTTAAGTGGCTGTATATGCGGCAAGCGGCCCAGCAATCGACCTCATTCCTCGAGTCGTTTTGGAAGTCGCGCGACATCGAGCAAATTTACCAGCGCGCCCAGGGCCTCGACCGTAGCCCCATTTCACAGATGTTTACCGCCGGCTATACCGAGCTGGCCAAGATCACCGCCGACGACCGCATGCGCAGCGATCGCGAAGGCAACTTAGATAACATACATCGCTCGCTACGCCGCGCGCAAACCGCGGCCACCACGCGCATGGAATCGATGGTGCCGTTTTTGGCCACGACTGGCTCGGCGGCGCCGTTCATCGGCCTGTTTGGCACCGTCGTCGGCATTATGCTGTCGTTTCAAGAAATTGGCCGCACCGGCAGCGCGACCCTGCAGAGCGTCGGTCCCCACATCGCCGAGGCCTTGCTAGCGACCGCTATCGGCCTGGTCGCGGCCATCCCGGCGGTCATGGCCTACAATTTTTTTGCGCGCCGCATCAAGGTCATGCGCTCCGAGATGGAGACGTTTGAGCAAGACTATCTAAATATTATTAAGCGCCATTTCCTCGCCTAGCGCGTCTAACACCCCATAGAGCAACCCCATGTCGATGAACCTAGGTGGCGACAACGAGCTAAACGCGGAGATCAACGTCACCCCTATGGTCGACGTGATGCTGGTGCTCCTCGTCATCTTCATGGTGACGGCGCCCATGATGAACACCGGCGTCGATGTCGACTTGCCGCCGGTGAGCGCGCAGCCGCTTGATGACCCGCAGGGCAAGCTGGTGCTCAGCATCGACCGCACGAACAAGCTCATGCTCGGCAAGACGCCGATTGTGTGGGCGGACTTACCCGCCAAGCTATCGACCAACGAGCGGCTAAAGCGCGAGGGCGCGCTTTATATCGAGGCCGATAAGACCCTGCCATACGGCGTGGTGGTCACGGCAATGGCGGTTGCGCGAGGCGCCGGCGTGGCCAAGGTCATGATGCTCACCGATCCCGGCAATCAAATCGATTTGGCGCAGCTCGACTTAGGCGTGCCCGCGGGGGCGCCACAATGAGTCGCGGCGCGAGCATGCCTCGCCACGCGCAATCGCCGCGCGCGATGAAAAATATTTCACTCATGGGGACCGTCGTGGTCGCGATGATGTTCGGCGGGGGCGTCTATGCCTCCCATCTGCCCACGCGCGACGAAGGCCCCGCGATCGAACAGTTCGAGGCGATCGAGGCCGCCCTCGCCATCAAGTCAGATAATGCGCCGACCAAGCAGCCGCAAAAAGATGTCGCGCCGCCGCCGCTTACGGAGCCTCCGCCTGGCGTATCGCGCGATGCGGATGCCAAGGTGCCGATCGAACCTCTCAAAGATGCCAAACCGGTCGCCAAACCAGATCTAGCCTCACAGTACGACCAATTTCGCCGCGCTAGCGACGACGCCGGCCCCGCCAGCGACCCAAGCGCGATTGGCTCTACTGACGGCAGCGACAAAGGGTGGGCGGTCGCGAATAAGGGCGATCCGTACAATCGCGAGATTGCGGGCGCGGCGATGGAGTTTTGGGAGTATCCGAAGATTTTAGCTGGCGCCGATGCGGGTGCGCCCGCGGGCTGCGTCGTGCAGGGTGCCGATGGCGCGATCAGCAAACGTCGCCTCGCCGAAACGACCGGCAACGACACGCTCGACGATGCCGCCGCGCGCGCACTCGAACAATTTGTGACTAAATGGAATGAAGCGCCCAAGCCGGTGCCAGCGCACCTGCTTGGCGGAAAAGCCTCGAGGGAGATATGCATACGATATACGCTGTAACTCGTCATTCACCGCGTGCATTGCCCTGGTTGGCCATCTGTGGCCTTGCCTGGTGTGTCACCTTGGTGCCGCATGCGACGGCGCAACCGGCGCCACCCGCCGGTGTCATCATCGACGTCGCCGGCGCCAAACACACCGCCTACCCCATCGCCGTGCCGCAGGGCGTGGCAAGCGACCTCGCGGCGTCGCGCGAGATCGCTGAGGTGTTGTCGAAAAATCTAGCGATCGCCGGCTATTTTAAGGTGCTCGATCCAAAGTCGTTTCTTGCCGACTTAGCGGTAGAGAGCATGGGAATTGACCCGGCTAAATGGCGCGACGTTGGCGCCTACGGGGTGGTGAAGTATCGCGCCACCACCACGGGCGACCGCATCGCCCTTGAGTTTCGTTTTTACGAGGTCGCCAAGGGCGCCGACGTTCGGCTGACGCGCACCTATAGCGGCAAAAAGGCCGACGTCCGAGGCTTTGCTCACCAATGGAGCAATGAGCTGGTGAAATACCTAACGGGCGAGCCCGGCTTTTTTGGCTCGCGCCTGGCGTTTGTCACGAAAAAGGGCACGTCGAGCCAGGTTTTTGCGATTGATTGCGATGGCGCGAACGCCACCGCCATCACCCGCAACACGTCGACCAACATCTTGCCGGCGTGGTCGCGCAGCGGCGCCCTGGTCGCCTTTACGTCGTACATGCGCAACAATCCCGACTTGTACGTGGTGGGCGCCGGTGGCGGTCGGCCGCGCAAGGTCGCCTCGTACAAGGGCATGAATACCGGGGCGTCGTTCTCGCCCGATGGCTCGCAGCTCGCGGTGACGCTGTCGAAAGACGGCAATGCAGAAATTTATATCATCAATGTGAGCGATGGCAGCATCGTGCGTCGCATCACCAACGACCGCGGCATCGACACCTCGCCGGCGTGGTCGTCCGATGGCCGCGAGCTGGCGTTTGTGTCGGATCGCGACGGCAGCCCACAAATTTACGTGGTGAGCGCCAGCGGAGGCACGCCCAAGCGGGTGTCGCAAAATGGCAACTACAACACCACGCCAACGTGGTCGCCGCGCGGCCGCGTGCTGGCGTACACCACGCGCGATGGCGGGCGCTACGACATCGTTACGCTCGACCTGACCACAAAGGTCATGGCCCGCATCACGCAAAATGAAGGCAACAACGAGGAGCCGAGCTTTGCGCCCAATGGCCGCGCCATCGCCTTTGCCAGCACCCGCCCGGGCGGCGCCGGCATTTACATCGCGCCGGCCGACGGCCAAGGCACGGCCGTAAAAATCTGGTCCGGCGCAGCGACCGGCATTGATTGGGGCCCGTAGCTGCAAGCCCTAGCGCGCGCCGAGCGCGAACGCCGCGCCCGCGCCAAGCGAAAATAACAGTAGATGCAGCGCGAGCGCGGCGAGCCCTGCCATGCGGGCGGCACCCGCGACGCCGAGCACCGCCGAAAGGCGCTGCATCTTGACGTCGCGATTGTTCACGCGCGCGTAGTCAAGCGCGGCAAGCACCACGCCGGCAACCGTCGCCACCGCCCAGCGCGGCCAGCCTAACCACGGTGCGGCCAAGACGGCGCCTATGCCGATGGCCAGCCACAACCCGCGCATTGGAAAGCGTCGCCGCAACACCATAAACGTGACGCGCCAAAGCGGCCCATGAGCGCCAGGCCACAGCCGGCACCACAGCGCCTCGATTGGCGATACTGGCTGAATTTCGACATGCGCAAGCGATTGCCGATCGAGCGCAACGACCTCGGTGAGCGCGCGCGAAAAATGCTGCGCGCTTGCGGCGCGCGCTACCAACACGAGAACGATCGACGCGAGCACCGTCGCAATGGCGCCGAGCAGCAAGGGTGTACGCGCGACGCCGCCACCCAGCAGCCAGACCGCCGCCAAGGCGACGCCGCCCACCACCGCGGGCAAGGCGCCGAGCCACACCACACGTGGCGGGCGAAATTCGCCGGCCATGGTGTCGACCAGCGCGTGCGTCTTGTCGCTAGCAACAAGCAGGCCGCCCAAAAAAACCGCCGCCGTGCCCGCGCCGGTTACCCAAGCGTAGGCCGCAAGCGTCGCGAGCAGCGGCGCAAATGGCTGCCTTTGCAGAGCGGCGAGCAAGACCACCGGCGCAAACAACCACGCGTTGCGCCGAGCCTGGTGAAGCAACGCGACGTCGAACATGCCGCGCTGGGGCAAGGCCAACCGTTGCCACAGCCGCGCGTCACGCCGCCAAAACATCGCAAAGGGCGCGGCCACCACCGCGCCGACGATCGCAATCGCCAGCGCGCCCCATGGCACGAGCCACATCGTCTGGCGCGCCGCGTACGCCGCCAGCGCGCCGCCACCACCGACCCAGGCGATGAGCCACCACGACCAAACGCCACGCCGCCGCGCGTGGTGCTCTAGACGCATCCAGCGGCGAAAGGCGGATGATGCCATCGTGGCCACCGCGGGGCCCGCGACACGCACCTGCAAGCCCGCGTCGCTCACGCCTCGCGCGCCTTGCCGTCGGCGACATGCGCGACGTACGCCGCGCGCAAATTTCCGTACGTGAGCTGCCACGTCTCGCGCGACATGTCCGCAATCAGCTTGCCGTCTTCCATCATGATGGCGCGCGTGCAAATTTCTTCGGCCAGCTCGAGCATATGCGTCGAAAAAATGAGCGCGGTGTCGGGCGCCGAGGCCTGGCGCATCACCGCGTGCAGGGCGCGCTTCATCGCGTGCGGATCGAGGCCGTTGACGCTTTCATCAAGCAACAGCAGCTTGACCGGACCAACCAATGCCGCCGCGAGCGAGACGCGCTGGCGAAGCCCGAAAGAAAGCTCGCGGCACGGGCGATGCGCGTACGGCTCAATCCCGAGATCGGCGAGCAGTGCGGCCACGACCTGCGTGGTTTCGCTATTGTCGGGCAGGCCCCTGGTTTCGGCGACAAATCGCACGTGCTCGGTGACGGTCAAAAATTCGTAAAGCGATGGCGGCTGGTCAGCAAACCCGACGTGGGCGAGATGCCGCACGCTGGTGGCGGCGCGGCCGCGGCCGGCCATCTCGCCTCCCATGACGTTGACGGTGCCCGCCGAGGGCGCCACGCCGCCGGTCAAGGCGAGCAGCGTCGTGGTCTTGCCCGCGCCATTGGCGCCAAGCAGCGCGATCCGCTCGCCGCCGCAAATCCGCAGCGAGAGCTGGTCGACCGCGAGGCGGCGGCCGTAGTGCACGACGACGCCATCGAGTGTGGCCAAGGTTGGCGCCGCCGGATGCTCGGTCGCCATGCCTTAGCCGCGTCCCTGGGCGCTACCCGCGGTGTGCGTCACGATGACATTGGTCGCGATGCCGCCGCGCACCCAGAACTTGCCGGTGACGGTGACGCTGCGTGGCGCGATGGCGGCGACGATGTCGTCGCAAATCTTGTTGGTCACGGCCTCGTGAAACGCGCCCTGGTCGCGATAGCTCCACAGATAGAGCTTGAGCGACTTGAGCTCGATGCACAGGGCGTCGGGCACATAGTCGATGGCGATCGTCGCAAAATCCGGCTGTCCGGTAAGCGGACAAAGACAAGTAAACTCCGGGCAATCAAACACGATGTGGTAATCGCGCGTCGCTTTGGGGTTGGGAAAGGTTTCAAGCGAGGCTTGCGGCCTGGTGGACATGCGCTCTCCTACCACAAAGTGCCACACCTGGGCGCACGCACCTACCTAACCGTTTGGAATCTTTGTTGATTATGTAATCTTGCGAACCGCAGATCGCGTGCCATATACTTGAGATGCACCATGTGGTTGCCGGCGGCACTAAGCGGATGGGTTAATGATGATTCACGTGATGACGTGCCGTCGCCACGGGCCGATGCGCCCAATGTGAAGGCCTGGTTGTGGGAGCCGCGACATTTTGCGCGGGCCGCCGCCAGGCTCTGGCCATTTGCTAGAGGAGGAAGACGCAACATGCACTGTAAACAGAACGTACGTCAATCGGAAGTACTCGTGTCGGAGGGCATTTTCTAACTTCCTCCTAACCGCGCCGTAAGGCGCAAGAGTCTTCGCAAGGGCGGCCGCAAGGTCGCCCTTTTTTTATGCGCGCGCTTACGACGGTATATGCTTGGTGCCCCTCATGACGTCACCGCGCAACACGTTTTCGGAAGCCTCGGCGTCGTACGCGCGGGCGCGACCGAGATACCCCGAGCCGCTGTTCCATTGGCTCGCCTCACAGTGTAGCCGCAAGGTAGCCGCATGGGATTGCGCCACCGGAAATGGCCAGGCAGCGGTTGGCATAGCGCCGTACTTTGAGCGCGTCATCGCGACAGATGTTAGTGCGGCCCAAATTGAACAAGCGGCGCAGCTCGCAAACGTTGAGTACCGCGTCGCCAGTGCCGAGGCGTGTGGCCTCCCCGCGCATCAAACAGATCTCATTGTGGTCGCGCAGGCACTGCATTGGTTTGCTACGAATGCGTTCTGGCAAGAGGTCAGGCGCGTTGCCGCACCGGGCGCCTTTTTTTGCGCCTTCGGTTATGCCTGGCCGCACGTTTCGCCAGCCATCGATAAAGCGCTAGTCGCGCCATTTCGCGCGCTGGTTGAACCCTACTGGGCAGAAAATAATCGCCTGTTGTGGGACGGCTATCAATCAGCCGCCGTCGGCTGCCCGTTCCCACACGTAAGCGCGCCGGCCTTCGCGATCGAACTAGAGTTGTCGTCGCAACAACTCGCCGAGTATTTAATGACGTGGTCGGCCTATAAAGTGAGCCGCCAAAACGCGGATGTCTCGGCCGCTGTCGATGACCTACTCGCACGAGCGGTTGCCAAAATCGACGAGAACGAACCCATCTCGGTTCGCATGCCGCTTGCTATCTTGTCGGGGCGCGTCTGCTAGCGACGGAGCGCTATTGCAAATCCCGCACTTTGCAGTGCAACTACTCGATTTTTTTTAACTAAAAAGGGTGGTGAGTGACCCTAAGTACGCTCGGGCTTGGCGCCGGCCATGGGGGTGAAGGAGACCTTGCGCTTCATTTCGCGGCGCGTGCGCTTCTTGGCTTCGCGCGATTTACGCTTCTTTTTGACGCTCGGTTTTTCGTAAAACCGGCGGCGCTTGATTTCTTGCAAGACGCCTTCTTTAGACATCTTTTGCTTGAGGATCTTCATCGCCTTTTCAAGGCTATCGCGAACCTCAACTTCAACTGGTTTTCCGAATCCGTTGTCCATAAATAGACTGAGGTAGGTACTCTATTGCCCAGGCGAGATCAAATAGATCGGGAAGCCAATTAGAGCCAGCAGGTGCCCACCCGGTCTCCTAAGCCGCTTTTTGTCTGTAAAACAGCGTAATCGTTAAACAATGAAACTCTGAATCTGACGATTGCGTCACGATTTTGTCGAAAATTTCAACATCTGGGTGAGTTGCGATCCATTCGGTTATGTATTCGCCCAGAACCTCGCGTTCCTTCGCTTTGGTGGCTGAGAAAACCTTAACGCCGATGGGACCTGACGCTGAAATTGAATTAGATGCTGACTGTTGAATGGCTGCCACGACGCCTCCTCCTTGCCCAATCTCCTAGCGAATTCGCCAAGATCCCAGAGCCTTCTTTGTAGCGCATTTTGTATTTCCGTCAAGGGCCATAAATACAGTGCAGCGAGAACTGTCTTGTAATAATTAAGGATAGTTACGATATATTGCGCCGGAGATCGACAAAAGCACCCAGCCCGTGTCGCGACCCCACTGGGCGGGCGGTAGGGTGCCGCGCATCTATGCCAACTCGCCTTGGATGCCAAGTACTGTTCGCCGCGTCAATCATGGTGGCGTCCACCACCGCCACAGGAACGCGCTTGGCGCTTGCCGATGTGGCGCTGCCTAGCGCCGAGGTTCAAACCGCCGAGCTGCCCAATGGCCTGCAGGTGGTCGTGGTGACGCGCACGAGCGCACCGCTCGTCGCCGTCCAGATTTGGTACAAGGTCGGCTCAAAGGACGAGTCCAAAACGCGGCGCGGTACCGCCCACATGTTTGAGCATCTCATGTTCATGGGCTCGACGGGCGTGCGTCCCGACGATCACGCGCGCATGCTCAATCGCGTCGGTGGCTACGTCGGCGCCACGACCACCGAGGACGCAACCTATTTCCAAAACGTCGTGCCTAAGGCGTATCTCGCGACGGTGCTGCAGCTCGAGGCCGACCGCATGCGCGGGCTCGTGTTTCAGCCTGAGGCGCTTGCGGCCGCGCGCGGCGCGATGCAGCGCGAGCTTCGCCAGTTGCTGGCAGCGCCGGTGACCAAGGGCCTGCTCACCTTTTTGGCCACCGCCTTTCGCAGCCATCCTTATGCGTGGACGGCCGACGGTAGCGCCGCCGATGTCGACGCGATTGACGAGGCGACCTTGCGCGCGTTTTACGACGCGTACTATCAACCTAACAACGCGCTGCTCGTGGTCGTCGGCGACACGACGCTCGCCGAGGTGGTTGCCGGCGCGACGAAATTTTTTGGTCCGATCGCGGCGGCAGGCCAGCCTCCGCGTCCCGCTGACGCCGCCCTCGAGCCGGCGCAAACGGCGCCGCGCACCGTCACTGCCGAGGCCAGCGCGGTGGGCATGATCATGGTTGGATTTCCCATTCCGCGCGGAGGTCACGCCGACATTGCGCCGCTGCGCGTAATCTCGGCGCTGCTCGGCGATGGGCCGGCTTCGCGACTTGCGCGCCGCATGAGCCGGGCCGATGGCGCGACCAAAGGGCCGTTGGCGTTTCAAACCTCATCGCCTATCTTGGTGCGCGAACACCCAAGCCAGCTCATCGCCTTTGCCGCCTTTCTCGATCCTGCGAGCCGCGAGGCGGTGCAGGCCGCGATCTTAGACGAGGTGGCTCGCTTGGCCTCGCGTGACGTCGACGAGAAGGACCTTGCCTTGGTGAAGGCGCGGCTAATCGATGGCGCGATGCGACAGCTCGAACGCAGCAGCGACCTGGCCCAGCTGCTTGGCAATAGCTGGATCGTCAACGGCGACCCCGCGGCGTTCGCGACGCAGCTCACCCAAATGGCGCGGGTCAGCGCCGCCGACATTCGGCGCGTGGCGGCGACGCACCTCGACGCCCAGCGCGCGACGATTGCCTATGTTCCGCCGTCGACCTCGCCCGCTGCGGCTGTCACCCCCCTCTCAACGCCGAAGAAGGCTACGCCATGAAACGATCGCCCAACCATAATAATTTGCGCGCCTCGATCGCGCTGCTCGCTTGCGGCGCCGCGGCCTTGCTGTTTGTAGCGTGTGCCAAACCCGTCGCCTCAAAAGGGCTCAGCCTGCCGAGCGTGGGCGTGAGCGATGCCGTCGCGGTTGCGGCCGATGACCCATGGGCGGGGCGTGAAGATCTAATCAAGCCACCCGAGTTCGCACCGCTAGCCGCGGTGGCATTGCCGCCAATCACGCAGTTTAAGCTGCCAAACGGCATGAAGGTCCTGATCGTCGCCAAGGCGGATGCGCCGGTGCTCAGCGTCCAGTTGGCGATTGCCAATGGCTGGAGCGCCGACCCCGCAGATCAACCAGGCCTCGCCGCGTTCGTCGCGCAAATGTTGCTGCGCGGTACGACCAAGCGAGACGCGGCGGCCTTCGCGCGCGCGATTGCGGCGACGGGAGGTTCGCTGGCCAGCGATGCCAGCTACGAGGCAACAGTTTTAAAATGCGACGCGCAGGCCGCCCACCTCGCGACCTGCCTCTCGTTGATGCATGAGGCCCTCGCCGCGCCCGCGTTTGCGCCGGCGGAAATGCCGTCCGTTGGCGAGCGCCTCGCGGGCCAAGTGCAGGCGACCGAGGAGAGTGCCGCGGCGATGGCCGCCGTGCATGCTCAGAATCTCTTGTGGAGCAACGATCATCCCCGCGGGCGCGTGATGAGCATGGCGAGCCTGCGCAGCATTTCGCAGGGCGACTTGCGCGCGTGGCATGCCGCCGCCAATCGCCCGGAGCGTGCGACGCTGGTCGTGGTCGGCAATGTCGCCGCGCCCTCGGCTAAGCGCACCATCACCGCACAATTCGCTGGATGGCGAGGCCAAGGCCGCGCGGTAGCGCCAGCAACTGCGGCGAGCCCCATTGCGAACCGCACCCTGCGACTAATCGACATGCCAGGTCAGGCGCAGGCACAAATCGCCGTGGCGCTACCCGGCATCGCGCACCAGGATTCTCGCTTCTTTGACACCTTGGTGTGGAACCACGTGCTCGGCGGTGGCGCGGGCGCACGCCTGATCCGCAGCCTGCGCAGTGACGGCGCCGGCGGCGGCGCACCCTCCGCAACAACGACCTTCGATCGCAACCGCGAGCGCGGCGCGTGGGTTGCAACCGCGGCGACCCGCACCAGCGAGGCAGCGGCCACGCTAACCATGTTGCTTCGCGAGATCAAGAAGATGCAGAGCGAGGGCCCAAGCGCAGGAGAGGTGGACGAGGCCGTCGCCTACCTCGGTGGCAGCTATGGACTACGCTTTGAGACCGCGAGCGCCATTGCCAGCAGCCTGCTCGCCGCGGAGTTGCATGACTTCGATGCCGCGTATGTCGAAAATTTTCCCGTGGTGCTCGACAAGTCGGATCAAGCCAGCGTCGCCGGCGCGGCGGCCGAGCTCCTTGGTACCACCAGCATCGCGATCGCGATTGTCGGCGATGCCGCGAAGATCGCGCCGCAGCTCGATAAGCTAAAGCTCACTTACGAGCGCGCCTCCATCCGCGATGTCGTAACGCCGGTAGCGAGGCGTGAGCTGCCCGAAGACCCCAAGCTCGCCGCCAAGGCGCGGGCCCTGCTCGACGCGGCGCTCGCCAAGAAAGGCGGCCGCGCCGCGCTGGCCGCGCGCAAATCCCTGCGCCTGACCGCCAGCGGCGCGATGAAGCGATCGTCGCAGGTGGTCGACGTCGACATCACCCGCCTGTGGTCGCTGCCGAGCGACTCGCGCGTCGACCTCGTGCTCAACAAGTCGATTCGCATCAGCTATGCGATGGGCGCCGGCGGCGCGTGGCAAGATACGCCCAAGGGCCTGGTCGACGTCGCGGCGATCGACGCCGACACGGTCGAACGCGAGCGTTGGCTTGATCCCGATTTCATCTTGCTGCGCCATCTCGCGCCGGGGGCGCAGGTGCGCTGGGTTGGCCAAGAAAAGGTCGACGGCACGACGCTGACCAAGGTCAACGTCACCTCACCCGACAAGCGCTTCACCGCGACCCTGTTTGTCGACGACAAGACCAAGCTCGTCACCATGGTCGCATTTCCCGAGGGCGCCGGCGTTGGCACGATTAGCCTTGAGGACTATAAGCCAATAGGCGGCATCCTGGTCGCGCACAAGCGCACCACGCTGGGCGGCGACGAGACGGTGACACTGGTGATTTCCAAGTTCGAGTGGAACGTCGCGGTTGATCCCGCGCAGTTTAAGAAGCCGGCGGTCAGCGCCAATGCCAGCCCGGCGATGGGCCGCGACGCCGACACCACGAAAGAGACGCCGGGGCCATGACTCGCCTGCGCTGCCTGCCCCCGTCGGGACGCTTATGGTACGCCGCTGCGCTCGCGCTCGGCTTTGCGATCGCAACCGCCACGACCGCGCTTGGCCAGCCGCGGCAGCTGCGCGCCGCCGACTACAACGGGCAAATTCCACCCAGCGCCGAGCCACCGCGGGTTGACCTCTACACCTTCGAGCGCGGCCCGGTGATTTTTGAAAAGTATGGCCACGCCGCCTTGTGCCTGCACTATGAACACGCCCCCGGCGACGTTTGTTTAAACTACGGCGTCACTGATTTTGCCAACGCCAAGGGGCTGGTGTGGGGCTTCTTGCGCGGCACGACAAAATTTTGGGTCGAACCCGCGGCGCTGGAAGAAACCCTTCGCTTCTACACTTGGGAAGACCGCACCATTTGGCGCCAGATCTTGCCAACCACGCCAGCGCAGGCGCGCGCGCTCGAGGCCAAGCTGTGGGGCGACCTCCATGAAAGCCGCCGCTACTACGAATACGATCACTTCTTTGACAACTGCACGACGCGGCTGCGCGACATGATCGACGACACCTTTGCCGGCGCGCTGCGCGCGGACGCAGCTAAGCCCGATCCTGCCGACCTCCGCACCTTTCGCGAGCTCGGCTACAGCGGGCTGGCCGAGTTTCCTCCGCTGCTCGCGATTTCCGATTTCGCCGTCGGGCGCGACATCGATGTGCCGCCGACGCTCTACGAAAAAATGTTTCTCCCTGACGAAGTGCGCATCAACGTCGCGACTCGGCTCGGCGTCGTGCCCGAACTAATCTATCAGCGTCGCGGGCCCCCGTTTCCCTCTGAGGGGAGCAAGGGTCGCGAGGTCGTGGCGTTGATTGGCCTCGGCGCCGCCGCGCTGATCGCGCTCGCGCTGTGGCGGCGACGCCTTACGCGCACGGCGCTCGCCATCGCGATGGTGCCAACGCTTTTCATGGGGCTTGTGATCTGGACGCTCGTCGCGATCAGCGCGATTCCCAGCCTGCGCATCAATGAGGTGGCCTTGATGTATTGGCCCATTGATGTCGCTATCCTTTTCCTCGCGTGGCCGCGCAAGCAACTCTACGCGCGCATCAAGGTTGGCGTATTGGCGGCGGTCGCATGGCTGGCCGTGGTCGGCGTGCTGCGGCAGCCTGTGGGCGCCAATGGCCATGATTGGTCTGCCTTTTCTGGTGCTCGCGCTGATGGGGCATCGAGGCGGTGCCAACGCCGGTCGTCCGGACAAAGTGCAGCTACCCAAGCGTCCCAGCGGCGTGATCGCGCGCGGCGCCGCGAAGCGCTAGGGCCACGCCTCCCCACTATCGGCGGGTCAACTGGCCACCACGGTGCGGCCATCGCTCGCAAATTCGTATACTTGCGTCCGCTCGACATTGGTCTGTTATTTGCTTAGTAAGTCGGACAATATGAAATCAATCCGACAAATCATCACCGCCACCGCAATTCTGCTTGCCCTCGGCGCACCAGGCGACTCCGCCGAAGCCGGCTCGCGAAAACAGATCGCCAGCAAGCCTGCGCGCGCGCCGATCTCCACGCGCGCAACGACCCTCATTGGCGCCAAGCTAAAACAACGCGTCAAAGCCACGGGTCACCAAAGCGGTCGCCTTAAGCTAAACCAGTCCGAGATCGCCGGAATCTCGGACGCCGAGCTTGCCGCTGCCGAGCCCGAGTTTGCGCGCGCGGGAATCAAACTCTCCAATCGCACCACCGTGGTTCACGTCGACGGTTCCGGGCCGACACAGGCGACCTGGTATTTTCGCGCGTTAAACCAACGCGCCAAACCTGGCGCCGTCAAGCCGAGTGGCAAGACGCTGCGCCGGATCGGCCGGCCCAAGGCGGCCGCCACCTATGCCGAAATTAAGACCTTTATCGCGGAACAAGGCCAAGCAAGTGGCGAGCTTTTCTATCACGTTGGCAATGACGCCGAGCTCGGCATGGACACGATGACTTATATTGAAGATCAGGTCGCGCCCTTGCTGCGCAACGACAACATTCGAATCTTTACGACGCTGATCGAGGCAGGTAGCAAGGCCGTGCGCGTTCGCTATCAACTGACCACGCCGTAGCGTCGCGCGCGAAGGCCCCGAGCCTAGGCGGGGCTAAGCGCCGCTCGACGACCTTGCGACGCGCCGCCTGAACATGCCAAAGAAGAGCGCCGCCAGCGCTACAATCAGCCCCGCCGGCTCGCCGCCGCTGCAGCCAGCACAGCCGCCGTCACCACCCACGGCGGCAACGCACTCGCCGCCCGTCGCCGCCGCGGCCAGATCGCACGATGCATCGCCAGGACACACCTCGTCATTTTCGCACGGCAACGTGCAAAGCCCCGCGGCGCCGCAATAAGCCGAGGCGCAATCGTCGTCGCCGACGCATGCGTCACCAAATTCCCCCGGGGCCAATTCTTCGCACATGCCGGCGGGGCTGCACTCAAAACGCCCGAAGAGAGGCGCGCAGTCTTCATCTACGTCGCAGCCGCAGTCAATGTCTACGCCGCCTGTGCAGTCCTCGTTGCAGACCCCGTCGACTTGGCATAACAGCTGAGGCGCCTCGTCGGCAAAAAAAGCAAGCGCGCGATGAGGGACTGCATACATGCCATAGGTCGAACAAAACTCGTCACCGACAAAGGAGGCGATGCCCGTTACGGTCGCGGTACCATTCAGGTTGACGAAGGCCGGCCCGCCGCTATCGCCAAAGCAAACGCCGGTCTCGTCAATCATGTTCGTGCAGACAAACATCTCGTCGAACGTGCGACCAGCTAAGATGGCCTCAATATCTTCATCCGTGGCGCCCTGGTCGCGAAAGGCGTCCCACAGCACCTCACACGAAATGGTGGGTTCGGTGGATAGGTAGCGCAACGTACCTGCGGTGCCGCTATCGGAGGGATCGGAGGTGCCAAACCCCACCGCCTGCAGCGGCGATTGTACCGGTAACGGCGGCAACCATATTGGCGAGGGCGCGCGGTCATCGACCTCCTCTTGCAAAAAGAGCAAGGCCACGTCGACCCCCAGGGTATACTCCACGTCGTAGCTCGCATCGCGGACCGAGTGGGCGACGGCGATCGCGCGGCCTTGGCTGGCCTGCGGCGTTAGGCCATCCACGATCACCCAGATCGTTTCGTACTGGTCGTCGAGCTCTTGGCAATGTGCCGCGGTCAAGACGATGTCGGGCGCCACCAGGGTGCCGGTGCAGAAGGTCTGAAAGACCTCGGGACCGCTTTCGATGGCCAGCGCCACCACCGTCGGAAATTGACCGGCCGTCGCAACGCTGCCACCGATGATGGGATCTGTCCGCGGCGCGAGGGAGGGCCCACCATTACCACATGCCACGGCGCTCGCGAGTGCCCCAGCCAACGACGCGGCATATTTCATGATCGATGCGTATCACAGGTCCCGGGCAAGTCGACCACAATTTCTTCGCGCCGGCCTAACATGGCGTGAATTAGCCGCTACAGTCATTTCATGGCAGACAAGCTGGGGGCGCTAATCGAGTTGCTGTCGCTCGAACGCATCGAAGACAACGTCTTTCGCGGCGAAAGCCAAGACTTGGGCTGGGGCGCGGTGTTTGGCGGCCAGGTGCTGGGCCAGGCCCTCTCGGCGGCGGGACAGACCGTGGCGCCGGGGCGGCTCGCCCACTCGTTGCACGCGTATTTCTTGCGCCGCGGCGACGTCACGCAGCCTATCCTTTATCAGGTCGAGCGCCTGCGCGATGGCGGCTCGTTTAGCGCCCGCCGCGTCGCGGCGATCCAACACGGCGAGCATATCCTACATATGACCGCGTCATTTCAGGAGCACGAAGCCGGGTTCGAGCACCAAGATCCGTTTCCCGACGGGCCGGTGCCAGCGCCCGAGTCGCTGCCGACGGAGGCCGCACGGCTCGCCAAATTCGGCCATGTCCTGCCACGCCCCTTGGTCGAACGCTTAAGCGCGCTTGGCGCGTTCGACTTGCGTACCGATGACCCCGAAGAGTCGCCCATCGCGCCCACGCCACGTCTCCCCCGGCGGCAGATCTGGATGAAGGCCAATGGCGTCGTTTCGGCCAATCCGGCGCTGCAACGGTGTTTGCTGGCGTATGTCTCAGATTTTACATTTATGACCACGTCGCTCATGCCACACGGCAAGGCGGTGCTATCGCCGGGCCTGCAAGCCGCCTCGATCGATCACGCCATGTGGTTTCACCGCCCATTTGCGATCGACGAGTGGCTGCTGCACACCGTAGAAAGCCCGACCGCGCAGGGTGCTCGCGGTCTCGCACGAGGTCGCATTTTCTCGCGCGATGGTCGCCTGGTTACCACCACCGCCCAAGAGGGCCTCATTCGCATGCGATAGTGCCGCAGACGTGGCACTAGCGCGCGCAGGCTGATACGATCAGGCACCGAATGCGCGTACTCAAATTTGGTGGGTCCTCGGTCGCGAATGCCGGACGCATCGCGAGCGTCATCGAAATCGTCAAGCGCGCCAACCACGCGGAGGCGCCACTCACCGTCGTCGTCTCGGCGTTCTCGGGCGTCACCGATGCCTTGCTGGGCATGGTTCGGCAGGCCGCCGTGGGCGACGAGGCCTATCTCGCGCGCGCCGACGCGTTACGCGAGCAGCATCGCGCGGCGGCGGGCGAGTTGTGCGGCACGCTCGGCGGCGAGTTCGCCGCGGGCCTGGAGGCGATGCATGCCGATCTGGTCAAGCTGCTGCAAGGCGCCGCGCTGCTGCGCGAAGCCTCGGCGCAAACGCTCGATCAGGTCGCTGGCTTTGGCGAGCGCAACTCGGCGTTTATCATTGCGCACGCGATGTGCGCTAAGGGGCTGCCTGCGCAGTTTCTCGACGCCCGCCGCGTGATCCGCACCGACGCGCACTTTGGCGCCGCGCACGTCGACGTCGCGGCTACCGATGCCGCCGTCGCCGCGCATTACGCGTCGCATGCAATCTTGCAGGTGGTGACTGGTTTTATCGGCAGCACCAAGGATAACCAGACCACCACGCTTGGCCGCGGCGGCAGCGACTACACCGCGGCGATCTTGGCGGCTTCGCTGCGCGCCTCAGTCGTCGAGATCTGGACCGACGTCGACGGCGTGATGACCGCAGATCCGCGCAAGGTTGCGCGCGCCTTCTCGATTCCCAAGATGACCTATGCCGAGGCGCTCGAGATGTCGCACTTTGGCGCCAAGGTGATCTACCCGCCAACCATCCTGCCCGCACTCAAAAACAACATCCCGCTGCTGATCAAGAACACCTTCAACCCCGCGCATCCCGGCACGCTGGTGTCGCACGAGAGCCCCGAGGCCGGCACCGCGGTGCGCGGCATCTCATCGGTGTCACACGTCGCGCTACTCACGCTGCAAGGCAGCGGCATGGTCGGCGTGCCAGGCACCGCCGCGCGCCTGTTCGCAGGGCTCGCGCAGCACGACGTCAACGTGATCTTGATTACCCAGGGCTCGAGCGAGCACAGCATCACGTTCGCCGTTACCCCCGAGGCGGCGGCAATTGCCAAGCATGCGGTTCAAGCTGCCTTTGCGCTCGAATTGGCGAGCAAGCTCGTCGAGCCGGTGCGCGTCGAAACCGACATGGCGGTTGTCGCCGTCATCGGCGAGGGCATGCGAACGCGGCCCGGGGTCGCGGGACGCTTATTCTCGGCGCTTGGCGCCAACGGCATCAACACCGTCGCCATCACGCAGGGCAGCTCCGAACTCAACATTTCGGTGGTGATTCCGCGACTTGACGAGGGCAAGGCGCTCGCGGCGCTGCACGAGGCGTTCTTTCTTTCCAAGACCAAGGAGCTCAATCTTTTTCTCATCGGCACCGGCGTGGTCGGAAAAACCCTATTGGCGCAGATCGACATGCACGCCGACTTTTTGCGTCAGCACCGCGGCGTGCAGGTCAATGTTATCGCGATTGCCGATAGCAAGCGCATGGTGTTTGACCGGCAGGGTCTGCCACTTGCGAACTGGACGCAGCGGTTAGCTGCCGACGGCCGCCCCACCTCGCTGCCTGCCTTTGTCGACGAGATGATCGCTTGCCGCCTTCCGAGCAGCATCTTCATTGATTGCACGGCAAGCGAGGCCGTGCCGGCCTTATACAGCGACATCTTACAGGCGAGCATTTCGATCTCGACCCCGAACAAGATCGCCATGTCGTCCGACTTGGCGCGTAGTCGCGAGCTCAAGGCCCTCGCCGAGCGCCGTGGCGTGATCTTGGGTTATGAAACCAATGTCGGCGCAGGGCTGCCGGTGATTACGACGCTCAATGACTTGCTGCAAAGCGGCGATCGCATCATCAAGCTTGAGGGCGTGCTTTCGGGTTCGCTTTCGTACGTGTTTAATCACTGGAAACCGGGCACGCCTTTTAGCGCGCTGGTCGCGCAGGCCAAATCGCTGGGCTATACCGAGCCCGATCCGCGGCAAGACCTAAGCGGCCACGATGTACGGCGCAAGCTGCTCATCTTGGGGCGCGAGTGCGGCCTGCCGCTGCTGCAAGACAACGTCACCATCGATAATTTCATCGTCAATGGTGCGGGGCACGGCGCCGCCGCGTTTGCCGCCCCCGATGCCGCGACGTTTATGAACGAACTCGCCGCATGCGATGACGCGCTTGGCGAAAAATTAGCGGAGGCAACGGCTAGTGACCGCGTGCTTCGCTTTGCCGCGAGCTTAGACCACGGCCGCGCCCGCATCGGCGTGCAGGCCTTCGAGCGCGAACATCCCTTTGCCTCGCTCGGCGGTAGCGAAAACATGCTGGTCTTCACCACCGAGCGCTACAAAGATCGCCCGCTCGTCATCCGCGGCCCCGGCGCCGGCGCCGACGTCACGGCGGCCGGCGTCTTCGCCGAGGTGTTGCGCATTGGCGCCACGTTGTTTTCTGGGCGGAGCAATTCCTGGTGAGCCGCGCAAGCGGGCGTAGCGCGCGGCTGCAGCGCGTGGAGGCGTTTTCGCCGGCGACCGTCGCTAACGTTGCCTGCGGCTTTGATATCTTGGGATTTGCCATTGATGCGCCAGGCGACATCGTGATCGCCGAGCGCGGTAGCCGGCCAGGCCTGCGCTTTGCCGACGATGAGCCCAACGACGGCTTTCCACGCGAACTCAAGGCGAACACCGCGGGCTTTGCCGCGTGGTCGCTACTGCAGCATCTCGGTGAGGGCAAAACCTCGATCACGTTGCGGCTGCAAAAAGGAATGGCGCGCGGCACGGGCCTTGGCTCCAGCGCCGCCAGCGCGGCCGCCGCCGTTGTCGCGGTCAATACCCTGCTCGGCATGCCGCTACCCAAGCAAGCGCTGCTTCGCTTTGCGGTCGCCGGTGAGCAAAAAGCCGACGGCGCGTGGCACGCCGACAATGTCGCGCCCAGCCTGCTCGGAGGCATGATCTTGATTCGCGACAATGCGGCGCTCGATGTGATTTCGCTGCCGTACCCCAAGGCGTTGCACGCGGTGGTGGTGCATCCGGCGGTGCAAATTCTTACTGCCGATGCGCGCCGCGTGCTGGCGCCAAAGGTCCCAAGGGCGCAATGGATCGCGCAGTCTGGCGATCTAGCCGCCCTCATCGCCGCGCTGTGCCTTGGCGATCTAGCCTTGCTTGGCCGTTGTCTTAACGATCACATCATCGAGCCGCAGCGCAAGCATCTCATTCCAAAGTACGACGCGGTCAAGGCCGCCGCGCTTGCCGCCGGCGCGCTTGGTGCGGGCATCTCCGGCTCGGGACCTTCGATGTTCGCGCTGGCCGCCAGTCGCGTCGTCGCGAAACGCGTCGCCACCGCGATGCAGGCCGTGTTTCGCAAGGCGCGGCTGCCGTGCAACGCATGGGTGTCGCCGATCAACGCCACGGGCGCCTACGTCAAGTCAGCCTCTTAGCTCGCTCCTACAATAACCAACGCCATGAACTGGATCAGCACGCGCCACCAGGCACCGCCCACAACCTTTCGCGACGCCGTCTTGCAATCGCTCGCGCCCGACGGCGGCCTTTACATGCCAGCGCACATCGCCCCGTTGTCCGCCGCCGCGCTCGCCTCGCTGCGCACCGCGACAATCCCCGAAATTGCCACCACCGTCATGGCGCATATCATCGGCGATGAAATCCCGCGCGCCGAAATTGCCGCCATGGCCGCACGTGCGTTTACGTTTGCCGCGCCACTGGTGCCGCTTGACGCCTCCACGTCGGTGCTCGAGCTCTTCCACGGCCCCTCGCTCGCGTTCAAAGATTTCGCGGCGCAGTGGATGGGCCAGCTCCTCGCCTACTTCCATCAGGGTGGCACCGCAGGCCAGCCACCATTGACCGTCCTCGTCGCCACCAGCGGCGATACTGGCGGCGCCGTGGCCGCGGCATTTCACAATCTGCCAGGCTTTCGCGTCGTGATCCTTTACCCCAATGGCGGCGTCAGCGAGTTGCAGGAAAAGCAACTCACGTCGTGGGGCGACAACGTAGCAGCATTTGCCGTCGACGGCGCCTTCGACGACTGCCAACGCCTGGTCAAGCAAGCCTTCGCCGACGCCGCGCTGCGCGCTCACGTGCCGTTGGTGTCATGCAACTCGATCAACGTCGCGCGCTGGCTGCCGCAAGCCGTTTACTATTTCGCCGCCGCGGCGCAGCGGCCCGCCGGTGAGCCGCTGGTGTTTTGCGTGCCGAGTGGCAACCTTGGCAATCTCGCTGCCGGCGTGTTTGCGAAGCGCCTCGGCTTGCCGGTGCATCGTTTTATTGCCGCTACCAATGCCAATGATGCGCTGCCGCGCTATCTGCAAACTGGCGGCTATGAGCCGCATCCCACCATCGCGACCATCTCCAACGCCATGGACGTCGGCGCCCCGAGCAATAGCGAGCGCTTGTTTGCGCTCTACCAAAACGATGTCGAAGCGATGCGCGCCGATATCCTCGGCCACATCAGCACCGACGACGAAACGCGCGCAACCATGCGTGCCGCCCACGCCGATCACGGCATGATCCTCGACCCCCACGGCGCGGTGGCCTTGCACGCGTGGCAGCAACTGCGCGATTGTGCCGATCTTGCCGACGCCCACGGAATCATTTTAGAGACCGCGCATCCGGCAAAGTTTCAAACCGACGTCCAAGCGATCCTTGGCACCAACCTAGCTCTACCCCCAGCACTCGCGACGCTAAGCGGGCATCCAAGCCGCACCGTTATTGCCACGGATTATGCTGACTTGGTGCGTCAATTGAAGCACGCATAGCCACCGCAGATGCCACCTGCGTCGCGGCTTAAGGGGTTGTACGTCCCCTTACAACCTGGCGAACCTGCCTAGACTCCGGCGTTCCAGCGCGCCAAAACGCCGTGCCGGGCGTGGCACACCGATTGCTTATGTCCTCACCATGATGAAACCGATAGCCACTATCGTGGTTGCCCTTGCCTTGGCCACGTTGGCGTCAGCGGCCCACGCCTCTCGATCCAAAACGCCGCTGCTGGCCGAATTTAAGGCCGCCCAAAAACGCGCAGCCAAAATCGTTCGCTCGCCAAAATCCTCGCGCGACAACTTCAGGAGCTTCGGGGCCCGGTCAACCAAGCGCGGCTTCACCGAGACCCTGACCAACAACAAAGTCGACCATTTTCGAACCTCGTTTCTCAAGCCTTCCAAGGAGCTTATCCGCACGATTGAGTTTACGAAACACGCCGATGGCACGCTCATGCGCACCGAGAATCCAGGCATCCAAGAGGTCGCCGGATTTGTGGTCTCAGGGTCGACCTCCGTCATCGAGTCGCCAAATGGCACGCGGCAACCGATGGTCTATGTATTTGTTCATCCGTCAGACTACAGCACGGCTCCGCTTTCTTTTCTGCTCACGCCCACAAGTGAACTCCAGGTATCTGGTCCCATTACTCCAGGCATGAAGCAAAACCGCAAGGCCCTGCTTAAGGCGGTCGAGCCCTACGGCTCGGTCATGTTGACCGCCGCCCGCCGCGCGCTGGCAGACTAGTCGAGCCTTCTACGTCATCAACTACGAGTCGAGAAATCCTATGAATAAAATACCAACTCTCATACTTATCGTTTTCGTCTCCACCTTGGGTTCGGCCGCCCACGCCTCAAGATCCAAAACCCCACTGCAGGCCGAATTTAAGGCCGCCCAAAAGCGCGCTGCCAAAGTCGCGCGCTCGCCAAGATCCCGGCCCTTCCCTGACCTCAACATGAGCATGGGCACCAAGACGCACCGCAACGGATCCACCAAGCTCATGACCAATCCGAGCGCGACCTCATTTACAGTTGCTTCTTACAAGAGCAATGGTGAAATCATCGGCTCAACCACGTTTGAGCAAACGCCGTATGAAATAAAACGAACCAAAATAAGTGGCGAGAAAAGATCAGGCGAGCACGCCTTGAAGTTCGCTGAGTTTGCCGAAGAGGATGCGCAATCTGGCAAGGTAACAATTCGTTCGCACGTAACGATCTCCCACAACGGCCGTGAGCGAGCTACACTTGTGCTTTTTATTCGGTCGCTAAAAGTCCGTGGAACAATTACCCCGGCGATGAAGCAAGATAAAATCGCCTTGATAAAGGCGGCCGCAGACTTTGGCTCAAAAGCGCAACTGATGCTACGTCGCGCCCTCGCCAAGTAACGTAAATTCCGCGGTCAAACACCACCATTTGTGCCCCGGATGGCACGACAAGCGTTTCATCTAACGAGAACCCAAATTCAAACCTTTTAAAACCAAGGTTTTCCATGGTACCCTTGAAACCATGTCTAAGCTGGCAACCCTCTCAACGAGCATCGACCATGATTTGAAAGTCGCGCTAACGCTTTTTTGCAAGCAACGCGGCCTGAAAATCCAAAGTGTCGTCGAGCAGGCGATTCGCGAACAGCTCGAAGATGAAATCGACCTTGCGGCGTATAGAGCCCGGCGCGATGAGGAAGAACTCTCGCTGGCGAGCGTAATCAAGAAACTGAAATGATGCAGCCGGCGTTCGCAGTCGTTTTTAAGCAGAGCGCAGTCAAGGAACTTCACGCCCTGCCCAAAAAGGCGCAAGCGAGAATCTTGGAGGCCGTCCACCTATTGTCGTTCAACCCGCACACCGAGTTGCTGCAGATTAAGAAGCTAAAAGGTGCTAGCTCTCTCTTTCGCGTTCGACTTCAAGACTACCGCGTCATCTATACGATCGAACGTAGCGTAGTAACGATCGCGATAATCAAAATTGGCCACCGCCGCGAGGTCTATCGATAGGTTCACCGCCAGGGCGGCCGAGCGGTAGTACCGCTTACGCCAACCCGATTTTGCCGGTGCGCCGTAGCATCTTGAGGTGCTTGATGAGCGCCTGCCGTTCAATCTTTTCATGCACCTCGGGATGCGTCTCAAGGTAGGCCGACCACGCGGCCTTCATGAACACATCGAGCCCGACACCGGTGTGTGAAGCCAGCTGCGCGGCGTCATAAAGCGCCTGCTCGACGGCCGACTTCGCAATGGGTTCGTCGTCGGCTTCGGCGTCGTCGCCGTCGTCAGATATCTCTAAGGTAAGCTCAACATCGGCAACCTCCTCGCGATCGATATCGCTTAGATCGCGGGCCAAGAGGTTTGCGAGGGGGCTGTTCATAGCCCTAAGAAAAGCACGATCCGCTGACAGCGCAAGGGGCGGCGAGCGATCGGCCCCGCCATCCTGGCATTTAGGGTGGGTCGTCGCCTTGCTTTTGCCGCCCTGGCCCGTACCCTCTGGCCCTATGTCCGACCACCGCTTGGATGCGGATGTCCGCGCTAAGGGCTTTGCCATCCGCCTCGAAGAGGGCGCGAGGCGGCTCGATTTCCGTCACCTTGAGGCTGATAAGATCGACGGCCGCGCCGGCACGCTTCACTATGGCGGCGCCGACGTCCAAATTGAAGGGCTAACCACCAGCTTGGACCACACGCACTGGGCCACGGAAAGCACCGCGTGCAGCCGCGCCTGGATGCGCAGCGAACACGGCTCATTCACGATGAGCGCCGAGCGGTTCGAGATGCCGCGCGGCATGCAGCTCACCAAGTCGGCCGGCGGCGGCATGGAGCTCATTTCGCCCCACGTCTCGCTGTCGGACGTCGGCTTTGAAATCAGCCATGTCGAGCCGACGCAGCTCGCACACCAACTCGAATCGCCTGCGGTCAAGCAGTTTACCAGCGGCCGCATGCAAGACCGCCTGCGCTTTCTCGACGCCCTGCACGGCACGCTCAAGATGACCCTGCAAGTGGAGCTTGAGCTGCCCGTGCTAGGCATGCGCACGCTCGACCAAAAGCTCGACGTGCCTATCCGTGACGGCAGCCTCGATTTCCGCGCGCTCGAGGCCAGCCTGCGCTGGCTGGAAGGCGCCTTCTTAGATTTAAGCCTCGACAACGACGCGCTCGCGCTGCGCTTTGGCGTGCCCATGTTGGCGCGCACCTCACGCGAAATCATCGCTTGGCACCTCGATCCCGACGCGCAATCGCTCGCCGCCTTTGGCCGCATCCCGTTGCGCTGCCTCGGCGATTTTCGACGCGCGCCCGAGCAAGACGACGATGCCAAGAAAAAGCGCTCGACGCTGAGGTCGCTTAAAATGAGCGACATCAAGGTCGACCTCTCGCTCACCGCGCCCCGCGCGCTCGAACTCGGCGACGGCGCGCTGCTCTTTGGCGGCGACAACGAGCCGGGACTGGTCGACGTGCACCTTGACGGCTTCTTGGCCTACCCGCCTGCACCCGGCCTCATCCGCGGCGACATTGGGCTCTTTGATGTCACGGCCAAAGATGTGCCGCTCGGCTCGGCGCGCGTCTCGGTCGATCGATTTCACATCGGGCGCATCGACACCCTCGAATGCAAATTTGATGGCTTTGCCCCCAAGTCGATCATCGCCACCATGGCGCGCGCCACCGCGACCAACCTCTGCCTAGTCATTTAGCGCCGGGCCACGCGCGGCACATTGCAACACGTTTGGATCTGCCGGCGTACCGGCAAAACTTGCGTGGTCAAAGCATTCGACGGTGCCATCGGCGCGCAACCCGCACGTCCCGTTCGCACCCGCATCGATATCCAAAAAACGTCCCGTCAGCGGCGTTTGTGCTTGGCCACCCCAGCATATCGCCTCGCCCTCGGCCGTGAGCGCACACGTGCTCCCACCTCCCGCCGTCAGCTTCACTACATGTTGCGGCAGTTTTGGCGGAAACAAGTGCGTCGACCAAATGGTATTGCCGTCGCCGTAACCCCACGCGCCCCAGCAAACGACGGCGCCCTGCGTGGTGCGCGCGCAGGCGTGATCGTCTCCAACCGCAAAGGTGGTTGCAACCAGGCCTTTTGGCGGATGGCTCCAACTTCGTGGCACGAGGCGACCTGGCTCGCAGGCGTCGTCGGGCACCGGCGCCCACGCAACGTGCTCCAGATCGTCACATAGGATCGGGTCTGGCTGCTCGGCAAAGCCGGCACAGCGGACCTCGCCATTTGCGCGCATGGCGCACGCCGACGAGTAGCCCGCGTCGATGCGCTCAAACGGGCCGCTCGGAATCGCCGTAAAGGCCTCGCTCGACCAACACACCATGTTTTTTTCCAATGTAAGCGCGCAGGCGAAATCACGCCCGACCGCGACGCTTCGAAACCGTAAGGCATCGTCCCAGGTCGGATCGGAGGCCGGGCTCCACTGGCCCCAGCACCGCAAGCGCTGGCTCGCGTCGATCCCGCACGTTGTATACAGCCCCGCGCTGATCGCCGTCATCGCCTCCGCCGGCGGTTTCGACTCACCATGCTCACTGCCTCCCGCACAGTCAACGCGCCCGGCGTCGGTCAAACAGCACCGCTGCATGTAGCCGACGGCAAGCACCGATGGCGGCGGACCCGCAGGATCGTGTGGGCCAGACGGCTCAGCGTGGTCGCTCGCGGAAGCGGCCTCCCCACCAAGCCTGGTCCGATGACCGCAGCCCACCACGAGCAATGAAATCGCCAACCAAGCCTGGCAGTGCTGCCAACCCAATTTTTTCATAACCGTCCCTGGCCGCGACTATTCACCATGGGCTGCGTCGCCGCAAGCGCAGGCGGCTACCTCAGTTACAACGACCACATTCGCTGTGTTACCCTGGCGGCCGATGATTGGTCCGCGTCTTGTCCTCACTGGCGGCTGGGACACCGACAGCCTCGCCGACGGCATCGCGCACTTGCTGGCGGTCACTGCCACCGCGGCGGATCGCCCCATGTTGCTCTTGCCACACGCGTGGCCCGCGGCCAAGCATGAGGCCTATCACGACCGCTTCTGTGAATGGCTCGCACCGCATGGCGTCGCGCCTTCAGCGGTCACCACGTGGACAGACCTGCATGACCGCACTGCGTCCGACCTAGCGCAATTCCGCGCGGTTTTTATCGGTGGCGGCAACACCTTTGCGCTGTGGCACGAGTTTGCCTGCAGCGGCTTCGTGCCGACGCTGCGGGCGCACCTTGCCAGTGGCGCGTGGCTTGGCAGCAACAGCGCCGGCTCGCTGATCCTTGGCCAGGATTTCCGCTACGCGCACGATCCGAATGACGTCGGCCTGGCGACCTTTACCGGCATGCAACAGGTCGGCCGTTACGCCGCGTGGGCACACTATACGCCCGACCCACATGACGCCGAGATTGCCGACTTTTTCGCCACCAGCGGCATCCCGGTCCTCGCCATGGCCAATCACGGTGCGGTCGAGGTCATCGGCAACGTCGCCACGGTGGTGAGCGCGCAGCCAGTCTATGTAGTTACCGATTCGGTCATCGCCCAACTCCATCGTGGCGACATCCTCGACCTCGTCGCAGATCCGCGATTACATTCGCAATGAGCGACGTGCACCCAGCGGTCACGCGCCGCGGGCGGCGGCAAACGCGATTTCGAGGTCGGCTTGTAAATCTGCGACGTCTTCGATGCCGACGCTGAGGCGAATGAAGCCATCGGCGATGCCGAGCGCGGCGCGGCGCTCGGGCGGAATGCTGGCGTGGGTCATGATCGCTGGGTGCTCAATCAGCGACTCAACGCCGCCGAGTGACTCGGCCAGCGTGAACAGCTTGCACGCCGATAAAAAGGCGCGCGCCTCTTTGAGGCCGCCGCTGAGCACAAAGCTGATCATGCCGCCAAAGCCTTTTTGTTGCCGCATCGCCAGCGCGTGCTGTGGATGGCTCTCAAGCCCAGGGTAGATGACCTTTTGCACCTGTGGGTGCGCCTCAAGCCACGGCGCCAGGTAGCGCGCATTTTCTTCGTGGCGCGCCATGCGCACGTGCAGCGTCTTGGTGCCGCGCAGCACCAGCCACGCGTCCATGGGCCCGGCGACGCCGCCGCAGGCATTCTGCAAAAACTTCAGCCGGTCGTTAAGCTCGCTATTGGCCGTGACCACCGCGCCGCCGACCACATCTGAGTGACCGTTGAGATACTTGGTCGTGGAGTGACAAACGATGTCAGCGCCAAGCGCCAGCGGCAGCTGATTGTATGGCGTCATGAACGTGTTATCGACCACCAGCAAGAGCTTGTGCTTGCGACACACCTCGGCCACTGCCGCGATGTCGATCAGCTTGAGCATCGGGTTAGTCGGCGTTTCCAGCCACACCATCTTGGTGTTTGGCCTCACCGCGGCCTCGACCGCTGCGGCGCCAATGACCGGATCGACATAGCTGAACTCAAAGCCGTGGCGGCGAAACACCTTGTCAAAGACGCGAAACGTGCCGCCGTAGAGGTCGTCGGTGGCAATCACATGCGCGCCGGTGTCGAGCAATTGCACGATCGCCGTGGTGGCCGCGAGACCGGAGGCAAACGCCAACCCATGTTTGCCGCCTTCGAGCGCCGCAATATTGTCTTCGAGCGCATAGCGCGTTGGATTGTGCGAACGCGAGTATTCAAAGCCCTTGTGCTCGCCGGGCGCAGTTTGCGCATACGTCGAGGTGAGATAGATGGGCGTCATCACGGCGCCCGTGGTCGGATCGGGTGACTGGCCGGCGTGAATTGCCTTGGTGCCAAACCCTTGCTGATTGTTGTTGGCCATCGACGTGTCCTTTGCCTGCTTAGTACGCTTCGCTGTTGGTGTGCGCGCGCTTCATCTTGCCGACGGCGGCTTCTTTGATTAGATCGCGCATGCGTTGGCCGCCGAACTTGGCGACGATCTTGTCGTCGTACTCATCCGCCATCAGCGCGACGTCGCGCAGCGTCGCCAAAACTTCTTCCTTGTCGAGCGTCTTGCCGCCAAGCAGCGTGTGCGAGAAGACAACGCTTTCGATAGAGGGGTCCCAGCCGAAGGCGCCGAAGCGCAAATGCGAGTTGAGTTCGAGGAGTTGCAGCGCAAGTTCGCCCGGCACCTGGATGCCGGTGACCAGTTGCGAGGCGCAGCGCACCATTGCCTTGTCGTGACCCCACGCCACCACCGACACCATCACATAGGCCGAGCCCTGCTTAATGATGTAGAGATTTTCGTCGACCTGCTCGAAGGCAGGGTTTCCTTGGAGGGCACTTTCGATAGTGCGACATGTAGTTGTGACGGCCGCATTCATGATTTGGGTCATACCACGGGTCGGCATCCCTTGTATGCGCCGGCAAGCCACCAGATACTAAGTTTATGCCGCGTAAACTGGCCAGCTTTTGCATGCTTATCGCGCTCGCCCTCGCGCTTGGGATCGGCGCCGGGCGCGCCCATGCCGACGGTGAGGTCATCAAGCAAATCGTCGTTGAGGACAACAGCAAGACCACCGACGAAACGGTGCTGCTTATCGCCAACGTCGAGGTGGGCGATACCTGGACGCCGGCGCTCGGTGAGCGCATCAAGCAAGATCTTATCTCCAGCGGGCTGTTTAAGAAGGTAAGCTTTTTTTGGGACCCGCTGCCAACCGGCGGCATCAAGCTCTACATCTCCGCCAAAGACAAATTTTCATGGGTCGCGGCGCCGACGTTCTATTGGCAACCGACCAACAAAGGTGGCGGCGTCGGCTTTGGCGAAAACAACCTGTTTGGCGAAAACAAGAAGCTGCTGATGTATGGCCAGATCGCAACCGGCGATACGTTTTTCATCGGCGCCTACGTCGACCCGTCCATCGCCGGCAGCGCGTTTCGCTGGCAAACCGATGTCTATCTGCGCTCGGGGCGAATTTTTGAGTATGCCTCGCCTAAAAAGTTTCTCGACGATCCCAAGGCGGTGCGCGAGTCGCGGCTGCAGTATCTAAACGCTGGCGTTAAGGTCGGCGTCGAGCTGTGGCGTGCGCTCGGCATGGACGTCCGCCTGCGCGGCGCGCGCGTCTCGTACAAAAATGTCGGCCTAGCTGACGGCGCGACCATCGAAGATGTCACCGGCGACGCCACCGACACCGAGGTGCCCGCGCCTGGCCGCGAAGGCTACGATGTCTCGACCGAATTTTCGCTGACGCTCGACAAGCGCGCCGACTACTTCGGCATTGCCTCCGGGTACCGCGTCGGCTTTAACTACGAGCAATCGGTAGACCAGCTCGGCTCAGATTTCAAATACTGGTACGGCACGTTCACCGCCGAGCGCTATCTACGCTTTGGCAAGCAGCAAAAGCAAAACCTCGTCATCAAGACCAAGGGCATGTACGGCCACGACATTCCGTTTCAGCAAGAGTTTCAGTCGGGCGGCACCACCATGCGCGGCTACAAGAACAGCCAGTTTCGCGGCGATTTCCGCGTCGCCTCTAATCTCGAGTACTCAGTGCCCATGTTCACCGTCGCCGGCGTGTCCTTTCGCGGCCTGGGCTTTTGGGATTCAGCGTACACGGCGTTTCTTAACGACGAGCACAACACCGACACGCGCCACTACCTGCCAGGCGCCGGCATCACCGGCCTGGCGCCGTGGAAAAACTCGGTCGGCGCTGGCATCCGCCTCTACATGAAGCAAATCGTCATCCCCTTGCTTGGCGTCGACGTCGGGTGGGGCCTTGAGCGCGGCGGCTACGAAATCTACATGGCCATCGGCCTCACCGACTAGGCGTCGCCACTACGCTCGACGCACTTGTTAGCGGCGCGCGCACTTGCCGCAAAACCACATGTATGACAAGCGGATGCGGCGTAGGTGCATCGGGATGTCGGCACTTATATGTCTTCCATTTCTTGCGCAAAGATCCGGTATTTGCTTAGAAAACGCGATTCAGTCGCAGTATCCTAGGTGATGTCACATTTTGCGTTGGTGACTGCGTTAGCCAATTCAACAACGTGACGGGGGAAAACATATGAAGCGTATCAAGACGTCCGCGACCCATCTGCAACAAACGACGAATCGCAAGCCCGCGCCACTCGGTTGGTTGTTGGCGGTGGTTTGCGTCGTCGCGTTTGCGATCTCGCTACCACCGGAGCTCGCGTACTCAGAGCAGTGCGTCGACAACGAGGCGTTTGATTACGGGCAAGGCGGCTCAGGCAACACGCTCGACCTGTTGACGCAAAAGAGTAATGCGATGACGTTCGACGCCGGCGCCTCCGCGCTGCGTCTCAATTACGTTGGCGGTCAGTTCTCGTTGGCAAATTTTTCGTATCTCAGCGCGATGTCATTCGGTGCCGCGGCCGACTTCAACAGAGACGGCTTCGACGACTACGTCGGCGCGCCGCTTAAGAAACGGTGTCAAACCTCAGCCTCCACCGACTGCACCACGCCGGCGCCGTCTAGCTTCAAGAACCATTCGGCGTCGTCGGTGTATCTGTTCATGAACACCACCAAGAAGACCACCAAGCGCAACAAGCTCACGGGCGGCACGTGCGGCCAACCCGGTGCCACGTATGCCATCGTCACCGAGGCGGTGGGAACGCCGTGGAACGAGTTCACGACGCAAAATGTAGACTGCAATTTTGAGGGCGATTGGCAGACCGTCAAGAATTCCGAGGATCCCAAGCAATATCTCGTACCCGACTTCAACCACGGCAGCGCCAACAGCGACAGCCAAGCCACGGGGTTTGCCCTGCCGTACCCTGGCAGCACGGTTGAACCCGACAGCGGCGGCGATCTGGTGCGCAGCCTTTTTACAGGCGACTTTAACGGCGACACGTGGCCCGACGTTGCCGTGATCGGCTCGCGCGACTACAAATACCCCACGGGCGGCCAAGCCGGTACGTTCGTCTACGCCAAGATTTGGCTTAATCGCGGCGCCGCATGCGGCCACAGCGAGGCCGACACCAACTGGCGACTTTGCCCCGCGGGTAGCGCCTACGCCGGGCAATCGCGCTTTGAACCCGCCTACGACGCCTTGGCGTCGGGCTTTGATACGACCAAGCTAAATCATATTGGCTGGGGCACCAAGACCACCGCAACGGGTAACTTTAACAACGAAGACACCTTTGCCGACGTGCTCGTCGGCGTCAACCCACTCGGCAACGCGTCCGGCGCCACCGGCAAGATTGCCAAGCTGCTCAACAATGTGCAGCTGCCTCAGCCGCAGTTCGTGTTTAACTCGTATCTTTCCTTTGTCGTTGGCGGCGTCACCTCCGAGAATGTGTTCGCCACCTCGGACGTATTTTCCCAGGGCCCGACCGGCGACAACCTGCGTGCACGCGTGCCGGTGTTTGCCATTGGCGACATCAACAACGACAACAAGCAAGATCTGGTCGTCGGCTCGCCTGCCACCAAGGGGCTTAAATCGTTTTCCGGCCAGGATGCCTACCCTAATGTATTTGTCTATGACTCAGTCCAACCCGCAGACGTCGCGGTCGAGACCAACTACGCCGCCGCGCCTACAACCTGTACACTCAACTCGTCATACACAAGTAGCGCCTGCACCAACTTTGGCGATACCAACACCTCGCCTCCGCGGCAAGGCTACTCCCTCTTCAAGGGCGCCGTCACGGGCGCCGCGATGGCTGACACGGACCTCGACGGCGATCTGGACATCATTATTGCAACCGACGGCGCGGTTGGCGTCCCGCGGGCCTATGGTCTAGGCACTCCCGTGGCTGCCCAGCGCGCCGACGGCGGCCATGTCTTCATGTTCGCGAACACCAATTCCTCACCCGGGACGACGAGCTTGGCGAGCGCGCTGTCGTTGTCGGCGGTGGGCCGCTCGACCGGCACAAATAAGGACTTCGACGTCATGCTCGTTCTTGACTACGATAGCGTTAACCATACGCCGGACATTCTCTCGTATGACGGTAACAACAGCGGTTCGACGTCGCTCATTCCCAATCGCGTCCGTGGCACCACGTATCCCGAATGCGGCTGGACCGTGTCAGAAATCGTCGACCTATCTGGCCTTGGCAATGGCGAGTATGCCGCCCGGCGCGTCGAGCTCGACGCTGACTCTGCCTCGGTAGGGATCGACACCGACGCGAAATTTCAGCTGTGGGTGACAAATACCCCCGTCGATCCAGTCAATCCGCAAAACCCAATTGGCGCTGGCACCTGGGTGCAAACCATCCGCGGCACGGGTCCCTTCCCCGCCGGCAACGGCTGTGCGGTCGGATCGTTTTGTGCCGACTTTGACGACCTCTCGGGCCACGACTTGCGGTGGGCGGCGCGTTTTTGCTCGTACGACAACTACACCAAAACGCCCAAGCTCACCGGCCTAACCATGGACTTCACGTTCGAGGCTGCACAAGAAATCGCCAAGGGCGGCACCATCGAATCCAATGGCGTGATCTTTCAAGGTTCGTATACCAACCCCGGCTTGCGCGGCAAGCTCTACGCCGTCAATGCCGGCTTTAGCACCAACGATCCCGATGCCGAATTATTTGAGGCTTCTGCAAAGCTGGCGGCGCGCGCGCAGCCGCGCGATCTCTTCACCGCCACGGCCCAGGGCGGCCTTGATTCCGCAGGCAACCCCGCAGGCGTCAACGCCGCGGTGCTCACCAAGCTCGACTTTGATGCAGCGACCATTGGCCCGATGTATGCGGACCTCCTGCTGGCGGATCAGGCCCAGGCAACCACGATGGTAACGTGGATGAAATCCAAGCGCTTCGGCGTCGCAGGCGAGCGCTCCATGCTCGGCGCCATCACCGAAGCCACGCCGGCGATGATGCAGCCTCCCGCGTTGCCACTGTGGTACACCGAGGGCGGCTCACAGGTGCCACTGGACACCAAGATCAAGTTCGAGGCCTTTAAAGAGGCGAAGGCGCAGCGCGTCTCACAGGTGTTGGTTGGCAGCCTTAACGGCTTTCTCAGCTCCTATTATGTTAAGGCGCCCTTTAACGGCAGCAATAACGGCTTTGAGCTTTGGGGCTATATGCCTTCTTCCGTGCTCAGTGGTGCCTATGGCGACTGCGTCGCATCGTCGAGCACAGATCCGCAGGTGTGCGCGGCCTCGCAAGGTGTGGGCGAGCTAGCGATTAGCAACTTCGTCTCCGGTTCGGTGACGTTGGCCGACGTGCTCGACCCAACCGCCGATTCACTCTTTAAAACCGTGGCCATTATCGGCGGCGGCTCGGGCGGCACGACGTATACCTATCTCGAACTAAGCCACTCGGAATACGCCGGCAAACCAGGCTCGACCGGCTATGACTCGGTCGCCAATGATTGGCAGCCAGGTGACAAAGTCAACGGCCCGTTGCCCAAGTGGCAATTTGACCCAACCATCGACTTGTCGGTGAAGGCGTCGTACTTCCCTGGCCTGCCGGTTGAGTGGCTTGAGTTTTTTGGCTGGGCCAACCACAAGGCCGTTATCGCGCGGGTATCGATCCATGCGAAAAAGTCCTACGTCTATTCGGGTGGCGGCTTTGGAACGGCGGTGACCCTCGACCCGAACGTGATCAACGATCCGTTTGTTTGTACGGAGAGAACCGTGGGTGGTGGCGGTGGTGGCGGCACAGTCGCAACCGACCCCGTTCCCACCGACGGCAACACCCCAGTTTACTTCGGCCCTGGCGACAACGAACAAACGATCGTCATCCTCGCGGGTTCGAACTCGCCACAAGTGTTGCAGGGCGGCTCACCGCCGACGGGGCATCCCAAGACCGTGGACGGTGGCGGCACGGCCGTGCCGGCTGGCGAGACTGCGATGGCCAGCGAACTCGATCAATGGTGGGAAAAGAACGAGGGGCGTGGCGTCACGGCGCGTCGCGCCAGCGACGGCAAGACCATGTGGCGATGGCTGACGCTTTGCCCGGTCTCGTCAGACCCTGTGCTATTTAACCAAGCCTTCGAGGACCAAATCGCCCTCGGGATGGGCGATAACTATGGTGGTCTAGGCGGCGGCGGCGGCGGTAGTGGTGGTAGCGGCGGCGGTGGCTTTGGCGGCGGCCCATCCGGCGGCGGCAGCGGCGGCGGCCTAGCCTACCAAGCCGTTCATTCCCCGGGGGCGTGGAAGGGCTACGTCAATCGCATGGCGTTGTTCGACTCATGCGGCTACGGCTACATTATTAACCCCGCCGTCGAACTCGACATTGACACAGAATACGCGCGCGCAAATCCGTGGTTTACGTGGCTGAACTATCCGGGGCACCACGCCGACATCGGACGGGTCGCGGGCGTGCGCATGTCCAACTGCAACGGCGCGGTCGATCCGGCCGAGTGGGGCGCATGGTTTTCAACCGCGCGTGAATTTGGCCATCGCGTGCCGATTTCGGGCACCATCGCGGTCAAAACCATTCTCGATGACGCGAAAACGTTTGTGTTTTTTGGCACCGGTGGCTTTAACTCCGCCGGTAAGGAGGCCGATTTTGCCACCGGCTTGCCGAACTACATCTACGCCGTCGACTCGACGCGCAACATGGGGATGGCGGCCATAACGGGCAACGGCGCCGTGCCGACGGCGGCCTCGCTGGCGTCGCCATTTGTGCCGGCGGCGGGCGAGACGGACTCGATGGTGCATACCAAGATGTCGTTGCTCGGCCCAGACAACTTAATGTACCGCTCCTTCGGCGGCGTCATCGTCAGCGACTTCCAAGCGATCTTCTCGGTCTCGGTGGCGCATGTCGGCTGTGATAACCCGGGCTATAACAAGCTCATCGCCATGAGACTCGACCAGGGTAGCGACAACCCTTTTGCGGTCAACGAAAGCACAAGGCGGGAGGGCGCCGTCTACGGCTCGATCTACGGCTCGGGCAACGCGGTGTATTTTGCCACCGTTTCCGGGGATATTAATCGCATCGGCGACGCGGCGGGCCAGTCAGGTGGGGGCACCGGCGGCAACGGTAGCGGTTATCTCGGCGGCGACGGCCTCACGATGGGCGCGTGGAACCAGATCTTCTAACCCGTAGCGCCTAAGCGCCCGCGGCGGCGGCCGCGACTTACCCAGCCTGGGAATACCCCGGCTGGGTCTTTTTGTTCCATACTTACGCTGACATGAATGCCATAGAAGTTTCGCAGGCCTGTAAGCGCTACGGCGCGACCACGGCGGTAAGCGAGGTCTCGTTTACCGTCCAGCGCGGCGAGGTGATTGGCCTGCTCGGGCGCAACGGGGCCGGCAAGACAACGCTGATGAAAATGCTGACCGGCTACCTGCGGCCCGATAGCGGTCGCATCGCGGTGCATGGCGTCGACGTCGTCGCCGACCCAGTCGCCGCGCAACGCCATATCGGCTACTCGCCGGAAAACGCGCCGTCTTACCACGACATGACGGTGCAGGCATATCTCGGCATGATCGCCGAGTTACGCGGCCTAACCGGCGACGCGCGCCACCGCGGCCTCGCCGACGCGATCGTCGCCACCGGTTTAGAAGAACGCCTGCTGCAGCCGATTGGCAAGCTCTCCAAGGGGTTTCGTCAACGCGTCGGCATCGCGCAGGCAATCGTGCACAAGCCCTCCGTGCTCATCTTGGACGAACCGACGGCAGGGCTAGACCCGACTCAGGTGCTCGAGATCCGCGCGCTCATCGCTGGGCTCGCGGCCACCGCGACCGTGCTACTTTCCACTCACATCTTGGGTGAGGTGCAGGCCAATTGTCGGCGCGTCATTATTATCGAGCGCGGACAGCTGTGCGCCGACCGCGCGTTGGCGGAGCTTACGGCGCAAAACGCGGTCATCGTCGAGTTGGCGAGCGATCCACGCGCCGAAGCGACCTTGCGCGCCATCAAGGGCGTCACCGGCGTGCAGGCCGTCGGCGCCGCCGCCGCGGGCTACCAACGCTGGCGCGTCGTGGCCGCAGGCGACCACGACCTGGCCGCCGCGATCTTCGCCGCGGTGGCCGTGCCGGGGCTCGCGGTGCGCGAGCTGCGCGCCGACGACAAGACGCTTGAGCACGTGTTTGCCGAGCTAGCAGGGGCCGCGGCGCCAAGCGCAGCCCGGGGGGCACGACCATGAGCCAAATCGTTGCGATCGCAAAAAAAGAGCTACGTGGCTTTTTTGCCTCACCGGTGGCGGTGTTGTTCTTGGGCGGTTTTCTCGCCTTGGCGCTGCTTGGATTCTTTTGGCAACACAAATTTTTCGCGCGCGGCGTCGCCGATGTCCGCCCGCTGTTTGAGGTGCTACCGCTCGCCATGATCATGCTGGTGGGCGCGTTGTCGATGCGCCTGTGGGCGGAAGAGCAACGCACGGGCACCATCGAAATCTTGCTGACGTTGCCGGTGCCACGCCACCGCCTGGTGCTCGGGAAATTCATCGCGGGCCTGGCGCTGATTGCGCTCGCGCTGGCGATGACGCTTGGGGTGCCCCTGACCGTCGCCATGCTCGGCGACCTTGACTGGGGACCCGTGATGGGAGGCTACACCGCCGCATTGCTGCTCGCGGCGGCCTACCTCGCCATCGGCATGTGCATCTCCGCAACCACCGACAATCAGCTGGTCGCGCTGATCGGCACCGTCTTGGTCTGCCTGCTCTTGTACGTGCCGGGCACCGAGCCGGTGACCCAACTGGTCGGGCTCGACGCCGCCGCGTGGCTACGCAGCGTGGCGACGGGCAGCCGCTTCGAGAGCATCTCGCGTGGGGT
Organism: Myxococcales bacterium; assembly: GCA_016716835.1. Lineage (NCBI taxonomy): Bacteria > Pseudomonadati > Myxococcota > Myxococcia > Myxococcales > Myxococcales bacterium. The sequence goes on along the minus strand of JADJUW010000003.1, from coordinate 39,877 downwards.
TCTCGATGCGCGCGACCTTGTCTACTACCTCAGCCTCACGGCGGCCTTTCTCGCGCTCAACGTCTATATGTTGGTGCGCCGCAGCTTTGGCACGGGCGAAGGCGATCGGCGCATTCGGTGGCAGGCACGCCTGGCGGTCGCCCTCGCCCTCTGCAACGCCCTGCTCCTCAACGCGTGGATGGCGCCGATCACCGCGGCGCGCGCCGACCTAACCGCACGCGGCGACTATAGCCTCTCGCCCACCACCAAACATATCGTGCGCGGCTTGCGCGAGCCCTTGCTCATCCGCGCGTATTTTTCGGATAACCTGCCCTCTGAGCTCAAGACCTTTGTCCCGCGCATCAACGATACGCTGGCCGAATTTCAGATCGCAAGCGGCGACAACATCACCATCGAGCGGCTCGACCCGACGCGCTCCAAGGCCTTGGCCGATCGCGCCAAGGCAGAGTTTGGCCTCGAGTCGCGGCCATTTCGCGAGCTGTCGAAGAATAAGGACGCGGTGGTGAGCGCGTATTTCTTCGTGGTGCTCAAGCTCGGCACGCACAGCCTGGTGCTCGACGCGACGAGCTTTCTCGAGGAAAAAATCATCGAGAACAAGCTTACCTACCGCCTTAAGTCGGTGGAATACACGGTCACCGGCGCGATCAAAAAGCTGGCGGCGACGGGGCAGAATCTTGGCGAGCGCGTCAAGGCCTTGCCGGTGCCGCCCACCATCACCGCCTATTATTCACCGGACCTATTGCCGCCGCAATTCGTCCAGCTCCCGGCGACGTTAGAGTTGGCCATGCGCCAGCTCAGGCAAGAGCTCGGCGATGGGCTAACCTTTGCCGCGGTCACGCCACCACCAGGCGTCGATGCCGAGGCATTTTTTGCCACGCATGGCGTCGCCCCGGTGTTTAAGCAGGTCGAATCCGGCAAGCCCGCCTTCTTTACGCTGGCGGTGACCAGCAATGGCCGGACGTCGCGCGTGATGCTGGATGCGGCGCCGACGTTGTATACGCTCAAGGACGGCATCCGCAGCGCCATTCGACGCTCCATTCCAGGGTTCTCTAAGGTGGTTGGGCTCTGGGTCCCTTCGGCGCCGCCACCGCCGCCGGCGCCGGACGGCAAGTTACCAACGCCTGGCGTGGCGGCCCCGCCTCCGCCGCAGGCCTTCGAGACGTTTGGCACCGCGCTTATGCAAAGCGACTACGACGTCGCCCTGTTGCGGGTTGCGACCAGCACGTCGCTGCAGCTCATCGACGTCCTGGTGCTCGCCGGGCCCTCGGCGTTGTCACCGGCCGAGGTGCGCGCCATCGATCAATACGTCATGCATGGCGGCTCGCTGATCGTGCTCGCCGGGCGCTATCGGCTCGCCCGCGGCGAGGGCGAACGCATTAGCGTCGAGCGGGTCAATACGGGGCTTGAGGACATGCTGCGCGCCTGGGGCATCGACGTCGCACCCTATCTGGTCCTCGACGAGGTGGCCGACCAGTTTCCTTCCCCGACCGCCAGCGGCCAGCTCGAGATGCGGCCGTACCCCTATTTTGTCCGCATTGATGGCCGCGCGATGAACGAGGCGCATCCAGCAACCTCCGACGTCGCGTGGTCGGTGATGCATTACGCCTCGCCGCTTGTCGACGCCAAGACCAACGGCCCCCTGCCGGCGCGGCTTGGGGACATCGAGGTGACGCCGCTGCTGCATTCGTCGCCGCGGGCGTGGACCGACACCAACGTCGACGTGCATCCGGATCGCACGCGCACGGCGACGAACGCCACGGCGGCCCTGGCGCTAAAACCGCCCTTCGTGCTCGGCGTCAGCCTCACCGGCACGTTTACCAGCCATGCGGCGGCGCAGGCCAAGGCCCTTGGCGTGGCGGACCGCGGCGGCGACCAGCTGATAGCCAAGTCGCCACCCAATACGCATGTCGTGGTGATCGGATCATCGGCCTTTGCCAGCGACGAGCTGGTGACGCTGCTGACCTCGCTGGACAATCAGAGCGGCTATAACAACTTGCTGTTCTTGCAGAATCTCGTCGACTGGGCGGTCAGCGACAACGACATGCTGAAGATTCGCGCCAACTCAACGCACACCCCGCTGCTAAACCTTGCCGATGACGCGACGGCGTTTTGGGAGTATCTCAATTACGCGATCGCCGCCGCGCTGTTGGCGGCGGCCTTGCTCATCGCGTGGCTTCGGCGGCGCGCGGTGCGGCCATGGCCGATCGCGGCGTGGCGCAAGGCAGGTGAGTCATGAACAAACTAAATAAAACCTTGCTCGCGCTGGGTGTGGCCCAAGGCATCTTGTTGCTCGCCGTTACGCTCGCGCATCGTGGGCCGTCGCTCGACGTGCGGCGGCTAGTGCCCGGCGCCTCCGAGGCCTCGATCACCGCGCTCACCGTTTGGGGACCACCGATGCAAGGGATGAAAGATGGCCGCCCGACCGCGTTACCTGGCGCCACCGTCGCGCTCGCCCGGCGCGGCGACAAATGGGTCATGACGTCGCATGACGATCATCCCGTCGATCTGGCAAAGATCGAAATCCTCATCGCGGCACTGGCGGACGCCGAGGCAAGCGCCCCCATGACCAACGATCTTACCCGGCACGCCTCGCTGCGCGTCGCCGACAATGAGTACGATCGCAAGCTCACCATCGCGATGGGAGGCCGCGAACAGACCCTGCTCATTGGGCTGACGACCGGGCAGACCGCCGCGATTCGCCTGCTCGGCAAGGCAGAGGTCTACGAAAGCACGCGCATCACCCCGTGGAGCGTCGCCAGCGCGCCTTCGGGCTGGATGCACAAGACGTATGCGCAGTTCGCGCCGATTTCCTTGCAGGCGATTGAGCTCACTAACTCGAGCGGCACCTGGCGCTTTGATCGCGCCAGCGGTGACTGGCGGCTCTTGCTCGGCGGCGGGCTCGTGGTGGCACCGGCCGGCGCGGTGCTCGACCAGGAGCTTATCCGTCAATTGCCAAATCTCGCGGCCAATCTCACCGCCGTCGGCCCCGCCGATCCAAACTTCGCCCCGCCTGCCGACGCGGCCAAGGCCTTGTTGACCGTGTATGCGGCGGGCGAGGCCTCGCCGCAGCGCTTTGACATCGTTGAGGCCGGCCCGAAATACTATTGGCTCCGTGCACAGGGCCGGGCCGACGCCGTGCTGGTGGAGCGCGAGCCACTGTCAAATGTTGTCAACCTGTCAATCGAAACCGTTGCGCGGCGCCCGTAGCGCCTGGTGGATTCAATAATTCGCGCCAACTGCGTTACACTGCGGCCATGCAACGCCGTGCGGCAAAAAGTTTTCTAGGATGCCTGCTGCTGGCGACGGTCGCGTGGCAGGGCTGTACCCCGGTAGGCAGCCAGCCACCGCCCGAACCACCTCCGCCGCCAATACCAGATGGCCCCGCTACGGTGCTCGTGCTGGCCTCAAACGGCAATGGGGCCTTGCCGGGCGTCAATGTTGTGCTCAATGACGCGGACGGTGGCTACCTCGCAACCTACGTCACCGACGACGATGGCATCGCGACCATAAACGACGTGCCCAGCGGCGCGTCGATCACCGTCGTCCAGCAAAATGAGGGGCAGTACTCGATGACGACCATCTACGGGATCGAGCCAGAGGATGCCTTGGTCGTCGGCCGCCGCGCCGGCCGCGATTGGACCTATGCCGGTTCGATGGAGGTGCTGCTGCCACCTGGTCCCGGCAGCGCGAATGACTACACCTTGCATTCAAAGTGCGGCGAAGAGTGGCTCGGCAACGACACGTCCGGCGCCATCGATTTTTTTGCGTATTGCGAAGCAGGTGAATTTTCGGTGTTCGCCCTGGCGCAAGATTTGCCACTTAGCTCGTTCAGCATCGTCTCCAGCGGCCACACGTTTATCGCCGGTGGCACGATCGATCTAACCGCGAGTTCTTGGCAAGTTGGCAGCGAATTCCCGGTGGCGCTGACCAATCTGCCACCTGGGCTTAGCTACATCGCCGCCGAGTGGGCGGCAACCGAGCAGGGCTTTAAGCTCGGACGTGGCAATGCCCTTGACGATCTCGAGGCCTCGCCGACCGCGATTACCCTGGGCGTGCCCTCGCAATATGGCGGCGACGGCTCGGCCGTGCTCATCGATATTCATCGCAGCGGCGCGAGCGATCAATTCATCCGCGAGCAACGCACGGCGCATCGCTACGACAACACCTACCCCAACATGGCGCTGCCCATGCTGTCGTCGCCGGTTTTCGATTTTGCGAGCCAAACCATGAGCTGGAGCCATCAGCTTCCCGGCGCCGACGCCGACGCCTTTCGCGGCCTCCTGTCGTGGTCGACCGGGCCAGCCGAGGCGCCCACCTACTATAATTGGACGTTCATTGGTCCGCCCACCCAAACCTCGATGCGCGTGCCTACGCTGCCCCCCGACCTCGGCGACCTTATACCAACCTATAATGACACCAGCTCCGACTTCTGCAACCAGTCTGGCTGCCCGCATATCGAGCTCATCGAAACCGATCTAGCCGAAGGCTATCGCGCCATGCGCCAAGAGCTCGATGTCGACTATTGGCGCCTCATCGATCTCCATGGCAACGTCAGCGGCCTGCCGCCAGAGCGGCGCATCCGCATCAGCGGCGCGTCGCTCGATTAACGGCAAGCTCCCGGCCACGCGGCGAGCCGGTAGCGCCAAGTCGCGCTGGCAGCCTATGACATGCGCGAATTATAGATGCGCATGATGTCGGCGGCCGTCTCTTCGATGGCGCGGTTGGTGACGTCGATGACCGGCCAATTGTGGTGTTTGCGAAACATGTCGCGGGCAAAATTAATCTCGGCCTCGATGTGTTGCCGGGTGCCATAGCTGGCGTCCTCGGGCATGCCCAGGTGCTTCAGCCGCGCCTGGCGAATGCGCGACAGCGTGTCGGGATTAATAATAAGGCCAAAGACGCGGCGATCGTCGCATTGCCCGAGTTCTTCCGGAGGATCGATGCCGAGCACCAAGGGCACGTTTGCCACCTTGAGGCCACGCTGCGCGAGATAGGTCGACAGCGGCGTCTTGGAGGTGCGCGAGATGCCGACCAGCACCAGGTCGGCCTTGGGCAGGTTGCGCGGCTCGGCGCCGTCGTCGTTTTTCACGGCGAATTCGACCGCCTCGATGCGGCGAAAATATTCGTCGCCGATGGTGTGGAGCAGGCCCGGCACGCCGGCCGGCGCCGCGCCGAGAAACGTCGACAGCTTGGTGATGAGCGCGCCGATGAGATCGACAGATTCGACGCGATACTTCTCAACCAGCTTGGCGAGGAGTTCGCGTTCTTCGGCGTTGACCACGGTAAACACCACGAGGGAGCCGGTTTCGGCCGCCTTGGCCACGAGCTCTTCGCACTCGGCTTGCAAGCGCACGCGCGAGTAGGTCCGCACCTGCACGGCCGCGTCGAATTGCATGGTGGCAGCGCGCACCATGCGCTCGGCGGTCTCGCCGGTGGCGTCGCTGATGATCATCACGGTCTTCATCGCGATGTTCATACCACGGGCAAATGGCGGCGCGCAGGGGCCGCGGGCGCACAATCAACGACGCGCGGACACTCTGGGTCGGGTGCGCTCCAGTCGCGCAGCGTGTGGCCCGAGACCACCTTGCAGCCGCCGCGACAGAGGTCGACATAGGTGCACGTGCGGCATGGATCCGGCAAGTCGCGCCACCTGCGAAACGGCGCAAACTGTGCCGGATCGGCCCATGCCGCCCCAAGATCGTGGAGCGAGACTTTTTCGCCCCCTAACCCTGGTGGCGCAAAGCTGCACGCCGACACCCAGCCCTGCGCCTTCGCGCCCACCAAGAAATCGCCGGCGGTGCAGCCATAGACACACAATTGCGCGAGCATCTCGCGCGATGGCTGATGATGCGTAAGCATCGGCACGTACGAGCAGTCGACCTTGACCCGAATGCGGTGACGTTTCGCGGCGGCCAAGATCGTCGGCAAAAAAAGGCGATGCTGCGCCTGCGTACACGCCATTTCGGCGTAGGCGGCGCTGCCGCGGCCCGACGGCTTAAACCGCAGCAGCTCGACCTCCGCCAGGCGCAAGCGCTTGGCGAGCGCAAAGATTTGGGGTAGCTCGGCAAAATTTTTGCGCGTCACCACGACATTAATACCGACCTCGCGCTTGCGGCGGCGCAGGGCGCGCAAGGCCGCCACCGCGCGATCAAAGCCATCAAAGCCTCTTACCGCGCGATACGTGTCGCGCAGGCCGTCTAATGAGACGTTGATCTGACCAAACAGGGGCGCGTGATCGAGCACGTTTTGCAGCCCCTCAAGGCCGCTCGTGGTGAGATTAGGCACCAGGCCTCGCCTGCGCGCATGCGCCGCGACCTCGCCGAGCCACGGCAAGATTGCGCTCTCGCCGCCGCCCAGCGCGACGTGAAACACGCCCATGTCGGCGAGCACGTCGAGCGCGCGCTTCCATTCTTGCGCGCCCCACTCATCGTCGCGCACTTGCGGCGAGGCCCCCGTATAGCAACCCGTGCACCCTGCGGCGCATTGGTTGGTCAGCTGCAGATGGGCCTCGAGCGGCGCCGCGAGTGGCTGCGCGCCAATCACCCCATCGGTGGCCTCGTCGACCCAACGTGCGCCACCGTCTATGCCGTGCCGCTCCGCTAACGCGCGATCGACGAACACCAAGGCACGGGGACGCTCAAGCTGGACGATGCCGCCAAAGGCCTCGGCGCGGTGAGGCCGCGGCCGCCACCACGCCATTACGGCGCCTCGGGAGTCGTTGCCGGCGGTGGCGCATCGTCGATGGCTGGGGCCGCGCCGCGCAGCCGTCGCAGATACAACAGCCCCGACACCGCGGGCGTCAAGATCGCCAGCGCCGAGGCCCCGAGCAAGAAGAAGGTGACGTCGACGCCTAGGCTCGACGAGTTCGGATTGTAGCCCCACTTGACCGCGAGGATGCGCCCCTTGCGCGGCGTCATGTGCCCTCGTGCTCGTCGCGCGAAATCCCCAGCGCGCGCAACTTCTTGTGTAGGTTGGTTCGTTCAATGCCGAGCGTCGCGGCCGTCTTCGAGATATTCCACTCAAAATCCGCCAACCGCATGCGGATAAACTCGGCCTCGATCTCGTCGCGAAATTCGCGGAGGTTGCGATCGGCGTAGCGGCGCAAATACGCCTGCGCCTCGGCGTTGGGCGCCGCGGCGGCCACGGCGGGCGCCGCCCGCAGGTACGCCGGCACATCCTCAACGCGGATCACGGCGTCCGCCATGATGACCATGCGCTCAACGACGTTGCGCAGCTCGCGAATGTTGCCCGGCCACGCGTGGGCCTGCAAGAGCGCCAACGCCGCCTCATCGATGCTGCGCAGCGCGACGCCATTTTCCTCACACGCCTCTTGGATAAAGGCCTCGACGAGCAAGGGAATGTCGTCGCTGCGCTCGGCGAGGCGCGGTGAATGCAACGGGAAGACGTTGAGGCGAAAAAACAGGTCTTCGCGAAACGTGCCTTGCTTTACCATGGCCTCAAGATCTTGGTGCGTCGCCGCCAAGACGCGGGCATCCGTCGTCACCGAGGCCTCGCCGCCGACGCGGGTAAACTCGCCGGTCTGCAGCACGCGCAACACCTTGGCCTGCGCCGATTGTGCCATGTCGCCGATCTCATCGAGAAAAATCGTCCCGCCGTGCGCCACCTCAAACAGGCCGCGCTTGCGTGCGACCGCCCCCGTGAAGGCGCCGCGTTCATGGCCAAACAGCTCGCTCTCGATGAGCTCGGCCGGAATCGCCGCGCAGTTGACCTTGACGAAGGGGCCCGCGGCCACCGCGCTCTGGCGATGGATCGCGCGCGCGATCAGCTCCTTGCCGGTGCCGCTTTCGCCCGTGATGAGCACGCGCGTCTTGGTGCCGGCGACGCGGCCAATCTGCCGACGCACATGGTCCAGCGCCGCGCTCTTGCCGAGCAAGGCGAAGCGCCCGTCCACCGAGTTGCGCAGCGCCGCGGCCTCACGCATGAGCGCCACGCGTTCCAGCGCGTTGCGCAGCGACACCAACAGCCGATTGCGATCGAGGGGTTTTTCAAGAAAGTAAAAGGCGCCAAGCTTGGTCGCGGCCACGGCATCATCAATCGCCGCATGGCCCGAAATCATGATGATGGGCACGTCATATTTCGCCGTCTCGCGCAGCTGCGAGATTAGCTCGATGCCGTTGTCTGCGCCCAGCTTGACGTCGAGCAGCACGCAATCTGGAACAACGTCGACGAGGCACGCCAGCCCAGAGGCGGCATCCTGCGCGGTTTGCACCTGGTGGCCCTCGCCTTCCATCACCATGGCGATGGTGCGACAAATATTTTTCTCGTCATCGATTACGACTATGTTCGCCATGAGTTACGCTTTCTGTTTGCGCCGAGCGCCCCTGACCGCGAGCACCAAGCCCGCCGCCAAGATCACTCCGCCCAGGAGATAGAACGGCAGGCGCGCGGTTTTTCGCGGCGCGATGGCCAGCGCCGTCGCGGCGTCGGCGGCCGTGGCCCCTCCCACAGTTTGATCCCCTGCCCCCGTGGTCGCTGGCGATCGCGGGGGCACGACAAAGGCCATGCGCTCGTTGGTCGGCACGTCGCTGCCGACGCGCGCTAGGGCATCATCGCACGCGCGTTGCGCCTCGGCGGCGCCGGCTTCGTTGGCGTCGAGCGCATGAAAACACTCTGCATACGTCAGCGCGATACCGCCCGCGCTTTGCACCGCCACCGCGGCTACCGTCGAGGTGACGCCGGTGGCGGCATTGCGCCATGACAGATCGAGGCGCCAAGCGCGCTTATCATCTTGGGTTTGCCGATCGTCCGCAACGGTCACTACGTCCCCGGCATTGCGGCTCGCCGTAAGGCCAGCGCCCAGCCAATCAAAGCTCGCGCGCACCGCCTCGCCCGCGGCGATGCCGCCTGCCTCCGGGGTTTGCGCCGAGTGCAGCACCCCAACTACCAGCGCCAACTTCGGCTCCGTTCGCACATACGACTGAACGGACGACGATTTTAGGTCGAGCGAGAGCCCCGCAAAATGGCGCTCGCTGAGCACGTGCACGCCGACGACGCGCGCATGCTCAGGGTCAAACTGCCAAGGCGCCGGCACAAAGGGCGCCACCTCCCCTCGCTCGTTTGCGCCGGCCTGGCCGACGGCGCCGCCCAGCACGAGCATCGCCAAGGCGCACGCCGTGGCGTTCGCAACCTCGCCACGCATGTGAAATCCACCAAGGCGCTGCATGCGGTCGTTCATACGTTAGCCCGCAAACACTGTCCACACCTGCTGGCCAGCGCCCACGCCAAGGGTTGTTGCCTGCGCCGCGGAAAGCACCAGCGCCTCGCCATCGACGCCCATGGGCCCACAAATGGCGCGAAACGGGCTTGCCTGATGCGCCGCGATGCCCCAACTGCTCGCCTCCCCCTCGGCGATCGTAAGCCGCCGGGTTCGGCTATCGCGCACGATGGAAATCTCATCGGTCGACGCAACATAGTGCGGCCCGCCGTCAAAGGGATCGATCTGATTTGCATAGCGAAAGCCGACCCGCTTGAGCATTTTTTCGACGCCCAAGGTCTCGGTGCCAACCCGCCCGATGATGTCGCGCACGGCCTCGGGCAAGAGCGCGGTATGAATGGGATCATCGGGAAACAGCGCCGTAATAAACTCTTTGTTGTGCTTGGAGATCCGATCGGCCTCTTGATAGGTCAGGCCGGTAAACAACTTGCCAACGTGCTCCCACAAAAGGCTCGTGCCGTCGGCCTCCAGCGGCGGCAGCAGCTCGGACACCACCACCTCGCGAAATAGGGGGCGATGCATGGCAATGAATAAGAACCGCGCGTACGACAAAAATCGCCCGAGCGCGCTTGGATTGCCACGATACTCCGGCAACAAGATCAGACCGCCAATTTCGGTGGGGCCGTTATAGTTGTAGCCAATTCGCAGCGTCTGATGCACGAACAAGCGATCGAGCGTGTACGAGTAGCGCTCTTCGGGTTCGACGCGAAAAAAAATGTGCGGCGCGCGTTTGGTGCCATGTTGCGCGTGCACCATGCTGGTGCCAATCACGCGATGCGTCGCCAGGTCCTCGAGCACGAACAGATACTCGCGCTCCGCCACCGGGACCTGGGCCGCAAACGACGCCTCCGATAGCTCCAAAATCGCCTGAATCGGCTCGCGCTGCGCTGGCAAATTGACGGTGTCGAGGTATTCGGCAACCGCGAGAATTTGCTCGAGATCCTCGAGGTTTGATTGTCGCATCAAGAACATGGCGCGCCTGGGGCAAACCTTAGCGCATTTTATCAGGGGCGGCGGGCGCCGCCGCGGCAAACGAGGCGAGAATCGCGGCGCTTGCCGTCCCCGCCTGCGCCGCGGCATCTGCGAGCACCTGGCCGAGCCCGCTGCGCGATCGCTCCCACGCCAGCTCCGTGCCCTGCACGATGACCAAACCGCGCTGCCCGATGACGCGGCGGCGTGCATTCTCGGCCTCAATCCAATCGAGGATCATCGGCAGCGCCTTTACGGATTCGACCTTGGTATCGTGCAGCAAGACCACCGCCCGGCCTCGCAGCACCGCCAACTTGGCGATGACAAATTGCGCCGTGGCCTCTGCCGACATGCCGGGTTGCCATTCCTGCGGGTCGATATCCCAATGAATGTTGGGCATGCGGCGCTCGAGCAAGAGCGCCTCAAGCAGCGGGCACCGGGTGCCATAAGGCGCGCGAAACCAGTCAATACGCATGCCAGTATGCTTGATCAGCAGCTGCCGGGCATCATCGATTTCCTTGGCAATCTGCGATTCGGTCAGGCCCAGGCACAGCATGGGATGCGTCTGCGAATGGCCCGCGATAATATGGCCCTCATCGACCGCACGCCGCACCACCGCCAGGCGCGCCGGCGAGGGCGCCTGGACGCGCCAGCCAACCCAGAAGAAGACCGCACGGATCCGGCGCCGCGCCAGCTCATCCAAGATGAGCGTCGTCGTGTCCTCGCGTGGCCCGTCGTCAAAGGTAAAGATTACCTCAGGGGCGCCACTCGCCGAGGGCCCCGCCGCAGGTTGCGGCCATACCTCGGCCGCCGCCTGCGAAGCCGCCAACGTCGTCAGCGCCGTCATCAGGCTTACCAGCAACGAGACGATTTTTCTTGAGGCTCCGCTGGCCACAGTTGCTTCCTAGTCGTCGGGAAATAAATTATCGAGGGCCTGCTCGGCGTCGTCGGTCGAAGACATCGCGCGCCCCTTGCCTTGCGCCGAGCGATCGCCGCGCAATTGTGCCCGCCGCTTGGCGACATCGGCAAAATTGGGCAGCTGCTCTTCGATTTCGGCGAACAGCGCATCCGCGGTCTCGGCTTCGCCAAGCTCTTGATACGCCACCGCCAACTCGTAATGCAGGCTCATCTGCTCGTTGCTCGAGATGCCCTGTTCGCGCAGCCCGCGCGACAGCTGATCGATGGCGCGCCGATGTTGGCCTTGCAGGCGCAGGCACATGCCGACCATCAGGATGCATTCGCCGATGCGATAGTCGCTCGCCAGAACTTTTTGAAACGAGGCAATCGCATCGTCGTAAAGGCCCATCTCCTTGTAGGCTAGGCCCAGATCGTACTGCGTATCCAGATCGTGGTCTTCGACCGGTTTTTGCAACATCACCGTGGGCTTAGTGAATTCGCCCGGACCAGTTGCCGGCGCACCGGACACCTTGGTCGCGGTTTCTTGACGGCTCGAGATCGCGGGCTTGCCGCCAGCGGCCGGAAATGACGGCACCGGGCCACGCGGCGACATCCCCGGGGGGACCGTGGCGGCGGTAAATGCCGTGGCGGCCGGTGGGCCTGGTGGTTTTTGCGGCGCCGGCGAACCTTGCGCGGCGCCGGCCGCTGATAAGTCGATGCCCAGCTCTTCGAGCTTGGCGCGCACCAGCGGGTGCCGCGGATACCGCGCGGCTATGCGGCGCATGATATTGGTGGCCTCTTCGAGGAGGCCTTGGCCTTCGTAGAACTCGGCCTCTTCGAGCTCATCTTCGAGGCTGGCGCCACCTGCCGCGGCGTCGGCCTGCGCGGTCGGTTCCGAGCCGGTGCTGGTCGGCTCGTCATGACCCTTGGTAAAGACCGGAGCCTCATCTGCCGTCAGGTCGGCGTCGAATTCCTTGGCGGCGTTGCGATCAAAGGGCACCTCGTCGATCTCAAAATCTGACGCGGCCTCGAGTTGCTGATCGATGCTGTGTTCGATTTCCGCAGGGCTCATCGCCATGCGCCCGCGGCTACCGGCGGACACGGCTTGCGCCGCCACGCGGGCCGGCAAACCGCCGCTCTGGCTCACCTCACCGAGGTCGGCGCTGAGCACTTCTTCAAAGCCGACATCCTCGGTCTCGGGATCAACTGTGCCTGTATGCAGATCGTCGGGATCGAAATCAAACTCGCTATCCTCGCCGAGCTCGACCTCAGGGACGTCGGCTAGGTCGAGGCGATACCGCCGCGCCAAATCATGCGCCGCCTGGTACCCCGCATCGACGGTGAGGAGCTCGCGCAGGTACTGCTCGGCGCGCTCGGGATCGCTGGGCGAGAAAATCTCGGCAAGCTTGAGCAACTCGGCCAAGGCATCGTCTTCGCGCCCGGTTGCCAGGTAGACGTCCTTGAGGCGTTCATGACCTTCGACGTTCTCGGGATCAAGCGAGAACACGCGCCGCAAGTGCTCCAGGGCCTTGGGAAACAGCTTGTACTTGACGTAAACATCGGTCTCCGACAGCAATTTGCTTAGCTGGTCGGCGTGGGTCTCGCTCGCCGATTCCGCGCGCGCCTCGACGCCAACCGAGCCAGCCCGAGACAGCGCGCGCGCGGTAGGGGCACCCGTGGTGCCGGCCCCGCTCATGCTGCGCGTCTTGGTGTCGTAGTCCGGCAAGGAAAATTCCGGCACCAAGTTAGTGTCCTTGGTCAGCGACTCGGCGCCGGTCCGATTGAGCCGAGGAGGCGGCTCGGGCGGCGGCGCCATAGACGCAAGCTTGGTGCTCGACGGCGCCGGCGGCCTTGCCGAGGAGGTGGCGCGCGCGGCCCCGGCATACGCCTTGGCCTCGGCGTCGTTGGGATCAAATTGCAGCACGCGGCGATGCGCCGACACCGCGAGATCGCGCTCTCCCTTTTGTTCATGGATGCGCGCAAGCTCTTTAAGAACTTGCACCGCCTTGGGGGCTTGCTCGCTCTCGCCGAACGCCTCGGCCATCAGGTTAAGCACCGCAACGTCCTGCGGATCTGCCTTAAAACAGATCTGCAGCTTCGCGAGTGCGCGCCGCGGATCTTTGCGACGCATATAAAGCGTGGCTAGCTCGCGCGTCAGATCAATCATGTCAGGGCGGTGCCACAACAGGCGCTCCGCCACCTTGAGAAAGTCATCGGTGCGACCGGCCTTGCGAAGTTGCTCGCATGCGACGGTAAATTCGCGCACGGCGTCGACCACGAGGTCCTCTTTGGAATATTGCTCGGCCAGCTTAATGCGTGGCGCGATGTCTTCCGGCGCGAGCTCGACCACGACCTTAGCGACCTCAAGCGCCTCACGCCCGCGCCCATCGCGCAAGAGTTGCGTGCTTACCGCCTCATAGTGTTGCATCGCTTCGGAATTCATCTCGAGCTGCACATAGAGATCGCCGAGCCGCCGGTTGATCTTGATGAGCGCCGGATCGAGCTTGAGAATTTGTTTGTAGACGGCAACCGCCTTGAGCGAGAACCCTTGGCCTTCATAGAGCCGCGCCGAGCGCTCGTAGGCCTCGACGGCCTCGGCCTTGCTCCCTCGCTTGGCGTAGAGATCACCGACCTTAAGCCACACCCGCACGTCGGTGGGGTCTTCTTCGACCAGGCGTTGGTATTCCTTGATCGCTTTGTCGATCTGACCTTTTTCGGCGAACTTTCTCGCCGACTCCATGACCTTTTCTTTATTTAGCGCCATGGCGACCGCCTCCGCGCGCGCGCGCCGAGGCCGCGCCAACGCGCGGCGCAGGCCGCGAGGCTCGGCGGCCTGGCGGCGATCGTGGCGGGCTTGGTACGAGGCGTTGGCATAGCGAAAACTAACGGTGGGCGACAACGCGGCAAGTGCCCGCGTTGCTAGCTAACAGTGAAATTTCTCCCATATATTAGGGTACGGTCCAGGCGCGAATGGGTCAAGCGGCACTCCGCTGGATTGTCGGAGTTACCGAAGCCCGCGCTTTTTGCGCGCCAGCACGCGGCCGACGAGGCCAGTGTCAAAACCGCCCGCGACAAACTCGGGACATTCGACCAGCTCGCGCAGAAATGGCACATTCGTGCGAATTCCTTCGATGACGACTTCGGCGAGCGCCCGCTTGGCGCGGGCCACCGCGGCGGCGCGTGTATGGTCATGAACGATAACCTTCGCTAGCAGGGAATCGTAATTGGGCGGCACCACGTAGCTCTGATAGACATGTGTGTCTATGCGTACACCCAGCCCACCTGGAAAATGCAGCCCCGTAATGCGTCCCGGCCATGGCGCAAAGGTCTCGGGATCCTCGGCGTTGATGCGAAATTCGATCGCATGACCGCGCGGGGTTAGGTGGTCTTCGGGGTCTTGTGACATGGCGGCTCGCTGCGGCAGCGTGAGGCGTTCCCCGCCCGCAACCGCCAGCTGCTCGCGGACGAGATCAATGCCAAACACCATCTCCGTCACCGGATGCTCGACCTGCAACCGGGTGTTCATCTCCATGAAATAAAAGCTGCCGTCGCCGTCGAGCAAAAACTCGAGCGTGCCTGCGTTGACGTAGCCAATGGCCTCCGCCGCGCGACGCGAGGCCGCAAACAGCGAGGCCTTGACCTGCGGCGCGATGTCGATGCCAGGGGCCTCTTCGATCACTTTCTGGTGGCGTCGTTGCGTCGAACAATCGCGATCGCCGAGCACCATGACCTGGCCGTGCGTATCGGCAATGATTTGAACCTCGATGTGCCGCGGCCGCTCAAGGTAGCGCTCGAGATACACGGAGCCGTCGCCAAATGCCGCCTGCGCCTCGGTGCGCGCGGTCTGCCACTGGCCCACCGCGGCCGCCCGTTCGCGCACAATCTTCATGCCGCGCCCGCCGCCGCCGGCCGCGGCCTTCATGATCACCGGCAGTCCGATCTCGTCGATCGCGGCGAGCACCTCGGCCTCGCTGCTAAGCACGTCGGTGCCCGGGAGCACTGGCACGCCCGCGGCGGCCATGGCCGCGCGCGCCGCCACCTTGTCACCCATCTGCGCGATCGCTTGCGAGGACGGCCCGATCCACGTCAGGCCGCAGCGCCCCGCGACATCGGCGAAATGTGGATCCTCGGACAAAAAGCCGTAGCCAGGATGAACCGCATCGGCGCCGGTAATCTCCGCGGCGCTGATGATCGCGGGAATGTTGAGATAGCTAGCCTTGGCGGGCGCGGGCCCAATGCACACCGCTTGGTCGGCAAACTTTACATGCAACGATTCCGCGTCCGCGGTCGAATAAACCGCAACGGATTGCAGGCCCATTTCGCGCGCGGCGCGGATCACGCGCAAGGCAATTTCGCCGCGGTTTGCGATGAGCACTTTGCGAAACATGCGCGTCCCTAACTCGCCGGAGCCAGACGAAATAGGGGTTGACCGTACTCGACCGCCGCGCCGTCATCGACGAGCACGGCCTCGACGGTGCCCGCGATATCGGCCTCGATCTCGTTCATGAGCTTCATCGCCTCAATGATGCAGAGCGCACGGCCCGCCTCGACGCGCGTGCCAACCTCGACATAGTTGGCGGCATCTGGGTTGGGGCGGCGGTAGAAGGTGCCGACAAACGGTGACGTCACGACGTGACCGCTTGGTGACTCGGCCACCACGGGTGCCGTCGGCGCGCTGGCTTGCGGACGTAACTCACTGCCGCGATCCGGCGGCCGCGCGACAATCTGAACTTGCTCGCCCGCGCCACGTCGCAACGAGACCTTGCCAAAGGGCGCGTCGACGCTGGCTTCGCTGAGGCCTTGGCGCTCGGCCAAGACCGCGAGGCGTTCGGCAAACGCCAAGAGCGCATCAGCACCGGGTGGCATGGCCACCGTGCGCGCCGATGGTGGCTGGCTGGCGACCGTAGAACTTTGACGTCGGGAACGCGTCGAGCGACGGGCACCGGGAGGTCGCGCCCGACGCGGGCTTGACGCGATTCGCTTAGGCTTTGCCATAGAACAGTTGGTAGTATACGACGCGCGCGGCGCCGCGCATCGCCTCACGCGCACTTTGCGTGGCGCGTAATATTCTACGCACCTTTGGCAGTGCGCGGCGGCGTCGTGGGCTGCGATACGATTTCGTAAAGCGCCTGCAAGCCAAGCGTGTAGCTCCGCGCGCCAAATCCGCCAATCACGCCCGCGCAGACCGCGCCGGTGACGGAGGCGTGGCGGAACGACTCGCGCGCGTGGAGGTTTGACAAATGCACCTCGACCGTAGGCAACGCCGCGGCGACGATGGCGTCGCGCAAGGCGATTGAGGTGTGACTCAGCGCCCCTAGGTTAATGAGCAAGCCGCTCGCGCCGCTGCGCCGCGCCGCGTGGATGCGATCGATGAGCACGCCTTCGTGGTTGCTCTGCGCGCACGCGACGGCCACGCCCAGCGCCTTGGCGCGCGTGGCCAGGGCGGCATTGATCTGGGCGAGCGTCGTCGTGCCGTAAATCGCCGGCTCGCGGGTGCCGAGCGTCGCCAAATTGGGGCCGTGCAGCACTACGAATCGCGTGCGGGCCTTGGCCATAGCTTGCCTCAGAGTTGCGCGACGACGTCAGCCGCGGCCATGCGCATGAGAAAGCGCGCCTTGCCAAAGTTGCCGTCCGCCGCGAGCGCGGTCGCCAGGTAGTATTGATCGTTGATCAAGCGAATCACCAAGATCAGGTTTTCCGCCTTGACCGAGATGTCTTGGCATTCGCCGACGTCGAGCGCCTCGGCGGCCTTGCGCACCTGCGAGACGATGAAAGAAAACTCGGTGCCGATGGTCGACACATCACCCTTGGTTGGCTGACGCGTATAGGACTCGACGGCAATGCCATCAACCCCCATCACAACCGCGCCGATGCCGCCTTCGACGTTGTCGACGATATGTTTTAGTGTTTTGCCGAACATGGGGTTCCTTTACGAGCGCCCATCATCCTAGCACGCACTAGCGGGCCGTCGGCAGCTCTGGCGGAACTTCCGTGATCGCCGGACACCGTTGGGTGTTGTCTGACCACTGGCAGCACTCGACCTGGTGGTTTTGCCAAAGGTCACACTGCGGTTCGCCTTCCTCGTAATCAAGGCACATGCCGGTATTTACCGTCAAGCAGCCGTTGCAGACGTCGACGTAAAATTCAATGTAGGGCGAGACGATGTCGTCGCCATCTTCTTTGCCAAAAGCCTGAAGCTCGACCTTAAGGGTCGCGAGCTCACCCACGTCAATCTGTTCGCTCAGGGCCGCCCCGACGGAGGACGGAATCATGGTCGGCGAGACAAAGAAGGTGTCGCCTTCGTAGTACGCGCGAAATTGCGATGAAAACTCCGCCTCATCGGCGCCGATCGAAACGCCATCGGTAAGCGAGGTGAGACGCACGTTTACGCCGTTAAGGTAGACATCTGGCGAGTCGTTCCCGGTGCCGGTGGCGACGGGCTCGTAGAACACGCTAATTGGTGGCGCATACCTAAATTGCGAATTCTCACCGAAATACTGATAGCCGTAGACATCAAACGTTCCCTTGCCCCAGACGACATCATCTGAGAAATCGGTGCACGCGTCGCCGCTGCGCGACACCACGTTGCCAATGCGCAGGTTGGGCGTGCCATCGCCACACGCCGTGATGATCGCGCTCATCGCGCCTAGAAAACACGCCGCTGAAAGCTTTTGGTTCATAATGTCCTCGCGATAACGAAATAATTCTAACACTAGTTGGTGAGCCCGCGCAAAATCCGGTCAAAGTCGCTGATCGTCAGGTTGACCGCCGTACAGTCGCCCACATCGCGCATCGCGACAAATTCAAGCGTCGCGCCGCGCCGCTTTTTGTCGCTACTTATATACCCGAGCACCTGGGACGTAAGGTGTGGCGTGAGTTCGTGTGACAGCCCGCACGCCGCGAGCAAACCCTTGATCCGGGGCGCCAGTTCGGCAGGTGCCAACCCGAGCGCCTCAGACACGCGCGCCGCGGCGAGCAGGCCGAGCCCCACCGCCTCGCCATGCGGCATGGCAGGGGTGGCGTGCTCAATGGCATGGCCAAGGGGGTGTCCAAGGTTGAGCAGCACGCGGGTTTGCTTCGTCTCGCGTTCATCGACGCTTACGATATGGCACTTGAACCGCGCCGCGCGGTAGATGACCTCGGCCAACGTTGTCGGCACGGGGCCGCCCACCTTGGCCCACGCCGCGTGCGCGTCCACGAGCTGCCACATTGACTCGCCGTCGAGCAGCGCGTATTTGATCAGCTCGCCAAATGCGCTGCGTCGCTCCCGCGCCGGCAGCGTGCCGAGCACGTCAAGACCAGCCCACACGCCGCGAGGTTGCCAAAAGGCGCCGAGCGTATTCTTGCCGCGCGCGGTATCAAGCGCCGTCTTGCCGCCAATCGCGGCATCAACCATCGCCAGCAACGTCGTCGGCACGACCGACCACGCGACGCCACGCATGATCGTTGCCGCCGCAAAACCCAGGGCATCGCTTGCCGCGCCGCCACCTACCGCGATGAGATGCGCGTGACGATCGACGCCACCCTGCAAAAAGGCAGCGGTGACTTGCTCATAGGCGGCCAGCGATTTGCTCGCCTCGCCGGCTAGCATTTCGTGCATTCTGGCCGCGCCGCCGTCCTGGCGCCGCAGGTGCGACTCAATGGCGACGCGATGAAGCATGGCGACATTGGCGTCGATGCCGACATAAACCCCGCTGGCGCCGGCGGCTTGCCGCACCGCCTCCGCGAGCAGCGGCCACGCCTGCGACCCCACGACGACGGGATACGTCGTTGCGGTAGCAACGAACGCCGTGGTTGCCAGGTCGCCAAGCGCCTCGGCTTGCTGAGCGATTTCGACCAACCGGCGAGCCACCTCTGTGGGCGCAAGCTCGTCGGTCGCTATGCTGGCATGAGCCTCGCGATAATGATGATCGCGCGCGCGGTGCAACGCGCTTGCGTGGGCGTGATCGCCAAGCATCGGCCTCGCCTGGCCCGAGCCCGCGGCGCGCGTCGCGGCGGTGGCGACGTCGACGGCAAGATTGACGACGAGCCCCGCCGCGCGCATCACGGCCATGTTGTCGGCAAAACACGCAGCGCCGCCCCCGGTGGCAATGACGGCACCCGGCGCGCTGGCGGCTGCCGAGGCGGCCTCCGCGATCAACGCGCGCAGGGTGGCGGCCTCAAGGTGGCGAAAGGCAGCCTCGTCCTTGCCTACCAGCTCGGCTACAACGACGCCGTGCCGTGCGGCGATTTCGTCGTCGAGATCGAGAAAACGACGCCCCAACGCGGCCGCGGCAAGCGGCCCAACGGTGGACTTACCCGCCGCCATGAAACCGATGATGAAAATCGGGCGCCTCATCACGCCACGCGCCGCTTATTCCCGCGGCGCCGCTTCGCAGTTTAGCGCGGCGCGGTTGGTGATCTTCGGCGTGATAAAGATGAGCAATTCAGAACGGCTGTCGGTGGTTCGGCGACTCTTAAACAGCCAGCCAATGATTGGAATATTCGAGAAGAACGGCACCTTTTTCCAGCTCGTGCCGGTGTTGCGCGTGTAGATGCCACCGATTACCGACGTCTCGCCGTCGGCGACGAGCACCTTGGTCTTGACTTCTTTGCTGCGGATAGTCGGGTCACCGCGGGCGCCGGTTTGCGAGAAGTCGGGCTCGTTCTTGGTGACGCTGACGTCGAGCGCGACCGCGCAATCTTGCTGCGAGACATAAGGCGTGACGGAGAGATTTAGCTCGGCCGGGACGAATTGCGTCTGGTGCCGCTGGCAGAGACGACCTGCACCGGAATCTGCACGCCTTCGGCGATGGAGGCGGCCGAGTTGTTTATCGTCGTTACCTTCGGCGCTGAAATCACGCGCGCGATACCGTTTTCTTCTGCCGCCGAGAGGCGCAGCGAGAGATCGATGCCAAACACCTTCGGCAGCGTGAAGCCAATGCCGGCGTTGCTCGCGGCGGGAAGATTGACCGCGTAGTTGGGATCGGCGACGTCGGTGTTTAGACCAAGCGTCGGCGCGTCGTCGGCGGCGCCGCCGAGGACCGAGAGGCCTTGGTTGACGGCGCGCCCGCCACCCCACTGAATGCCGAATTCTCGTGAAAAGCTGGAGCGGGCTTCGACGATTCGCGCCTCAATTGAGATCTGAGGCGTTTGCGTGTCGAGCCGTCGCGCCAGCGATTCGATGCGGCGGCGATGCGCCCTGATATCGGTCACCACCAGCGAGTTGGTGCGATCATCGATCTCGATGCGGCCCTTAGGTGACAGCAATGATTCAAGCCGCGTCTTTGTTCCTGAGGCATCCGCGTAGTTGAGGATGAGAATTTGTGGCTCGGGGGCTTCCTGCGCCACCGCCGCGGCGATGCGCTCGGCCTCCTGGCGATCTTCATCGTCGAGCTTCTTGCGCTCATCAATGCGCATCAGGTTGCCCTCACGGCGATACCAAAGGCCCTTAGATGACAAGATTACCTCCAGCGCCTGGTCCCACGGCACCTTGTTCATCTTGACGGTGATCTTGTAGCTGATGTCGTCTGGCACCACCATGTTGACGCGGCCGACGTCGGCCAAGAGCCGCAGCAAGTCATGGATCGGCGCTTCCTTAACGTTAAGGTTAACCGTTTGGCCGCGATACACGCGTCGCTTGCTCGCGGTTTGTGACACTGACGTTTGCGTGATCGGCGCGGCCGTCGCGCCGAAGCTAGATACCAATGGGCGAGGCACGCTCGCCATGCGCGGCGCGGCGGCGGCACCGCTCGCTGGCGCAGAGGCCAACGTGAGCACGCCCTGTTCATAGCTCTTCGTGATGGCCGCGGCCTTGGCGATCTTCGCCTCTTCCGTCGCTTTGACGGCGGCCAATTTTGCCGCCTCGGCTTCGCGCTTGGCTTGCGCGGCGGCCGACGTGGCGGCCTCGGCTTGGCGCTTAGAATGCTCGGCCTCTCCCTTGGCGGACTTGGCCTGCGTCGAAGCAAGCTGGGCGTCGGAGCGTGCCTTGGCGGCTTGTTCTTTGGCCTTCGTCGCCTCGGCGCGTGCAACCTCGGCGTCGCGCTTGGCCTGCTCGACCTCGCCGCGCAGCGCAGATGCCTCGAGCGATTGCTTTTCCGCCCGGGCATAGGCCAGGGCGGCGTCGCGACGGTACTTGGTGGCTTCATCGGTCTTGGCCTGGGCCTGCGCCATCGCCGCCTTTGATTCGGCGAGCGCGGCGTCGGCTCGATCTTTTTGGGCTTTGGCTTCGGCGACGGCGACGGCGGCGTCATCGCGCTGCAGCTTGGACGCGCCCGTCGTCTTGCTAGCCTTCAGGGCTTTTTCGGCGCGCGCGAGCTCGGCCTTGGATTGTTTCACGGCGGCCTCAGCGGCAGCCTTCGCCGCCTGGGCCTCGCCCCGCGCCGTCTCGGCTTCTTGCTTGGCGACGGCCGTATCGGCCTGGGCCTGCGCGACCGCAGCCTTGGCCTTGACGACTTCCGCGCCATCGCTCGTGCCTTTTGGAGGCGCGTCGCGCGAGGTCACGGTGACGTGGATATCATTGCCGACCGCCTTCACATCGTAGGTGCCTGGTCGCGCCATGGTCACAACGACGCGGACCAGCGAGCCATTGTCGGCAAGTTGTTGTGCGCTAACCTGGCTCACCGCCCACGTTGAAGACGTCAGGGTCGTGGCCTGTTCTTGGCCCCCCACGGACGCCGCCAAGGTTGCGCCCGAGACGTCGATGACGACGCGATTGGGCCGTTCGAGGCGATACACATTAAAGGTGGCGCTGCGCGAGCCGCCGATGGTGACCTTCGTCGCCGCCGGGGTATCGCCCGCCTGCACCGCGAGCGCGCCGACTGTGTTGCGCACGTCGGCCACAGCCGACGCCAGCGGCAACATCAAGCCCCATGCCAGCGCCAGGATTTGCCAGGCGATTCGCCGTGTTGCGGTGCTTCGCGAATTTAATGTGCGCATACCAACTCCTGTTATCTCTGCGGCCTGCATCGTGTTGTTTGAAAATATTGTCGCGTGACCACGCGAAGCGGACAAACTTTTTGCCGTCATAGGCCACCGCCTTCGGTGACATTGGTCTGGACCTCGTCCGGAAAGAGCTGGACGTCAAAGGTTTCCGACGCGCGCGGAGGCTGACCGGGCGCCACCTCGGGAAGAAACTCAAAGCGGACAAAGCCGGCGCCTACCTCGACGACGCGCGCCTTTTCCTTGCCGACGCAGTCGCCGCGCATAACGAAGTGGCCGTAGTCGGTAGAATCTTGAAACATCGCATGGCGCTGCGTGCCCGCTGCCAAGATTGCCGACAAGCGCAGATCGCGCACGCCAAAATTCGTCGCGATTTGGCGGTCCTTGCGGCACTGCTCGGTGTCGCGCAGCTGGGCTTGGCTGCCGGCGCCTTCGCCGATGCCACCACCCACGAACGAGCGGTACGGATCGCGGTTTTCCAGGTTTGGATCGCTGCTGAAATCGCGCTCCTTGAATTGATGGCGAATCGTTTTTGCCTCGTCGCCATCGACCAGCATCTCGATTTTTCGGTACGTATCGAGCGATTCGCCACTCTTGGTAGCAGCGGCCGCAGGCTTGGCGGCGGTCCCGCCGCGTCCCACGGCTGCCGGTGGTGGTGGCGCCGAGCCGCCCTCATCATCGCCACAGGCGCTGAGCGAAAAGGCGCAAAGCAGCGCCAATGGCCCGCTCCGCCGCCCATTTCGCAAGGTGTTGTCGTTAGGTTTCACGGCTAGTTACCTGCCTTTCCCGAGCCACCTGCGGCGGGTGTCCCCGCGGCGCGCGTCTCAGATTTGCCCATGGCCTTGGTCGTATCCGCCTTGGCCTTGCTCACCGGGTTAGTGGCCGGCGTCGGCGAGGGCTTGGCACCACCGGCTGCCGCTGGCGCGGCGGTGGCCGGCGCAATGCGACCCTCCTGCCGAAACGTCGCCGCCGTAAACTTAGCCACCAAGAGCTCCGCACCATCGGCGCGCTTGTCACTGGTCGCCCGCCTGAGCGAGAAGTCCTCTACCGTAATTATGCGATCTTGTTCGAGCGCAGCCTCGGTGGCGTCGGCCCCCTCGTCGCCAACCGGCTTGCCCGCGACCAGCGACGCAAAGAAGCGCTTGATTTGCAGGTACGTACCCGTGATTTCGATTTCCACCGGCACCTTGATAAAGCTGTCGACGGCCACCTCGGGCTTGCGGGTCACCTTGCGTGCCTCGACGCCGGCCTCGCTAAAGCGGCGGTCGAGCATCTCAAAAAACGCCGGCAATTCGGCGTCGGTCGGCAGCACGCGCTCGATGGTTTTGGTGACGCGCTCAAGCCGTTCGCGCTTGTCGAGCAGCTCGCGATATTCTTTTTCCTGCGCGGTCAGCTTGTCGCGCTCGCCTTCCAGCGATGAGATGGCGCTGCGCGTTTCGTCGCGCTTGACGTTGATCGGTGACAGCAAGAATTGCCAGTACAGCAGCCCGAGCACCACCGCGAGGCCGCCGAAAACGGCCACCTTGAATTGCGGCGGGCGGCGGGCAAACTCATTGATGGCGGCATTTAACGAGGCCATTAGTACACCACCTTTCCGATCAGCGAGAACTTGTAATACGAGATGCCCGTGGCGCCAGCGGAGACGCGCTCGTCATTCTCGCGCTCGACGTCATAGAAGTAGAGCGACGCCTGCAGGCGCTTCTCGAACTGCGTTACGTCAGGCTTGGATTGCGCAAAGCCATTGAGCTTGAACTTGCCCTTGGTCTCTTCAAACGATTCGATCCACACGTGCTTGGGATCCCAGTCCAGCGAAAATGAGCGATTCGGATCGCCCTCTGACACCAGCTTCGCCGTGCGCTTGTCCATGGTCGGCTGGCGGCCCGGCGTGAGAATCTCGCTTAGTTCGTGCATAAAGTTTGCCGGCGCTGAGCGCGCATTCGCGAGCAGCTCGATCGAAGCGGCGCGCTTTTCGATCTCAGCGACGGCGTCTTTTTCTTGCTGAAAATTGGCCAGCCGGCCGCGCTTCTGGCCGTTGTCGGCCTCGAGCTTGCCCTTGTTTTCTTCAAGCGTCGCAAGGTCGCTCTGCGCCGGGCGGTACGAAATCGCGTACGCGACAACGAGGACGCCAACCAGCGCGGCAAAGCCGATGACGATCTGCTTCTGCCCGCCGCTGGCGGGCTTGCGAACGCGTTTTTGTGAGAGGAGGTTAATGCGAATCATGGTGGTCCTCCTAGTACTTATCGTTGGGCGCACGCATCGCGAGGCCAAGGCCAATCAAGGCCTCGGGGCCGTGAGCCTGCAGGTAGTTGCGGTCAAGCGATGAATCGATTTCGACGCGTTTCCACGGGTCGATGAGCTCGACGGTGAGCCGCGAACGCTTCTCGATGGCGCGCATCAATGATGCGACCTTGACCGAGCCGCCGCCCAGGCAGATGCGGGTTACGTTGGCGTCAGAAGCCGTCGCCAAGAAAAAATCGAGCGAGCGCTGAAACTCACCCGCCATGACTTCGGCGACGCTCTCGAGCACGCGCTCGATGTCGCCAGGCGAGGCGCTGCCCTCGGCATAGGCGCCCACCTTATAGGCCTCAGCTTCGTCGACGCTGACGCCGAGTTGCTTCTGGATTTCTTCGGTAAAGGCATTGCCGCCAATGGTCACGTCGCGCGTAAACAAGCTGGTGCCAGCGCGGACGATGTTGATGTTCGAGATCGAGGCGCCGACATTGATGAGCACGATGGTCTCGCGCGGATCGAGCTGGTAGTTAGCCTCAAAGGCGTTCTGGCTGGCGAAGGCCGCGACGTCAACGACGAGCGGAATCAGCCCGGCGTCGCGCACCACCTGCGCATAGTCGGCCACGACTTCTTTTTTGGCAGCCACGAGCAGCAGCTCGGTCTGGCCGCTGGAATTGAGTGGATTGATGAGATGGTAGTCAATCTCGACGTCGTCCTTGGAGAATGGGATATGGTGCTCGGCCTCGAACTTGATTTGCTCGTCGATGTCGTCGACGCGCATCGCGGGCACCGCGATCTTCTTGATGATGACCGAGTGGCCGGCGATGGCGATGGCGACCTCTTTTTGCCGCAGCTTGAGCCGATCCCACAGCGCGCGGATGGCGTCGATAACAGCGCCTTGATCCATGATCGTGCCGTCGACGATGGTCTGCGGCAGCAGCGGTTGCATGCCAAATGCCTGCAGCGCATACCCGCTGCGAGTCTTCTTGACTTGCACCGCTTTAACGCTGTTTGAGCCTATGTCGAGTCCGATACAGTTCTTGGCCATGATTCCCCCGTTGACCTACTCTTGGTTACCTTTGCCTACATGGTAGGGTCGGCGTTGCAGTAGGCGCAACTTCTTGGCAAAACTCAATCTTAGCCGGCGCACGCCATTTCGCCCGCAACGGCCAAATTCTCCAGAGAATCGGCGATTGCGATGAAAATACATCTGCGACTCGGCGCAGCTGTAGACGTCCCAGTTTGTCCACCAAAAAATGGTAACACGCCCATTTGCAATGCACGAATTACCCACTACTTTCTTTGTTTTTACGGGCACTTACATAAGTATTGCGATATTTTAATTCGACCTTAAAGCTCTACGAAATGCGTGCGATTTTGGCACGAAGCCCCCTCGCCTGATCGTTCTATGCGATTCCGCACGCCCCGCGTCACAGGAGTTGCTGTAGAGTATCGTTTCGTCGCATAGTGCTCGCCCCAAGGAGATTGGTCATGAAGTCACGCCCCTGCCGCACAAATCGTCCCGCGCTTACGCTTGGCGCCGGCCTCGCCGTTACGCTGACCGGCGCCCTTATGGGCTGCCCCAATCGCGACATCGCCGAGGTCCCACCGGTCCAAGATAAGGTCGAAGTCAAGCGCATTCCGGTCGAGCTCAATCGCAACATCGACATCTTGTGGGTCGTCGACAACTCCAAATCGATGGATGGCGAGCAAGCCGCGCTGATCGCCAATTTTCCTGCCTTCATTTCGGTCCTCGAATCGATCGAAGGCGGCCTGCCCAATGTTCATATGGGCGTCGTTTCGACCAATGGTCGCAACATCGGCCTTAGCGGTTGCGGCGGCGGCGGCGGCACGCTCATCGCGCCCGCGGGCAAGTCATCGTACATCTCCGACATCTTGCCTGAGAATTCGCAGACCCGTACCAACAGCTGGTCGGGCGAAGGCTACGGCAGCCTAGCCGAGGCGTTTTCAGATTATGCCGCCATCGGCACCACCGGTTGCGGTTTCGAGCAGCATTTTCAGTCTGTCATCGATGCCATCGGGCCAAATTCCAACCCAGGCTTTATTCGCGACGATGCCTTCTTGGCCGTGATTTTCCTAACCGACGAAGACGACTGCTCGGGCGAAATTGGCAACAACGGCCTGTATGTCAACTACGGCAACTCCACCGGCGAACTCGGGCAGCTGTCCTCATTTCGCTGCTGGGAATACGGCGTGCAATGCGATGGCGACGCGCCAAGCAATGAACGCCTCGCGGGCGTTCGTCGCGACTGCCAAATCGACAACGACAGCCCGTACACGATGAAGCTCGGCACCATCGTCGACGCCCTCGAGACGGTGAAGCGCAAGAGCCAGCTCATCGTCGCGTCGATTCAAGGCGATACCGACGTCGACAACGTCAGCGTCATCCAAAAACCTACGGCGTGGACCGCGGAAAAGTCCCCTGTCACGTTGGCGCCGTCTTGCGTCCAGCCAGGCGCGCCGGATCCACTCTGAACCCCCGAAGGCGAAAGCACGATTGCGCGCCCCGCGGTGCGCCTCAAGGCCTTGCTCGACAACTATCCAAACCGCAGCTCGTCGCAAAGCATTTGCGCGGGTGACTTAACCCCGGCGCTAACGCAAATCGCCAACTTGCTCAAAGAGGTGGTCGGGAATCCCTGCATCCAAGGAAATCTCAAGGACGCCGACGTCAACACCGCTGGCCTGCAGCCAGACTGCCAAGTCTCGGTGGTCACCAACTACGGCGAGGCGGATCAATCGGAAGAAATTCTCCCGCAATGCTCGGCGAGCGTTACCAACAACTGTTGGAAGCTTGAGGCCGACCCCGCAAAATGCAGCGACACCGACCACAACCTGATCTTGATCATCGAGCGCGACGAAACCGCAACCGACAATACCAAGACGTTTGTTGCCGGCTGCGCGCTGCAATAGCCACGCAAGTCAATGTGGGCGCTAGTCCGCGCCCTGGTCTTCGCGGAAATTTTTGGCTGTTAGCCGCTGTCAGGGCGTGACAGTGACTGTTAGCACGTTCCTTCGCGAACTCGCTTTGCCTCGGGGCATTGTCCCGCGGCCAAGGAGGCAAGCGAATGCAACAGAACATAAGGGCGAGGGAAGATTATGATTTGCGAACCACGAGTGCCGTAGCCATCGCGGCGGGGGCGCTCGCCGCGATGGTTGCGTGCCAGGAGCGCCACGTGGCCGATGCGCCCATCGCGGGGGCCAAGGTGGCGGTCAAGCGGTGGCCGGTCGATCCCAACAACGAGCTCGACCTTCTATGGGTGATCGACAACTCAAATTCGATGGCTGGCGAACAGGCCAACCTGATCGCGAACTTTCCAGCGTTCATCGACGTGTTGAGCCACATCGGCCGGGGGATGCCCAATCTGCATATGGGCGTCGTCTCGACCGATGGCCGCCAGCTAGGACTTGCGGGCTGCGGTGGTGGCGGCGGCACGCTGCGCGCGCCGGCCGGCAAGTCGCCCTTTATCAGCGATGTCTTGCCCGACGGCTCGGATACGCGCGTAACGAGCTGGGCCAGCGAAGGGTACGCCAGCCTGGCGGACGCATTTTCGGCGTACGCCAACCTCGGCACTGGCGGCTGCGGCTTTGAGCAACCGTTTCAATCGGTGATCGACGCCGTCAATCCCGCGACCAACCCAGGGTTTATCCGGCCTAACGCGTATCTCGCGATCATCTTTCTCACCGACGAGGACGACTGCTCGGGCGCGGTCGGCAGCAACGCCTTGTTTGAAAACACCACGAGCGCCGCGGGCACGCTTGGGCCCCTGGCGTCGTTTCGCTGCTGGGAATATGGCGTGACCTGCGACGGCGACGCGCCAAGCAACGAACGCACCGCGGGGGTGCGGCATGGTTGCGAGATCGCCGCGGCCAATCCCTACGCCATGGAGCTTAGCGACGTCACCAGCGCGCTCGCGGCGATCAAACCTAAACGCAATACGATCATCGCGACGATCGCCGGCGACACCGACCCGTCGCAGGTGCGCGTCATTAATACGCCCAGCGCGTGGGCGGCGGAGTTAACCGCGGTGACGTTGGCGCCGTCGTGCGTGCAGCAAGGTGCGGGCGATGTCTACGCCAGCGCGGAGGGCGAACAATACATCGCCAGGCCGGCGGTAAGGCTGCAGGCGCTGGTGAATCATTATCGGGGTTTTGGCACCACCGAGCAGAGCATTTGCGCCAGCGATCTCACGCCCGCCCTGATGCAGATCGCCGGGATTATTATCGACTACATAGGTAATCCTTGCATTGACGGCGAGCTTGCAGACCAAGATGCCACGGCGCCGGGACTGCAACCTAATTGTCAGGTATCGGTGGTGACCGACTACGGCGAGGCAAATCAAACCGAAGTCATGCTAGCGCCGTGCGGCGAGGCCGCGACAACGGAATGTTGGCAGCTCGCCTCGGATCCCTACCGATGCCCCGAGGCGGACCACTTGTTCCTAGAGACCAAGCTGACGCCGACCTTGCAGGACCATCGCAAGACAATTCTCGCAAATTGCGCGCTTTTGTAAGTCGCTGTTTTTCCTTCGGTTGAACACGCTTCGCGCGCTGCGATCTCGGTCTAGGCTGCCGTCAGCCGTTGTCACGGCCCCGCGACAAATTTATGGCTGACAAGTCAGTCGTTCGCCATTACATTGCCCGCGTGAAAGCAATAAGCACCCTGTTTGTGTCCGGCCTCTTGGCCGCTAGTATTGTCACCGTGGCCATCGCGGCCCCTCACGACGCCTCGCGCGAGTATGGCCTCCATCTCGCCGAGGGCGGCGTTGCCGGTGGCCCTCGCATGGTACGGCCTGAGCCTCGCGACAAGCGAGCGTTCACCGCGCTGCTGGCGACGGACGCGAATTGGCGCGGCATTTTTGATGCGGCGACCGACGTCCCATCACGCCTGTGGGGTGGCTCGATGTATGTCAGCGGGGCCAACGCCTCGGCGGCGACGGCCGAGTCCGCCGCGCGCAGCTTTATTGCCACGCACCTCGATTTGTTGGCACCAGGCACGGCCATGAGCGATTTGCAGCTCGTTGCCAATGTTGAGCAGCAAGGCATTCGCACCGTCGCCTTCGTGCAATCGGCGGCGGGCTTGCGCGTGCTCGGCGGCCAGCTCAGCGTATCGTTTAAAAACGACCGCCTATTTTTGTTGCGCTCGCAGGCCTTGCCTAATGTCGGCGCATTTGGCGTACGCGCGCCCCTGCGCACGGTCGACGACGCGACAGCGACGTCCTTGGCAAGCCTGTGGATCGAGCAGGTCTATGGCAGCACCGTCGCCAGCGCCGTGCGCGGCCAAACGGCTATCTTACCAATCGTCCGCGCCGGGCACCCGGTGACCTACCAAGTGGTTGCGACGGTCACGGTCGACGCGCACGCGCCGCGCGGCCGTTGGGACGTCTATGTCGATGCGGCAAGTGGCAAGCCGGTGGCGCGTCGCCAACTGCTGCGTTTTGGCACCGGCACGGTTCGCTACAACGCGCCTGAGCGTTATCCGGGCAGCGACCGCGCCACCTATGCGGTGCCGTTTGCGGACTACACGGTCAATGGCAACGACGTGCAAGCCGATGCCAATGGCGTGGTGTCATGGAGCGGGAGCTCGGCCGCCACGGTTTCCCCGAGCCTAACCAGCCGCTACGCGTATATTGACAACGCCGTGGGATCGCTGGCCTCGTTTAGCCAGGCGCTGGCGTCGGGCGGCATTTTTGAATGGGCCTCCATAGCGAGTGAGTATGTTGACGCCCAGATCTCGGCGTTTGTGCACGTGAACATCGCCAAGCGCTATGCCTTGGCGCTCGACCCGAATCTAAATTGGACCAAGCAACAAATCCCGGTCGTCGTAAACGAGGACGGATCCTGCAACGCTTACTCAACGGGCGACGACATTCACTTCTTACAAAAAGATGACGATTGCGAGAACACGGGGCGGCTCGCCGACGTCGTGTATCACGAGTTTGGCCACTCCTTTCACGGCCAGCAGCAGATCCCAGGACTTGAATGGGACGGCGCGCTTGGTGAAGGTGTGGCCGACTATTATGCGGCGACGATTACCGGCGACGCTGGCATGGGGCGTGGGTTTTTCAGCAGCAGCCCAGCGGCGGCGCTACGTCACGTGGACCCACCAGGCACCGAACGCTCGTGGCCCGAGGACCTCGAAGAAGGCAATATTCACGACAATGGCCTGATCATCGCGGGTGCGTTGTGGGACTTGCGCAAGGCGGCGATCGCCGACATGGGCGAGAGCGCGGGCATCCGCTATACCGACGAGGTATTTCTCGCGATCATCCGGCACGCGTCGGATATGCCGTCGACGTTTGCCGAGGCGCTCGCCTACGACGACAATGACGGCAACATTGGCAATGGCACGCCAAACTACTGCATGCTCCTCAGCGCCTTTGGTTCGCACGGCCTGGCAGCGGCTAGCTCGCTGCTGGACATCGGCGTGCCGCAATTCGACGGCACCACGGTTACCGTCCAGGCGACGCCAGCCGAAATTGAAGACTGCCCCGCGCCAACCGTAACGAAAGCCACGCTTGAGTGGAAGCTGCGCGAAGGCGCCGGCGGCGCGACGCTCGACATGACGGCAAGTGGCAACGACTACTCGGCACAAATTCCGGCGCAAAACCCTGGCAGCGTGGTTCGCTATCAGGTCAGCATGACGCTGAGCAACGGCAACACCGTTCGCCTGCCGCGCAACCAAGTCGACCCTTACTATGAGTATTACGTCGGCGCCGTCGAAGAAGTCTATTGCACCGATTTCGAGGTCGATCCAGGCTGGACAACCTCCGCCTCCGGCGCGAACAACTCGTGGAGCGTCGGGACCCCGTCGGCGGGTGCCTCCAATGGTGAGCCGACCTCGGCCGTCTCGGGTAGCAAAATCTTCACGCTGGGCCTGGGCATGCCGTATCAGCCAAGCGCGACGTACACCGCCTTGGCACCGACCATTCCGATGGACATCACCCGCTATGCCAAAATCCGCATTCAATATCAGCGCTGGCTCGGCGTCGAAGACAGCACGTTTGACAGCGCCAATGTCTTGGTCGGCAATACCCCGGTGTGGACCAACAAGCAGGGCGTGGGCTCGAGCAACCACAGCGATAACGAATGGCGCTTTCACGATATCGACATCACGGCCAACGTGGCCGCCGCCGCGTTTGGCAGCGAGACGAATTTTGCGCTGCAGGTCGGCGTAAATCTCAAATCGGACGAGGGCCTCGAACTCGCCGGATGGGCGCTCGACGACTTCTGCGTCGTGGGCGTTTTAGCGGGTGACATCTGCACCGGCGACGACTGCATTGAGCCAACCGGGAGCGAAAACGGCTGCTGCTCCGCCAACCAAGGCTTCGCGTCACCGCTGCTGCTCGCGCTCGCCGCCCTCGGCCTCATGTTCTTCCGCCGCCGCCGCGCCTAACTAGACGCGCCGAGCAGAAACGTAAGGCGCACGGCGCGCCACATTTTCGTGATCGCGCCGCGGGTGTCGCGTTCGCACGCCCTAGTGCAGCTTAAGCGTGCCGATGGCGAGCAGGGAGAGCAGCAGGCTGATCATCCAAAAGCGCACAATGATTTTTGGCTCGGGCCAGCCCTTGAGCTCGAAGTGGTGGTGAATCGGCGCCATCTTGAAGACGCGCTTGCCGCGCAGCTTGAATGAGCCGACCTGGATGATGACGCTAAGGGCCTCCATCACGAAGACGCCGCCGACCAAGAGCAAGACCATTTCGTTCTTGGTGAGCACCGCCAGCATGCCGATGGCACCGCCGAGCGATAGCGCGCCAACGTCGCCCATGAAGACCGAGGCGGGATAGGAGTTGTACCAAAGAAACCCTACGCCGGCGCCAAACAGCGCGGCGCAGAAAATGGCGAGGTCGTCGGCGCCCCGAATGTGCGCAACATGCAGATACTGCGCAATGGTTTGCTCCTGGCCGCCCGCGACGATCGTGGTGGTAGCGCCCGCGATGTAGGCGAGAATCAGAAACGTGCCGGCGTTCATGATGGCGGGCCCGATGGCTAAGCCATCGAGGCCATCGGTGAGATTGACCGCATTGGCGGTGCCGACGATGACGATCGAGCCGAAGCCGATATAGGCCCAAGCCGGCAAGAAGTAGCCGGTATCGGCATAGAAATTCGTAAACGGCAACTGCAGCTTAAGCCGGATCGCCTCGGGCAGCATGTCGCTGTAGCAGAGATACGACATCGCGGCGGCGGCGATGGCGAACTCGAGCAAAAGGCGAACCTTGCCGGAGACGCCCTTGGTGTTCTTCTTGCTAACCTTGGCGTAGTCATCGGCAAACCCAATCGCGCCGAACGCGACGGTGACCGAGAGCGCCAGCCACACAAACGGCGAGGCCAAATCACACCAAAGCAACGTCGAAGCGACCAAGCACATTAGGATCAGCGAGCCGCCCATGGTCGGCGTGCCCGCCTTCTTGAGATGCGATTGTGGGCCGTCGTCGCGGATTTGCTGGCCAATTTGGCGCGACTTTAGTTTTTCAATAAACCACGGGCCGACCACGAAGGAGATGATGAGCGCCGTAATCGCGGCGGCGATGATGCGCATCGACGTGTAGCGAAAGACGCGCATCCACGACAGCGCGTCGTACTTGGCCAGGATGTCGTAGAAGAGATAGAACAGCATGTTGCTCCTGACGCTTAGGTGGTAGCTGGAGGCGAAGTTGACGATGAAGGAGAAGCGGCGGTCGCGGGCAAAGCCGCCATCGCTTCGACCACGCGTTCGAGCCGCATGCCGCGCGAGGCCTTGACTAAGATCCATTGGCCGGTCGCTGACAGGGCAACGGCGCGGGCGGCCGCCGTGGCGGGGGTGTCGGCGCGTTCGGCGCGTTCGGCGCGTTCGGCGCGTTCGGCGCGTTCGGCGCGTTCGGCGCGTTCGGCGCGTTCGGCGCGTTCGGCGCGTTCGGCGCGTTCGGCGGTCGCTGCTGTGGTCCCTGGCGCCGCTTGCCAGCCCGCAAGCATGTCGGGCGCATGATCGCCGATGGCTACGAGCGTAACGCCGAGCGCGCGGGCAAGCGCGCCCACCTCGCGATGAGCCTCAGCCGCCAAGTCGCCTAGCTCGCGCATGTCGCCAAGCACTGCGACACAAGGGCTACCCGCCGCAAGCTCGGCCAGGGTATGCAACGCCGCGGCCATGGCGGCAGGATTGGCGTTGTAGCAATCGATGAGCACGTTGCGGCCATGCAGCAACGCTAACTCGCCGCGCATATGTGGCGCGCGCGCATGGGCAAGGCCACTGGCGGCGACCTGATCGGCGACGCCCGCGGCGAGCGCGGCGGCCAGCGCGGCACAGGCGTTGATCGCGTTGTGCTTGCCGACCAGGCGCAGCATGACGCGCTGGACATTGCCCTGCGCAGAAATCTCGAGCTCGTTGCCCGCCGCACCGCGCGAAGTCACCGCTAGCAAGCGCACATCGGCGTGCGGGGCCTCGCCAAAGGTAAGGTGCCGCGCTTTGGGCGCGATCTGACGAACCACGGATGCAAAGCGGGCGTCGTCGGCGGGATAGACAGCAACACCGCCCGGCGCCAGGCCGCCAAATATCTCGCACTTCGCGCGCAGGATGGCCTCGGTCGAACCGAGTAATTCCATGTGCGCCGTCCCCGCGTTGACGACGACGGCAACGTCGGGGCGGGCAAGCTGAGCTAGGTAATCGATCTGACCCGCGCCGCGCATGCCCATCTCGAGCACGGCGAATTGATGAAACGCGCGTAGCCCGAGCATGGTGAGGGGGACACCGGTTTCGTTGTTGAGCGAGCCGGCAGCCGCATGGGTTGGTCCCGCCGCAGCGAACGCCGCGGCAAGCAAGTCCTTGGTGGTCGTCTTGCCCGCTGACCCTGTGACGGCGACGATGCGCCGGATGCTAGCGGCCCCACCCTCACCGCGCCACGCCGCCGCATGTGCCGCCGCCATCTTACCCAGCGCAAGCCGCGTGTCGTCGGCGACCATGACGACGGGCGCGATTGGGTTACGCCCAGCGGCGGCTTCGGCGTCAGCCCACGCGCGCGCTACGAGCACCCCCGTGGCACCACCGGCGACGGCCTGGGCGCAAAATGCATGCCCATCGTGTTGCTCACCGACGATAGCGACGTAGAGATCACCTGGCGCGGCGGTTCGTCCATCGATGTGGACGCGTGAAAATGTGTCGCCTCCCCTGGTCGCTGAGGCGCTGCCCGCACTCACCGCCAACGTAGCGCCCGCCGCCGCCGCGAGCTGCGCCGCCGCAAAGGCCGGGCGCTGCGCCGCGGCCGCGGCCGCGTGTTCGCGATCGTCGAAGTGAATTTTTTCGTGGCCGATGATCTGGTAGTCCTCGTGGCCCTTGCCGGCGATGAGAACGATGTCCCCAGGCACGGCTTCGGCCACCGCGGCGGCAATCGCGGCGGCGCGATCCGCGATCACACGGTGTGGCGACGGGATGCCGGCAAGCACCATGTCGAGGATCGCCCACGCGTCTTCGGTGCGAGGATTGTCAGAGGTGACAAAGGCGAGGTCGGCAAGCCGCGCAACCACCGCGCCCATCTTGGGTCGCTTGGTAGGATCCCGATCGCCACCGCAGCCAAACACGCATAGCAGGCGACGCTTGGTCAGCGGCCGCAGCGTGCTCAGCACGTTTTCGAGCGCGTCCGGCGTGTGCGCATAGTCGACCAAGATATCGAGGCCCGCCGTGTTGGCGACGCGCTCCACCCGCCCCGGCACGCCGGGGAGCTCAGCGATGCCGCGGGCGATGGCCTCAAGCGGCAAGCCAAGCGCCTCGCCAATGCCAAGCGCGAGCGCGATATTGGCGACGTTGTATTGGCCCAGCAGCGGTCGCGAGCGTATTTGCAAAACGCCGCGCGGCGTTCGAAGCTGCGCCGTAATGCCGGTAATCGTCGATTCAAAGCGCTCGACCGCGATCTCTGCCGGATGTGCGCCACACGATACACGGAGCACCTTGGCACCGGCGCTCGTCGCCGCGGCGACCATCGCCGCCCCATACGCGTCATCGACATTAATGACGGCGATGCCGCCGGGCGCGAGATGGTTGGCAAAGAGCAAGGCCTTGGCGTCGCGATACGCCTCCATGCTGCCATGCACGTCGAGGTGATCTTGTGTGAGATTGGCAAATGCGCCGACCGAAAACTGCACGCCGGCTAGTCGATCCATCGTCAGCGCCGCCGACGACACTTCCATCACGACGTGCGAGCAGGCGGCCGCGCGCATCGCCGCCAGGGTGCCGTGGAGGACATCGGGTGTCGGCGTGGTGTAGGGCGCATCGTGGCTGGCGCCGCCAAAGCGATAGCTAACCGTGCCGATCACGCCTGGCTTGTGCACCGCCGCGCTCAAGATGGCTTCGACAAGATAGCTCGTGGTCGTCTTGCCATTGGTGCCGGTAATGCCGACCAAGGCAAGGGCCCGCGCGGGCTCGCCATGCATGAGCCCGACCAACACCCCGAGGGCGCGGCGGGTGCTGGTCACGATGAGCTGAGGCACGTCGACGTCTAGGCGCCGCTCACAGACCGCGGCAATTGCGCCAGCGTCGTGCGCCTGCGGCACCAACGCATGGCCGTCCTGCCGGCTGCCTGCGATCGCGACAAACACGGCGCCAGGGGCGAGCTGACGCGAGTCTTCGGTGACGAGTTGGGCGATGCGCGACTTGTCCGATTCACGGACATCGTGCTCGAGCAGCAGCCCCGCGGCCGCCAAGGCGTCGCAGAGCAGGCCCAACGTCGCGGCTTGTTGTTTCATGGCGTACGAATTCCCGGCCGTCGGCAAAATGAACATGTACCACCAACCTGCCGTCCTGCCACTGCGCTTGCTGGCCGACCACGATGCCGCTACCCGTAACCGCGAGCTCGAGGCCGCGTTCGGCGGCTAACTCAAGTGCCGCAGGCATGCTGAGGCCGATCAAGCTCGGCACCTGCTGCAGGTCGTCGCGATAGAGCTCCGCGCCATCGAGCGCGAGGCCAAGGTCGGCGGGAAGGCCAAGCAGGCCGTCCACGTCGGCCCCTTCCTCGTTAGCATCGATCGCAGGACTCACGGTCACAACCGCGGCGGCGCCCTCGCTGCTACCTGGTGCCGAGGGCGCGGGGGTTGGCGTACCAGCGACGCCTAGGTACGTAAGGGCCTCGCTGGCGACGCGTGCGAATACCGGCGCCGCGACGCTGCCGCCATAAATATTCTTGCCGGTGGGTTCATCGATGAGCACGACAATGGCGAGCGTCGGCGACTCAATCGGCGCCAAGCCGGCAAACGACGCGTAATACTTCTTCACACCGTACCCCTTGGTCTTAACGTCGAGCTTGCGCGCCGTCCCGGTCTTGCCGCCACAGACAAAGCCCGGTACTGGCGCCTTGGCCGCCGTGCCCGGCAGCTCGCCACCCTCATAGACGCTGCGCATCATCTCGCGCACCGCCGTCGCGGTTTCGGCTTTCATGACGCGACGAGGTTGCGCATCCGGCGTGTAGATTGAACGCCCGAAGGCGTCGGCCACGTCGGCGACGATGCGCGGCGCTTGATACACGCCATCATTGCCAATCGCGGCGACGGCGGCCGCGAGCTGCAGCGGCGTGACTTGCAGCCCATAGCCAAATGACATGGTCGCCAGCTCGATGTCGCGCCACGTCTTGCCGTGGCGCAGCGTGCCGGCGCGCTCCCCGGGCAACTCGATGCCCGTAGGCGTGCCAAAGCCGTAGCGCGCGAGCGCGTCAAACAGGCCAAGCGCACCCAAGCGGAGCGCGATCTGAATGGTGCCGACGTTCGACGACCGCTTGATGATTTCAGACGTCGTCAAAATGCCATCTTCGTGGGTGTCCCTGAAATGCTTGCTGCCGACCTTCCAGCCGTTTTTTACGAAGTAGCGCTCGTGCGGCGTGGTGATGCCGCTATCGAGCGCGGCCGCGATCGTGAACAGCTTCATCACCGAGCCAATTTCAAAGGCGTCCGTGACCGCGCGATTGCGCGCCTGGGTTTGTTCGGCATCGCCGGGCTTGTTAGAGTCGTAGTTTGGGGCCGTTGCGATCGCAAGCACCCGCCCCGTTTTCACATCGAGCACGACCACCGTGCCCGCGACCGCGACATTGGTTTCAATCGACTCGCGCAACGCGGCGTCGGCGATGTCTTGGATCGTGCGATCGATCGACAAGTCGCACGGTGCTGCCTGCCATCGCCGCCGTGGTGCCATTGGCCAACATCGTCTTGCCGCGCGCGTCGCGCAGGGCCTCGATGCTAGCGTCCTGCCCGCGCAGATAATCGTTGAGGCTCAGCTCGAGACCGTCGATGCCGTCGCCGTCGATGCCGGCAAAGCCGATCAAGGTACCGATCGAACCGCTGGCGGGATACCACCGCCGCGGCTCGCGTTTCACCGCGACGCCGGGCAACTTCGCGGCGTTGATGGCGTCGATCTGCGCACCCTCGGCAAACCGCGCCAGCCAGACAAATTGCTTTGGCGACGACAACAGATCTTCGAGCTCGCGCACATCGCGCTGCAAGATCGCGCCAAGCCGTTCGGCGGTCGCGGTAACATCAACCACCTTGCGTGGATCGGCGAAAATGGACTCGCCATCGGCGGTGATGGCTAACGGCTTGCCATCGGCATCCAAGATCGCGCCGCGCGTCGCCGCCTGCCGCACCACGCTCTCGTGTTGCCGCGCCGCCTTATCGCGAAATTGCGCGCCGTGCACGACCTGTAGCTGCCACGAACGCCACCCCAAGCCGGCAAAGCCCAAGACCAGCGTCAAGGCGACTAGCATGCCTCGCTTCATCGCGGCCGAACCAATTGGCGGCGCTTCTTTGCGTAGTAACCCGCTGCTCATGGCGCCTCCGTGGCCGGCGCCACATAGGGCACCGAGGTGACATCGGTCGCCTGCGGTGGCTGCATGCCAAGCTCGAGCGCCAGCCGGCGTACGCGATCTGGCGCCGCCAACACCGCGCGTTCAACCTGCAGGCCGCGCACGTCCTCTGCGAGCGTCTCGCGCTCCTTGACCAATTGCGACAATTCATAGCCCAGGTGCACGATGCGTTGGCGTCGATGCACGATCGCCATCGCCATCATGGCCACGAGGGCAGCCAAGCCCACCATCAGCGCCAACCGCTTGGGTTGACTTAGCCGGGCGGCAAGCGGGCGGGTCAGCCGATAGAATCGCTGCGGATAGTTCATTTTGGTTGCTTCACTTTCTCAATATACGGCGCGTCGGTGCGCTCACACGCGCGCAGCCGTGCCGAGCGCGCGCGCGGATTGTGCGCCAGCTCGGCCTCCTCGGCGAAAATTGCCTTGGGCGTCACGAGCGTGCACACCGGGGCGGCACGCTCGCCTGCCTCGGCCGCGTATTTTGCGGCAACGATGACGCCCACGCTAGGTCGCGAAAGGCGTGCTTTACCAGCCGATCCTCTAGTGAGTGAAAGCTGATGATTGCGCAACGACCGCGCGGCGCAAGCAAGCGCGGAAATGCCTCGAGAAAGCGCTCTAGCTGTTCCAATTCGCGATTTACCGCGATCCGCAGCCCTTGAAAGGTGCGCGTCGCCGCGTGGATATGTGACTTGGCCTGGTCCTTCTTGGGAATCGCCTCGACGCAAATCTTTGCTACGTCGAGCGTGGTGTGAAGCGCGTCCGCGGCGGCGGCAGCTTGCAGCATCTGCGCGATGCGGCGCGCATAGCGCTCTTCGCCATAGTCGCGCAAGATGTTGGAGAGCTCATGTTCGCTGCTGGTCTTGATGAGGTCGAGCGCGGTTGGGCCGCTGCTTGGATCCATGCGCATATCGATCGGCCCGGCGTGCATGAACGAAAAGCCGCGCTCGGCGTGATCGAGCTGCGGCGACGACACGCCGACGTCGAGCAAAAAGCCGTCGACGCGCGCGATGCCGGCGGCCGCGAGCAGCGTCTCGACGTCGCCAAAGGTGCCGTGCAGCAAGGTCACGTTGCATGGTGCGGCGGCGAGCACCTCGCGTGCGGCGCGATGCGCCACCAAATCGCGATCGATGCCGATAAGGTGGCCACTGGGTCCCAGTGCCTGCGCGATGAGAAGCGCGTGGCCGGCGCCGCCCAGTGTGCCGTCGCAATAGGTGCCGCCCTGGCGTGGCGCGAGGGCATGCATCACCTCGTCTGCCAACACCGACGTATGTGCGAACCCGTGCCCTGTCACTGCCTAGTAATTTCAGTCAGTTCGGGTGAGGTGGCAACTTATCGAACTTGACGGGGCGCGGCGCGCCGCTAGGCGTGGCCAAAGCTGAGCAAATGCACAGTCATGGCGCGCTGGCGGCAGCGTCGGCCCCCGGCTGGGAGGTCCCGCTATCCCGCACTTGCAGCAGCTGCGCAACGACACTAATCGCAATCTCGGCTGGCACATTGCCGCCAACCGGCAGGCCAATGGGGCAGTAAAAGTTAGCCAAGGCTGCGACGGAAACGTCAGCAAGGGCGAGCTCGCGGCGCAGGCGCGCGGCTTTCACCGCGCTGCCCATACACCCGACGTAGCGCGGCGCGGGATGAAGACGGTAGAGCTCGGTAAGAATGGGCAGATCGGATGCGTGCCCGCGCGTCATGACGACGAAGAAGTCGCTCGCTTGGCAGCGCGCCACCGCCCCCGGCAAATCATCGCTCACGACGGCGGTCACCGCATCATGCGTAGGCAGCCGAGCCAACCATTCAGG